>DATNNY010000035.1:0-17879 GCA_035601635.1 Pyrinomonadaceae bacterium
GTTGATAATTCGATTACTTGTCCGGCGCGGAGTACTTTGCTCCGGAGTCTATCGCCCGTTTTGAGCTGGTTCAGACTGGCGTAAATCTGATCGACCGCACCCGCGGCCGCGGTCACCGGCATCCCATTTATCTCGAGCAGAAGATCGCCTCCCAGTAGCATATCTTCACCGTCGACCAATGTGCGCAAAGTTCCTGCTCGCAGACCCTGACGCCACGCCAGTGACCCTTCGGAGATGTGTTGCACCAGAATGCCTGCCGCTTGAGGCAGATTCAGCGCCTTTGCCACATCACCCTCAATTAGGATTCCGTCCAAACCGAACCAGAAGGTTTTTTTCTCCAGCAGAACCTGACTCGCTGCTTTTGACGTCACGGCGAATCCCAATCCTTCCGAACCTCCGGAGCGGCTTAGAATATTGGTTGCGACACCAATCACTTCGCCCCTCATGTTGAACAATGGACTGCCGGAATTTCCACTGTTGATGGCGGCGTCTGTTTGTAGTAGCTCTGCGTCTCTGGGGAGACTAACGACGCTGTTTGGCTCATACCGAGCGCTTATGTGTCCCACAGTGAGTGAGTGACTGAGTCCGTACGGTGACCCAATAACGAAAATCTGGTCCCCCACTTCGACCTTGCTTGAATCGCCGATGACTGAAACCACGGCACTTGTTGGTACTCGTTCGAGTTGCACCAGGGCGACATCGGCGGCGGCCGATGTCGCGACCACGCGGGCCGGAACAAGCTGTCCGTCAAAGAACTCAACGCTAATCTGGTCAGCCGCCTGGACCACATGTGCAGCAGTCAGGATCTTGCCGTCCGTCGAAATCAAAACCCCAGAGCCAAAGCTCGGCAAACTGACCAAGCCTTTTTGCGGATCAGAAGCCGTTGTCTTCTGTTGTACGTGAACAATGACCACTGATGGATTTACCTTGCGATAAGTCTCACTGATCTGTTGAGCGTCAACCCGCGTTGAAATTCCTGAACAGCAAAGTACGAAAGCGAAAAGCATCAATCTACGACTCATATTGTCTTCTCCCTATTAAATTCAACGCATCGATCTCCGAATTAGAATCACCTTCAGGCTGCTGGAGTGTGGTGTCCGTTACGCGGGTGTCCCTGTACCACACCCTCCCCAGTCGGGGCTATGTGGTTGTCATCCACTTTTGCCCCAACCGGAGTGGCCGCCAACAATTTGCAATTCACAACAAGCTGGCGACGATGTCGACCGTTTCGACCTTCATCACCTTCCCAGACATATTGCTCTGCTGGGTTTGTGCTAATTGCTGGCGGATAGTTCGCTCACCTCGCGACTCGGGCAATTGCGTGCCCTCTTGTTCACCATCCGTCCAAATCTGTTCGAGGAAATATTGGTCACCGTACTTGTGGAATACCAATGTGGACTCGTTCTTAGGTATAGAAGCTCGAGCCGCAAAAGTTGACTGAAACAAGTGTGTGCTGGTATCGACTCCGATAACCGAGATCGTCTTGGTATCAGAGGACCCAGATAAACGCATGAAGCGATATTCGCCGGCCGGAAGCTTCCTATCACCCACGCTGAACTCGAAAGGGATTTTTGCCTTAATGGGGATACTGAGTTGCGCGTTCGCGGATGCAACCGCCGCGCAAAGACTGAACATTGAAACCAGACTCAACATCGTGAGCCTCTTGATAACGTTCTTTTTCATACAATCTCCTAATCTGTTTTCGGCGAGCGGCGCCCAATTGACTGCCCCCAACTGCGCCCACCTACGTTGACCTTCTCGAGAGTGAAGTTGGTCCTCTCATTGCAATGATCCAGACGACTATCAATCAACGAGTTGTCGTAAAGCCTGACTCAAGTTCTCATCGCCTTCTGCTCCTCCATACCGCAACTGTTCAAAAAAAATTCCAGGGGCGAGTGACAATTCAGCAACGGGAATAAATTGGCAGGTGAGTGGGTCTTATATCTAATGATGAAACGGACTGATGAGTGAGGAAGCAGCGCGAGGGCGCACACCATGGACCAGTCGTTAGAATTCTACAAACACCTTTTGCTCTGATCCGCGCTGATTTATTCGTGTCGTAGAAGGTTATCTCTACAGTTGTGAGTGGGCCGGCTACTTTTTTCCTTGCCTGATTTCTGGGAATTTGTCAGAGCCATCAAAAAAAGTTGAGTTGTGGTCTTCGGAACCAGTGGGTCCGGGGAATAAATCTGCAGGCCGCTCGGTATTAGATGGTTGAGTGGTTGGAGTCCGGAACTTCGAAGCGGCGCGTGTTTAGACTTTGGCATTTTTCTACGCCAGACACCCTGTGGGGACGGCGCCTGCTGTTGCGCCCTTGAGTACGCAAGTTTCTTTTTGGTTTCTACTGCTCAACGAAAAGTCCCCAGTTAACTCTTAGAACCACAAGCTATACAACAGGGAGGGAAAAATGAAGAAAGTTTTTGATTATCAGTTCGGTTTCGTGCTCGTCGGCGCGCTCTTACTCTTGGCGTTCGGCGCTCTAACAAGCCAGGCCCAAATTACGCGCGGCACTATTTCGGGCACAGTGCGAGATGAGAATGGTGCTGTCGTGCCGGGAGCACAGGTCACCATCACTAGCACTACCAGCAGCCTGACAAAACGGGACGCCACTACTGACGAACAGGGCTTCTATCGCGTCGGCGCATTAGATCCTGGATCCTACAACGTTCTGGTTGAGAAGGACGGCTTCGCAAGATTGGAGAACCGGGACGTCGTGGTGAAATCCGCCGGCGAAGTTACCTTCGACGCTGCGCTAAAGACCGGCAGCCTTACGGCTACTGTTGACGTAACTAGTCAGTCCGAAGCTATAACACTTGACAAGACCAGTCCTACGCTCGGCTTGACTGCGACTTCGCGTCAGGCCGTGGACCTGCCGTTGGGTCCGGCCCGAGATGTGAATAATTTGGCGCTGCTTGCTCCCAACGCGTTTAGTGCGCCCGGTTCAACGGGTATCTCGGTGAACGGCCAACGAGCTCGCAATGATAATTTTAGTATCGACGGTTCCGACAACAATGATATCAGCGTTACGCTCGCAACAGTCCCGGTGGTTCCGGAAGCAGTTCAGGAATTCCGGCTTCAGACCAATCCCTACAGCGTAGAATTTGGGCGAAACTCAGGCGCACAGATCGATGTGATCACCAAGTCGGGTGGAAACGCTTTCCACGGCGAGGGCTTTGAGTACTATCGGGGCAGCGCGCTGAATTCTCTTGATAACATTGAAAAGCAGAGTGGGCTGACTCGGCCTGCACGTTTCAATCGTAACCAATTTGGCGGTGATATCGGCGGCCCTGTTAAGTTGCCGCACGACAACGATCGAACTTTTTTCTTCTATCTATTCGAAGCGGATCGCACTCGAACCGGAGCCAGTCTCGGACCCACCATCAGGATCCCGACAATGGCTGGTTTCGCGGCACTGAGCACCGTGCCGTTGCGGGCTGGACAATCGGCGGCCAGTCGCGCCGGGGTGTTGAATTCGCTTTCCTTCCTGAGCGGGATTTATGGAACGAGTCCCGCGTTCAGAAGTCTGACAAACACAACCGTCAATGGCGTGCCGATCCAGACGGGCTTGACAAACATCGCCGCGAATCAACCGACAAATATCTTGAATCACACTCTCCGGATAGATCACAAACTCACAAACAATGACACCTTAACGTTTCGTTACATTACTAACCGGCCGAACAACGTCGCCCAGATCAGCAACACTCAGTTCGGCACGTTGTTCGCCGGCGACCAGGTAATCAACGACAACAACTTTGCGGTCAGTGAGACCCACGTGTTCAGCCCCAGGCTGCTCAATGAGTTCCGCTTCTCTTACGTTCGCCGCAACCTTCAGTTTCCTGAGAACGATCCAAAAACGCCAAGCACCGCGATTACCGGCTTTTTCTCGATCGGAGGACTGGCGAACTTTCCCCAGGGGCGTGTCCAGAACGATTATCAGTTTTCTGATACAGCCACCCTCCAGCAGGGTCGTCATGCATTCAGGTTTGGCGCGGATATCCGCCGCATTCAGTTGTTCAATCTGGCGGCGTTTGACTCCAAGGGCACGTTCCAGTTCAGCAGTTTTCAGGACTTCCTGAATAACAATGCGCTCTTTTTCCAACAAGCACTGCAGACGGCAACTTTCGATGCCCGTCAGACTCAACAGTCGTATTTCGCGCAGGACGACATTCGGGTGAACCAGAGTCTGACACTGAACCTCGGACTGCGTTATGAATACTCAAGTGTGCCCCTGGGCTTTTTCGGCGCCACTGATCCACAAAGTCTGGCGGCGCTGGTTCCGGGACCTGTGCGGCCTGATAGAAACAACTGGGCGCCAGGAGTTGGCTTTGCGTTTAGTCCCCACTACAAGAGTGGTCTGCTTAATAAGGTCTTTGGTGATGGGACCGGAGTGTTGCGCGGCGGATATCGCATTGCGTACGACTTCCTGTTCTATAACCTCCTGACGGTGGACGCTTCAAACTTTCCACGGGTGGTCGTTCCCAGAATAGACAATGCCACCGATCAGTTTCCCAACCTTGCGCCCGTAACCGGCTCAGCCGTATTTAATCCGCTGGCCACATTCGTCAATACACCTTCGGACGCAAAAACGCCTTACTCTCAGCTCTACAGCTTATCGTTCCAACGTGAGGTGCATGGGAATTACATTATCGAGGCGGGCTATACCGGAAGCCGTTCGACTAACCAGGTAAATCAGCTGCAGGCTAATCCGGGAATTCTGACCGCCGCCCAGGCGGCCACTGTGGCCGCGACGGGTAACCCTAATTCGATTCCGACCGTGCAGCAGCGTCGAGTATTTCCGCAGTTTGGCTCGCGGGTCTTAATCGACACCACGGCCCAGGCGACATACAACGCCGGATTCGTTTCCGTCAACCGAAGGTTGTCGCGTGGTTTGCAATTCGGTGTTGCTTATACTTTTTCGAAACTCCTGAGCAACAACGACGAATCACTGGGCGTCGGCGCGATTACTGGTGGTTCACCGCAGGTTCCACAAGACTTCTTTAACCTTGGAGCTGAGAAGAGCCTCTCAGCCTTCGATCGCACGCACCGATTCGTCGCTAACTACATCTACGAGGCGCCGACACCGGGCTTTGCGAAGAACAATAGAGTTCTGAAACAGATGCTTGGCCATTGGGAGATTTCCGGGATCACAAGTAGACAGTCGGGTCAACCGTTTTCAATACTCACGGGTGTTGACTCAAACGGCAACGGCGCCGCTGGTGATCGGCCCAACTTCAATCCGGCTGGGCAGATCATACTCGACCCTTCTACTCACAACTTTCGCACGTTCACGACTTCCGGTAACCCGTTCTTTGTTCCGCGCGGCAGTAATGGTCTGCCGCTGAATTTCAGTTTGGGGAACGGATCGCTGGGTCGGAACACCTATCGAGCGCCCGGGTCTTACGATACCGATTTCAGTCTCTCAAAGCGCATCAAGTTCAACGAAGTACGCGAGTTCATCTTGCGCGCCGACTTCTTGAATGCTTTCAATCAGGATAATTACGGGATTCCTGTTAATAGTCTGAACAGTGCTGACTTCGGCAAGAACCTGAACAACTTTGGAAACCGCTCGGTCACTCTCGGCGCCAAGTTTAAGTTTTAGATCTCTTGAGCGAAATCGCGAGGCGCTCGGTCAGCAGGAGCTTTTCACAATTTGCGCCTCGCAATGATTTACCTCAGCGACAGTGCGGGGTTTACCCTTCGGTGGAACCCCGCACTTTTTGAGTAGAAAGAACACATCCACCGATTTGATAGTTGTCTCCCCGAGACGCAACACACAACAGAATAAAGAGGAGAAGCTGATGAAGCAGTTCAACGCAGTGAAGGGACAGAGAAGAAGAAGGATAGCAAACTCTACGACGCTAATTACTTTGATCTCGCTATTGTTGGGCCAAGTCGCCCTGCTCAATAAGACGGCTCTTGCTCAGCAGATACAGCCGCCCGCGCCGTGTCATCCGAATCCAAATGCTAACCAGGACATGGCTACGGTCCGTAATCGCGACGATGTTGTGAACCTGCCTGCGCCACTCAAGGAGCGGCTGGGAATACTGGCAGGGCGACCGCATAGTATTTTGCCCGTCCAGGCTTTTGCTGAGTCTGACAAGCCCAGCCAACTCTTCCAGTACTACCTGCTGGATACACACGGTTTTGAGCCCAACGTTTTCACGAGCAGGATTCAGGGCGTCAATGACGCCGCCCAATTGACCGCCACAGGAGTTAACTGTGGCCTCGACACCATTGGGGCCGTCCGCTTGGTCCTGGAACCGAAGCCAGGTTTACCGATCGATCCAAATAACCCGCGGGCATTCATCGACGTTTTTACAGACATCTCCGGGCTGTTCGTCATTAACAATGAGTCAGGCTGGTACGAAGGTTGGATGATCCACGATCTCACTGTGCCGGCGATAGCCAAGCCGCGGCCCGATGGCCACACCCAATTCGGTACGATCACAAAAGCAGATGCCGAACGACTGCATGAGATGGGAGAAGGCAACAACGTTCCCGGCCATATCTTCACGATGGATGGGAAAGCATTACACTTCCCAAGCGAGACAGATCACTTTCCAGATAAACAGACGAACGTGGTGCCACTGCAAGTTAGTATGGGTGCCTACAACTCTTACCAGCAGGGCGACTCGCACTCTTATTGGGAGTTTAATTACCTGGGAACCAATTGGGTACATCCACTTTATGAGTTGCCATTTACGGGCGGTTTCCCTGATAACTTCGGCGGCGAACCCGACACCTTCCAGGACGGCGAGATCGGAGGGCTGCAGTCAATCGTTCCCGGCTCCGGGCCTGCAGGTGTGAAGAATAGCCCCGTCACCCACGGCGACAATCCCAATCTCCCGCGCGACCCGGATAAGTTTGACGGCGACATCGACGCGCAACGGGAATTTCGCCAACGGGGTATTCCCAGCGGCTTGGCCAATGAGATCTTTCTGGATGTTTACGAGAGGCTTGCTTCGTTTGAACCTTCCGTGACCAACCTGACAAGGCGTTTGAATGACGCCTATGCCGCAGAAGTCGCGCGGGTCGATCAGAATGGCGATGGTGTGATCTCTGCCGTTGAAGGTGATATCGACACAGCGTCGGATGGGTTTCCAACTAATGACCGCTTATTTCTCGCGCCAACGGTCTTTAACCGCTTCGCGGTTACTCGAGAGATCAACGATGGACTGTTGGCGCCGCGCTTCGCGCCCAGCCAGCGAGCGTGGGTGCTGAACGGTTTCCTGGTAAGCGTTAACCCGGCTGTCTCGGCTTCGGCTGGACGCGATTCTGACGATCGTTAATCTATAAATTCGAGAAAGCGGCGACGGGATCACACCGACCCGTCGTCGCATTTCGCGAAGCTTCATGGCAGTATTCCATTCGCTACTTCGGGAAAGAAAGAGATTGCGAATTCCAGCTTCCGCGTTGGGAAGCAGACGATCAGTCTCCTCATTTCCTCAACGCGATGCGGCCCCTCCAGGAGTCGTTTCGATTCCAATAGAGGGCTCTCCGTTAACTGAAGGAGGAACCGCGCCATCCCGCAGCAGAGTTGCCTTTGGTTTGCTTCTCAACCTGGTGCCGCCGCTTCCGTTCGCGGTTAATAAAGCCAACCCTGCTCAACACGCTCAAGACCTGCCGCTTGGGTTTCGCGAGGTAATGGTGCTCCGAGAAACGGGAAGGTTTGTCCTACAAACAGATCGCGGACGTAGTTGATATTCCTCTGGGGACCGTGATGTCACACCTGTTTCGTGCCTTAAACGGATCCAAGAAGGCCTTGCCAGTCGCGAGAAACGAAGAGACCTCGGGAGAGTTAACGGTTGAAGCCATCTGATCTCTTCATTGCCCTTGTTGGACCAGACTTGCAAACTGATGCAGCTCGACGTTGTTTAGATCGGATATGGTCCAATAGTTCATGCCTGACTTCGTCCAATGGATCAGATTATAGCCCTGGCGTTGCGTCGTGACTTCACTTGTCGAACCAGCTTGCTCCGCGGGCCAGATATACAGATTTATGTAATGCAAGCGGCGTTGGTAAATGAGTGTAGCCACAGTTCTATTGTTCAGGTATTCCAATCGCCCCCCGTAGAGACGAAAATCCTGACTGGCAAAGTCCTTAACCGGGGGAGCGAAATCCACTTTACCGTCGAACCAGGGCTTGACAGTGTGCTGATCGGAGGAGAGCATGTCGGTGAGATGACCAGGTATCTGTAATGAGCGCACGTGATCTGAAGTGATCCCCTGGGCCAGAAGCTCATCGCCGGTAGGACGTAAACCCGGCATCGCCCGCAATATGACCAACGCCATCAGGAGTACGAAGGCCAGTCCAACTCCAACCGGGAGCCAGTTCCAGCCAAACGAGCGGCGGCGGAAGCCGCCAAGGTTTAGCAAACCCAGGAGGATCAACATCAGTGCCACGCAAAACTCCAGGCTCATGCCTATCCGCTCGGGAACCACCACGCCGAAGAGAATGATAGCAGCGCCAACCACTAACAACGTGATGCTGTGACCTATTCCCCAAAAGATTCCGGTAAGAGCCGCGCTGGTGACTCTTCGCTGTTGACTAACGATAGTTGTAACTGCAACGACATGATCGGAGTCAGTCGCGTGCCGCATTCCAAGCAAAAAACCGAGTGCGAGAATCGAAAATAGAGTCATGATATTTTCCCTTCGAAATCTGAGCTATGTCAGCCGTATACGTTCAACATTGCGCCGATTCTTGTTTGGTTTGTTCATTAGTAATCTTAGTCTCGAAACCCGGCGACAAGTGCCCTCATTCCGGTGCTGAACGTTGGTTCGACAACCAACCGCGCACTGCGGCGATAAGTGATTAGAAGGCGTAGCCAGTTTGCCAATATCGACAGTTTTGAATGGCCTCCCGCCAGCGTTCGAAGATGTAGCAGACCCCACAACAGCCAGGCAGGAAAACCGGTGATTGAACGACCGCCAAATTCAGCGACACCTACATGCCGAGTAATAGTTGCGAGCATGCTCGGCACGAATGGCTCGGGAGGAGTGGGCGGGGCACTGCCCGCTATTCGGGCGGCGATCAGCTTGCCAACATATCGACCTTGATGCTGCGCGATTGATGCGCGGCCAGGAATGGGTTGGCCGTCAGCTCCGAGAACGTGGGCCGCGTCGCCAACCACGAAACATTCGGGATAGGCAGGAACTGAAAAATCATCCTCAACTGCTATCGTTCCATTAGCCGTAACGTTCACGCCGAGCGATTGCGCTAGTGGCACCCCCCGCACACCCGTACACCACAGCACCGTTCCTGCCTCAATTCTCTCGTCGCCGATCGTCACGCCTGCTGCGTCAACATGAGTAACGGGCAGGCCTACCCTAACTTCAACTCCCGCACGTTGCAGTGCGCGGGTCGCATAGAAGGAATGCTTTTCGCTGAATGCAGGCAACAGCCGTGGTCCCGCCTGCACGAGCACAATGCGCGCTCGACGCGGATCGATGTTGCGGAAGTCACCAGCCAGAGTGCGTTGTACGAACTCGCTAATCGTGCCTGTAATCGCGACGCCGGTCGGCCCGCCTCCGACGACGACGACCGTCATGTCACGCGCCTGTTTGGCTCGATCCGATTCCATTTCCGCACGCTCGAATGCCCTCAAGAGTCGATTGCGAGCCGCAATGGCGTCGGGAAGTGTTTTCAACCCGAGCGCATGTTGCGCCCATTTCGCCTCGTGACCGAAATAACTGGTCTGCGCTCCGGTTGCGACTACAAGCACATCGAAGGGAAGATCAGAACCCTCGCCCATGGCGACGACTCGGCGCGATAGGTCAATGCGGGTTGCGTCGCGCATTTCCACTCGGACATTGGTCATATCATTAATAAGGGACCGGATTGGTGTCGCGATTTCCGCGGGCTCAAGGATTGACGTGGCGACTTGGAAAAGAAACGGCTGGAACAGATGATGATTGTTACGATCGACGAGCGTGACCTCGGCATCGCTGTCTCGCAACTCACGGACGACGGCCATCCCAGCGAATCCGGCGCCGATGATCACCACCTTACGCCGCGGTGTTGTGTTGGCTCGCGACGCATCAGCGGCCGGAGGCGGAAACGATGCGTGATAATGTCGCTGAAGAACGACTGCGAGGTTGCCATTGGGAATACATCCATGATCAAGACAAGATTGCCGGCGCGTTCTGGGCTGAGAAACGCGTAGAAATCGGTAATATCGATTGATGGATCCCCCATCACCGCTGGCCCACTGAAATGATCTGACATTTTGCTTTGCTCCTTTTTCTGCTGGTTCAAAATTTCTGTTCGATGATGCCCTTAAGCGCATTCAGCCCGGGCACAAATAGATATTCGCCGCCCTTCACTGTGACGAAGGTAGGCAGGTCGAACAGGAACGGTCGTTTCGCGCCCGGCACCAACATTTGCGAACCTTCGCCGCCGCCGCCATTGATCGGATCCTGTTCGTGCGGATCGAGTCCAATGAACTCGCCGCCTTTCATCCATTCTTTCTGGACGAATTCGAATTGCCGTTCGATATCGGCTTGGATGAACAAGTTGACGAGGCCGCGATCGACGCCGTCATCCTGAAGCGCGCCGTCCGGTAAATGAGGCCCATACTCGACGCCGCGCCGAATCAATCGGTGCCGCCTGACCGCAGTTGCGCGTTTCAAAGGCGTCGCCCGCGGATTGCTGCGACGCAGGTGCGCACCGAGCGGACACCGCAGGCCTTGATCATCGCCTGCATACGTAAAGTTGTTGCGACGATGAGGGTCCGCCGCGATCGCGAGATCATCCTTGTCAGGCGATAAATCGACCGGGCAGCCGCTGGGCCAACGGCCCATCATTTTTGCTGCCACCAAGTCCTCATGATGTTGGTCGTCGGAACCGTAGAGTCCCCTCGCGGCTGTCGCCAAATATCGGCGAAACGCCGCCACATCCTGGTAGAGTTTGCGGAAGACCATGTACGTTCCGTTTACGCGGAGCTCAAACGGTTCGGGCGCCTGCGTACCTTCGGGGCCAACTTCATCTTCGTAGCCCAACAGGAACTCGCCAGGTTTCAGCGCGCGCCAGGTGCCGTCCGGTTCCAGCACACCGTCGCCGGGATAAAGAGGCGCATCAGCGCCCTCAATCGGCGGCTGTGAAATCGGATCGGCAAAACCGAAATGTTCACCCTCTGATCCGATCCCGTTTTCATGCGCGAGCGCTTTCGTGTCCTGGACGAATCGGATTTCAACGCCGCCGATCGCTTCCATCTCGGCGCGAATAATCTGCGTGGCCAAGTCCCGGCCTTCATCGGAATCGGTTCGAATCCAACCCATAGCATGAATATCAGGACCACCGAGGCCTCCCTCCCAATGTTCCGGCGCATGTGGTCCAACGTCACCGACCTCACGGGCACGCCCGCGCATGCCTACGCGAAACGCCCGCGGAAAGCTATCCAGCGATCGCTGAGAAAGGCCCAAAGCCTTTAACCCTTCGTAAGTGAATCCAATGTTGACGCTGAATCGCGTTCCATGCTCTTCCTGTCGGGCATTCACGCGATTGAACATGTTGCGCAACCACGCGCGGGCTTTTTGACCATCGGTGAACTTGAAAAAGATGTGACGCCCGTAACGCATCAAGATCGGCGCTACGACATTGTCTTGAATGTCCCGAATGTTTTCGTTCAGGTCGGCAGCCGCCAAATTTTCTGCCTTAACTAAGGTACTCATAATCGTCGTCCTCGACTTGAAAACTACTCCTCACTACATCGGCGGATGAGATCGGCCTTGAGAATGTCCTCCAGGCCGATCTACCTCCCGCAAATTCAGGTACTAAGCGGTCTCCATCACGCCCAGCCGTTCGGGGACGTCGGTGTACTGCCACTCGTTGGCGACATCGGTGTCGATGTCGGCGCCGCTCGGCACGAATTCATAAGGCTTGGCCAACTCGCTGAAAAAAAGCATTGACCTGGTCCTCAACGTTGCCATCGCCTTTGGCGACCGCACGCTGGAACTTCTGCGTCTTCTCGTACCAGTCGGCCATCTTCTGGATCTGGCCCAAGTTCAGGCTCGGAAGCGCGTCATAACAGACCAGGGTCTTGATCTGCCCGCGTGCGATGTACTGAACGACGTCGCGCGCCGTCGTGTCCGGGCCATTAGGACAGCCGATGCAATTCCCCCAGGCTTTCAACAGGTTCGTCTTTCCGTTGAGCACGAAGTCGTCGAAGTACTTCTCGAGGCTGCTATCGAACTGCGTGACGAAGTAGAGGGTGGGACCGAACTCGGTGCTGGTGCCGATGAACCATCGCGCCGTCCGGATCAGGCCAAGGTGCGTCGTCGCCTCGGCAAACGTCCTTCCAGGACCTGCCCAGAAAGGCGCCTCACGGGTTAGGGCATTCTGCATCTCCACAAGGTCGGCATCCGGCTTAAGGGGCCACATGCCCGTGAACTCGTGGATCTCCTCGCCGTTTGCGCCCTTCATGACAAGGCCGGGGTGCCGCAGGTCCCACGCGCCGGCGCTCGTGATTCGTTCTGTTGAGTTGGATTGATTTTGACTCATCTAAAAAATCTCCTTCGCTGTGTTAGTGAATGTTCGTGGATTGATCGGTTCGATCATCTTGGATGGCGTATGACTTAGCTGGCCGAGCGCACTCAGAACTTTCGTTGGCTGAACGCAAGGACCAACTATCGATCCTCGACGTAGGCGCTGCGTTGTTCTGGTAAATGCCTTCATGATGATTAAGCCGTTCGGTTCTCCATACGCCTTCCGATGGACCTGTTAAGCAATAGGCTTGCCATTGGACCAAGGCGAGCCCCACCTCACGGGGAAGCTCTCGATTGCCATGTTTTGCTCAGTGATTGAACTTCTGCTGGACTTCAGTAGATTGTGAAGAGAAAGAACAGGAGATGATTGCCCTCCGTAATTCCACGAACTCTTCGTAGAATCACGATAGTGTGGACCAATCGAGATCGCACAGATTTTTTCTGTGCAGTCTGTGTGATCTGGGGAAGTAGATTGATCAGAAGTTGATGCCGAACTGGGCACCCAACACGAGCGCGTTCTTGAATTGGCCCGTGCCGCCAGAGCGATTGATATATTGCAAGTCCGGCTGGATAAAGTAAGCGCCCTTGCGGAGATCGAAGCGGTAAGTCAGTTCGATTATCGTCTCGCGATTCGGAACGCCGCCGCCAGGACCAAGCAAACGGCCAGTTTGCTGCGCGCGTCTCAGGTGGTCGCTGAAGTAACCGGATGCGACGCCAAAGGAAACGGCATCTCTCGGGCGCGCCTCAAACAAACCGCGCGCCGAAACGCCTGCCGTGACGAACAAGGGCAATTGCTGGAAGCGGGAATCAGGTGCGACAGTCGCGGAGCCGAAGACGCCGAATCCGCGATTGCTTCCGGAAGCGCCGAATGGGACGAGTACCTGATCAAAGAGCCCATAATAGCCCCAGCTTCCGCGCTTGCTGGCCCCGGAGTCGAAATTGGTAAGCTTCGAATGGTCGTACCAGGCACCCAGCTTGTAATTACCCAAGCGTTGGCGGTCGCCGGGCAGCCCGTTGATCTGGTAACCGGCCTCGGTGATCGCAAAGAGTGGGCCCTTCAGTGAAAGATTCACGCCATGATATTTGTTCTCGCGAACCTTGGGATCTCCGTTGTAGATACCAGTCATCATGTAGCTTCGTTTGGTGGTCCTAACTTTCCCGAGAGCCGCCCACGTGCCGTAATACGCGCTCATGCCAGGGGCGCTCAATATGATTCCGAATGGGTTTCCGCAAAAAGCGTTCTGCATAAACCCGAAGTTGTACGGTGAAACGAGGAAGTCATCCATCGCGGCGAAGCGTCCGAGGCGAAGCTCAACCCGGTCGGCAAACAGCTTCTGCTGATACGAGACATCGAGTACGCGCCACGTCTGGAAGCCAAAAATCTGTTGTGTGCTGAACGTGTTCCCGATGTGTTTCGCGGATAGCTGATGGCCCCAGCGTTCCGAAAACGAGGCCAGGATAGAGCCGCCCTTGAGACCAACGATCTTCTCCAGATCGAAGGACAGGCTGAGCTCGAAACTGCTGGGTGCGGTCGCGCCTTGCGATCGGCCGCCTCTGGTGTTGCCCGCGAGGTCGGTGACAAGGATCAACCTTGGTGTGATGCCCTTTTCTTCAAGTTTCGATCGCAGGCCGCCCCAGTCCCCAAGCAGATGTTCGCTCGGCAGCACGAGCTGAAACAGGCGAGATGTAGGGTCGTTCGCAATATCGTTGCTCGTCCGCTTTCGTGCAGATGGTGGAGTCGGCGGGGCGCTCTCTTCTGATGCCGTTGATGGCTCAGGTTCGTCCGACATAAAACCGAGTGCTAACTCAAAATCTACTTCGGTAGCGTCATGAAGCTGAAGGCTCACGCCCGACTTGGTCAACTTCTTGAAGTCAGACTTTTCGATCTCGATCCGGTAGAGGCCTGGAGGAAGATTCGGCAGGTAATACTGGCCGTCGGCGTTCGTCGTGGTCTCGTACCGCACGTTGGTGCCGAGGTTGATCGCGGTGACGTTCGCCTTGACGATAACGGCCTTGACCGGGTTAGTGATGCGGCCATTGAGCGACGCGTTCGTTGATTGGGCACGCAGCACGGGCGCGAACGCAATCAGTAAGAGCAAAGCGGGCCAGCATCGTTTCAGCATTTCACGTACCTCACCGACAAAGTCGCGACGGTTTACGGTTCAGATGTGCTTCCATCAACCTCTTTGTCCTCATCGCTCTATGTTCATCAGCGCGCTACTGCGAATTCCGTTGTTGCGTTGTCGCTCACACGGTCTATTGAGCGGAGCATTAGCATGGCAGCGTCGTGAAGCGAGCGCTTTCGCTTCTCCCAATCAGCGACCCAAGCTTTGACTGTGTTTACCGTTTCGCGCTCGCGTTCACGATCAGACTTGATTATCGGATTTGCAGTAACACTGCTCATACCATTGTGTGAGCCGCGCTTTATGATCCTGATTTGTGCTTGCATTTCGCTTAACTCCTATTCTGGTTTCGCATCGTCACTCTGTCTTCGGCGAGGTGAGTAGCAATAGCCTTGCCACGAAAGTGCGAGCCTCGAGCTATCGAAATTCGATTGGATTCCTAACAAAGCGCGTATTCTCGGATTTCGACTGTGGCGCAGAAGTGAAGTGGGAGTTCGTGATTCTCTGAAGACTTCGTGATATTACGATTCGTAGGGTTTGAGAACTTACGGTTCAATTGTCGTCGTCAGCTTCATCACTTTGCCTGCAAGCATACATCGAAGATGAATCGGCGCTGAATAACAGTTTGAAAAGAATGAGTGAGCGATATTCTAAAATAAGAGTTCCCTCACAATCGTGACTGGTGATAAAGACAAAATCGTATCAGCGAACGAGAATGCAAATCGACTTCATAGCGTGGTTCCCGGATCGCAATTGATCGAACTGAAAGATACAGGCCATGAGATTCCCCAGACTCATCCAGAGAGTATCTATTCCGCTCTATCGCTGATTTCAAGATCCAAGGACGAGTTAGTTGCTATGAATTAATAGCGGGAAGTGGGATATCACTAAATTGGGAGGCGCGGCCACCGACCGCGCTTTTTTTGGCGGCATTCCCAAGTGGCCAATACGTGGCCAAAAAAAACAGGACGCGACGTATACGCGATGGTAAGGAATGGGAAAGAACGGGAAAACTCTTGATTTCTCTTGGTGGCTGCAACTTTTGAAAAGGCAAATACTTAGCGTTTTGCCGGTAGTCCGATTCGCAATGCGGAGGTCAGGGGTTCGCTCCCCCTCTGCTCCACCAAAAGCATTCTGTTTTCGGGTATTTACAAAATGTTCTTAATGGCTTCGAATTTCCATATGACCCAACTTTTTCTGCCGGAGGTTGAGATCGCAATTAGGATCGACTGCCCAGAGAATCAACCAGCACACTGTTATCTATATACGTGCTAATAGCTTGAGCGTGACGTAGTTCCGCGGAGCAGCGGAGCCGAAAGATAAAAAGTAACTAGGCGTCGAGCCAGCAATGCGGACCCTGAGGGGGTCACAGACGGTCACCGTCCTGCGACCCCTTCAGGGTCGATTCGTGAATTGCGTCGGCGATCCTGTGGCGCCGCTTCGCTCCACCCCCGGCTACTATTTTGGACGCCTTCGGCTGTCCTCTTCATTCACGGTCGGGCTACTGCCCCGTCTTCCCACTACGATAAAAATGGATCTGGATCTCTTCCAGGGTGGCCATGCCTTCTTCGATTTCTTTATCGATCAGGGCGAGAAACTTCTCGAGCTTCTCGCGCGTGTCGACTATCTCGACGATAATGGGCAGGTCCTGAGACAACCGTTCGATCTTGAACGTGTGCAGCCGGCTGTGGGCTCCAAAACCCATCATTCCGCGCATCACTGTGGCTCCGGCCAGACCTTCTTCTCTCGCCTTCAGCACCAGCCATTCGTACAAGAGCTGGCCGTCGTGAGGGTCACTCTCGCCGATGAAAATGCGCAGCAAGTAACCTTCTGATGGAAGCATCATGACGTCACCCCCAAATCTGATAAGCCAGCGCGCGGCTAATCCATACCGCGCCCAATCCGAGAACCAGATGCGCCGCTATGTTTGCCATTGCCAGTGTATTCTGGCCGTCGCGCCAAAGGTTCATGGTCTCGTTGCCAAAGGCTGAGAAGGTCGTAAATCCGCCGAGAATGCCGATGAAGACAAAGGTGCGTGATTCCGCCGTGAAGAAACCGCGCGACTCAGCCAGTTGTGAAAGAAATCCGATCAGGAAACAGCCGATGAGATTAACGGTCAGAGTGCCGTATGGGAAGTCGATGCTCCGGCTCAACTGCTGGACATAGCCAGTGGCCGCGTAGCGCAGAGTCGAGCCAATGAAACCGCCGATGCCAGCCAGAAATAATTTGCCCACGTCGATGACTCCTTACCAGAGATTTGGTAGGAGTCATCAGCACGCAGGCATTTAATGGCGGACTCCATCGCCCGGGTAGCGCAAGCTGATAACTTGCGCTCGAATCTAATGGTTCAACGTCTCAGGCTGAGCCCTCCCTGACGGTCGGGCTAGTGCCCCGCTCCCAATCGCGCGCAGTACATTCGCGCTTCGCGCTCATTGCGGACAGGGATGTCTGCGCTCCAGGCTAAACAAACGCAAAATCAAACTGTTCCTGCAGGATACGCGGATCGCTGTTGATATCAACCGACCCGAGATAGTCCTCAATCTCGTTCAGCACTTCGCGTTCAGGTCCGCGTAGAGCTTTGGCAACTTCCGGATTGATGCGCAGCATTGCCTGTCTCTTGCCGGATTCGCCTTCGCGGCCCAGGCGCCGCGCCTGTTCCAAAATCTCGTAACAGATTGTTTGCGGCGACTTCACCAGACCCGCTCCCTGGCAATACAGGCAGGGCGTGCACAGGGTGCGCTCGAGCGATTGCTTCACACGCTTGCGAGTCATGATTACCAAGCCAAAGTCGTTGAAGGAAAGGACCTTGGTGGGCGATTTATCGTATCGCAGAGCGTCCTGAAGCTGAGTCATTACTCGCTGGCGATTGCGGCGTTCTTCCATGTCGATCAAGTCGAGCACGATGATTCCGCCCAGATCACGCAGGCGAATCTGGCGGGCAATCTCTTCGACGGCTTCCATGTTCGTGCGCGTGATGGTGTCTTCCAGGCGGGTCGCGCCGCGGCCCACGAACTTGCCGGTGTTCACATCGATCGAAACCAGAGCTTCCGTCTGATTAATGACCAGATAGCCTCCGGATCGGAGCCAAACGCGCGGCTTGATTGCTTTGTCGATTTCGGCCTGCACGCCATATGCTTCCAGGATCGGCTCGTCACGCGTGTAGAGCTTGACGCGCTTAACCAGACGCGGCTGCATCCGGTTCACAAATTCTACGACACTCTGGTACTCGTCTTCGGTGTCAATCCTGATCGCGGTAAAGTCCTCAGA
>DATNNY010000036.1:0-2992 GCA_035601635.1 Pyrinomonadaceae bacterium
AGGCGATCAAGAACAATACTTCGCTTCCGCCAATGCAGAAAATGAAGCAACTCCGGGCCATCCACAACGAATCCGCGCCGCAGTTGCAGAAAATTCTCAGCCCTGCGCAGTACCAACAGTTGCAGGCCATCCGCCAGCAGGAGATCCAGCAAGCGATTGCGAGAAAGCGTGCCGGGGGCTAATCCTGGACTCCGCGCGCCCGCGTCCTGCCACGCGAGAAGAACAAGAGAATTCAACAGCCGCCTTCGCTCATCGGCTTCGGCGAGCCAGGGGAGTAAACGGCCACCGTCGCGCCGGAGCGGCGCTATGACGCGACGCGAAGGCGGAAGAGAACAGAGATGAAAGAGGTTTTTCTCTGTTACAGAGAACAGAGATAGCAAGCAAGAAGACCTCCGTTTCCTATTGGCCCAGATGTTCCAGGGCCTTGCGCATCGGCGCACTGGAAACTTTGATCGTACCTTGCAGCGGGTGATTCATCTCCAGGATAATAAAGATCGCGCCCGACACTGACAACGCGCTGATGAGCAGCACGGTGATGACAGTCGCATTGCGAGGTGCGAACAGGCCGAAGCTTAGGTGCAGCATCGAGAGCCAGAAAAGCAGCACCACGAGAAACGGCAGCGGGAGCGCGCTCTGCGCCTGTTCGATCAACAACCAGCGAGCTTGCAGCATATCGCCGCTGATCTGCTCCGCCTGCGACTGTAACGTCCGCTGGGTGTCAGTCGCCGGCGTGAGTTCGCGCAGCTTTGCCTGAATCACTTCCATCGCGTTCGCCCGCTCGAAGCCCGTCATTCCTGATCCCATATTCTTTTCCTCGGGCCAGAACATCTCGATCCCGGCGGCAACGGCGCGATGCAACTGCTCGCGAGCGTCTTTGGTCTCCGGGCCGTAGGTCGCCAGCACGCGATCCAGCAGGATGATTTTCGCGCCGTTTTGCGTGATCGCAGTATTCGTCGCATCGAACGAACTCTTGGCCGAGGCGACGAGCAAACCCAGAACCAGAGCGGACAACGTAGCGATCATGCCGGCAGCCAGCTTTACGGTGTCTTTGGAAGTATCGCGTAGATGCTGCTCCGGCAGTAGGCCCTGGAGCAACAATCCCAGCAAAGCCCCGCCGAAAATGCACCCGGCGCTGATCAAACCGATGGTCATTGAACTCATGTAAGATATCTAGGTTGGTTCTTTTCCTGGCGTCACTAGTCAGCGGATCGTGCGGGAGCGGTCCGTGATTTATATCTCGTGGATCGGTCGAGGCGTCTCACTGGCGTGTGGGCATTGCCAAGTGCCAGAGCCCCGACGAACAGTTTCACTCCCCAAGCGGCTGCTTCAAAAATCGCCAGCAGAATCGCAACCAACTCAATCAAGAGCAAGCCCGCGGTGGCGTAGGCAATGGCAAGCCTGCGAATATTGCGTGACTTGAGCTCGGCGAAGAACTGCGACAGATTCATGCTTGGAAACAGTTTGTATAAACTACTTCCTGAACGCTGTTCGGGACATGGGACCAAAGTCCAATATCCCAACTGAACAATCTTCCAATACATTCCAATCGCGCTGTGTCAGCGCCTACCAATCCACCAGCCCGCCCAGTCGAATCAAGCCAACAACAACAGTGCGGTCTGCGCGTCACCTCTTAAAACATTTATGAAAATCACATCCCTCATCGTTTTCGCAGTCGGTGCGCTCGTGGCGGACGTGCCCTAAGGTCCTATAGGCACCTTGCGGCAACCACCACGACCACCCCGAAATCTCATGAATCCCAAATGCTCAGAAACATCTATCCGGATTCGCCTCATCGCGATCGGCACTACCTAAACCAGGAGTGCAATGAACCATTTTGGTTCAGCCGAGACCGGGCTATCGAATGGATCTCGCGGTGACGTAGGCCTAAAGTTCAATATTGAGAGCAGCACCAGGATGTGAGATAGTTTCCTGACCACAATGCCAGCCCCCTCAAGTGAATTCGCAGTTGTCGAACGCCCCAAGACCAATTCCCGAATCTTTGCGTACACGCGCTGGGACGCGATCCCGGTTGGAGCAGCCCTTTTACATTGCGCTTACTTCTTCGGCATGTTTTATCTTTTTCCGCGCGTTCCGCTCTGGGTCATGCTCATCCTTGGTTTCATCTACTCGGTCAGCATTTCATGGAACATCAACGGCATTTCTCACAATTTCATTCACAATCCCTATTTCCGTTCGCCGCTGCTGAACCGGCTGTTCAGTATCATGGAATCAACCACGGTCGGGTTCAGCCAGGTCTTCTACGAATGCATTCACATGCGGCATCACAAGGGAAACGCCGACCGCCCTGACGAGCATGGTGGGACCATTGATTGGATTTCAATTTACAAACACGGCCGCGAAGGTGAAGCCGAACATCCGCTCGCGTATACCTTCCTCAGCTTCTTTCGCGAAGATCCCAAGACCGTTTTCAGGGAATTGAAGCGCAAAGATCCGCGCGAAGCCTTTTGGGGAGTGTTTGAGCTCGCGTCGTTCGTCACGAACTTTGTTATCCTCGGTGTTCTGAACTGGCGTTACATCTGTTTCCTTCTGCCATTCTGGTACTTTGGCCACTGCCTCTCTTACTTGAACGGTTACTACCGGCATTACGGCGGTAATCCGGACAAGCCGATTGCGTGGGGCGTAAGCGCTTACGGGAAGATTTACAACTGGACTTGGTTCTTTAACGGTTACCACGCGGAACATCATTTCCGGCCGAAGGTGCATTGGACGCGAATGCAGGCGCTGCGCGATCAGATCATCGAGCAGCAACGCAAGGCTGGTGTTCGCGTGATCAAGGTGCCGCACGCTCTTGGCTTTCTTGACCCCGATTTGCCACCACACGACCGAAGCGAGGTCAACGTCAAGCGAAGCCCTTTTGCATTTCGAATACCAACCCAACACTAATTAACAGAAGTTATGACTAAGAAATTATTCCTTCTGATTGCAATCGTAATTGGCCATTCGGCTGCAAACTCTTTCGCCGCTACTATCC
>DATNNY010000037.1:0-25622 GCA_035601635.1 Pyrinomonadaceae bacterium
TTGATGCTCACCTGTGATGGATCACTTCGCCGCCCCGTCTTGGTGGCCGAAACTTCGACCTGATCGCCACTCGCCGGTTCGGCGCTGATACTTCCATTGATGCCTTTGATCTCAATCGACTTACCCTGGGCCACGTGGCCGGTCCATTGAAACTGATCGTCAGTTTGGGCTGGAACCTGGAGTTTGTTCCGCTCAACGCGGGACAGGCCACTCGCATGTACCCGAGTCATCCCGGCACTAGCCAGACGTGATCCCCGGATTCCAAGGTCGCTGGTGAAGTCCTTTAAGTGATCGAAGTCCTTGACCGCGGCAGTAATAGCCACCAGGATCACAACCAGCATCAATGCCGCATTGAACCAGCCTCGCGATGTTTCACTCGGTTTCGACTTATTCATGACTTCT
Organism: Pyrinomonadaceae bacterium; assembly: GCA_035601635.1. Taxonomy (GTDB): domain Bacteria; phylum Acidobacteriota; class Blastocatellia; order Pyrinomonadales; family Pyrinomonadaceae; genus UBA11740. The sequence goes on from DATNNY010000037.1 coordinate 403, forward strand.
CCTTTCGGATTGTCCGGCCGCTGACGTCCCGTTGAATTGCTCACGCTGATCTCCGTCTGTTTCCGTCGCGCATATTTGTAGAACACCGGTAGTTGTCTCTTTGTGGCAAGAAAAAATGAAGCCAACGAGCCTCAAAGGAAGTGTGTCGGAAGCCGATCGTGAGGGAGGGCAACCCTCGCAAGCACTCGTGATGAAGAGAACGAACCCAGACGGCTTCTCGGCACCCGATAGTTGGCGAATACGAACGTTGTCCTTGCTCACGCGCGGGCTTCTGACACGGACTTACTATTGAAGGTTATTTCTTTCGTAAGTTGACTGTGCCGCTGAATGAGGAAGCAGTTATCAACGCGTCGCCCGTTCCGTAAACTCCACTGATACTATGCGATCCATACTCAGATCCCCTGGCCGAAGCTTGCGGACCAGTCGCGGAGCCACTCTGCCGCGACGGCTGAGAAGACGTGACACTTGGTTCGGTGCTAATTCTAAGAGGAAACTCCGTAACCAGTTCGGCCCCTCGCGAGAGTTTCGCCTCGAGCCAGAAAGACGAATCCGCAGGCAAAGCCAAATTGATATCGCCCGAAATGGTCTTGAAGTCGTAGCGCCCGCCAGCGGCCAGCGATCCGCTCGAGCTCACCATGCCGCTAATGGTCTTGGCCTTCAATTCTGTGAAGCCGGTCTTTTCCAGCGTAATATCACCGCCGACCGTTGAAGCTTCAAAGGAGTCGCCGGCGTTAGCGGGCGCAACGCCGCGTGCTTCAATGCTTCCGCCAATCGAATGGAGCTTAGTCGAACCGTTCGAGTTTCTAAGCGAGATGTCCCCGCCGATAGTGCGCGCTTCGATGGACCGCTTTACGCCTTCCAGGCTCAAATCGCCTCCCAGGGTAGCAGCGGACACGATGCTTACATCGAACACCTGAATGTCGCCGTCCCGAGTCTGCAATCGCACGGTGGCGCCGCGTGGCACCTCAAGTTCCAAGTCTCCATTCAGGGAACATACATCGGATCGGTGCGGCCTTGTATCCGCGATCAGCACCGTGATCTCTTTCGCCGGGTCGGATTCGCGGTCTGCGGACGGACGGCGAAACTCAATTGCGGCCGCGCCGTTGGACCGGGCCCGCACTTCGTTTCGGTCCCAGCCATGAACCTTAATGTCACCCGATACGAGGCAGGCGGAAACAGACACGCTTGGATCGGCGGCAACGACACGTTCGATCACCGGGCCAGAGGGATTTTTCGAATGCTTGTCGGGACGCGCTAAGGCGCCCGCTGCTAACGCTATTGGCAGGCCGATAACAGCGGCCATGACTATTGGAGATTTCAAGCTTCTCGGATACTTCATCGTTACTTGCCGATTGTTACTTGCGTTGCGAGTTGAAGAGCCGTGCGTCGGCCACCTGAGTCATCAGATCCACTTTGCTCTGATAAGCCGAGTTCAGAAATTGCGCTGCGTCGGGATCTTTAGGATTTTTCTGCACGGCGGCCCGCGTCGCCGCAATAGCTTGATCCACGACGGCCAGATTCTGCTGATACTCAACCTGAAGTCCGGCTCGCATTGGCCTGGGATTCGATTTAATCGTCGCATCAAGAGCAGCGATGGTCTTGATATAGCCCTGTTCACCCGGCAGGAGTCTCGCCCTGGTTTCAGTTTCGCGAGTAAAACGTCGTGACGGAACTTTCCCGGGTGCCCGGACGACAACAACATCGGGTAACTTCACACCTGGAGAGCCGGGACCTGGCGAGTCCGGAATTTTCGGCGAAGATTCCCGACTTGGTGTTTGAGTTGGTCCGTCATTTCGAACAACCTCAATTTGCTGTGGTTGCTGTCGCTTCAAGTAAATGACACCCAAAACAACTGCCGCGACCAGGACGGCGGCCACCATCGCATAACCGACCGCGCGTTGCGGAGACCCTGCAAACAAATCATTGAGCCAGCCAAACCAGGCGGGGGAAGGTGAACCTCGATAACCCCGACCTGTCTTACTATTTGCTTGCAGTTCCGCAATCGCGCCTTCGAGTCGACCCCGAATACGTTCGGTAGGAACGCTCACTTCGAACTCAGGCTGCAGCGCCGTCCCCAGCATAGACATTTCGCTTTGCACTTCATGCACTGCTTCGGAGCAGCTCGTACACGCCGCCAAATGTGCCGCCGCCCGTTCGGCCGCTGCAACTGAAAGTTCGCCGTCGAGATAGCTTTGGAGAGTCCCTTCGTCTAAACAATCCTTCATCGGCTTCCTCCCACTTTTCGGTACACTCTCAAAAATTCCTTCCGCCCCCTGGCGACCAGACTGCCGACGCTGGTCTCTCTGATTGATAACGTCTGCGAAATTTCGCGATACGACAGACCCTGTTGCTTTAGCAGCAAACAACTTCGCATGGGCTCTCTGATCGTATCCAGCGCGCGGCTGGCTTCGTCCAAATCCATCCGCCGTTCATAATCTTTTTCTGGAGCTATCCAGGCCGAACCATGCGCATCCTTCTCATAAGCGGTATCGCGCGCGAGCGAGCGGCTTCGCCCGCGCATAGCGTTGTGTGCTGCGTTTATCGTTACGCGCAATAACCAGGGCCGTAAGAGTTCACCGGCTGGGGTTGAGTCAAAGCCGCGATAGAGTTTGAGAAAGACTTCCTGAGTCACATCTTCGGCCAGGGCGGAATCGCGCAGCACGGCGCACGCCGCCCGAAAAACGGCGCGGTGATGGAGCGTAAAGGCTTCGTCAAAACTGGCGGAAGCTCCCGCGGTCGCGATTTGGTCTGGCGTGGAGTCGATCAAGGCTCTTGCTTGTTCGCTCATTACTCTCATTATTAAGAACACCGCCTAAGGCGAGTTTGTGGCAACGTCAATCCCATCGCTGGGAATCACCGGAGAGCCAGTCCCGATTGTGAATCCACCAAAGCCTTCAGGATCCTTTCGCTGGCTTTTCCGTCGCCATAAAGATTTTTTGGCGTACTCATTGACTGATACGCCGTTTCGTCGTCCAGCAAACGCGAAATCTCTGACACGATATTTTCAGTTTCGACGCCGACGACCCGAGCCACTCCAGCGGCGACTGCTTCCGGCCGCTCGGTCACGTTGCGCATCACCAGCACCGGTTTGCCCAGGCTCGGGCCCTCTTCCTGTAGTCCGCCGGAATCCGTAACGATCATGTAAGAGTCGTTCGCCAGATGTACCAACGACAGATAATCCAGTGGTGACAAGAGCGTAATATCGAGAGAGCCGGCCAGCAGCCGCCGCACCGGTTGGCGCACATGCGGATTCTCGTGGACCGGATACACGATGTGGACCTGGCCGGCATAGCGCCTGGCGATTTCGAGCAGGGCTGCACAAATGTTTTCCAAGGGCCGGCCAAAATTTTCGCGGCGGTGGGCGGTTACCAGGATCAGCCGGCGCCGGCCGCTCGCCATCGCCGCAATCTCTGCCGGCGCAGGTCGTTTGAGCATGCTTTGCAGTGCGTCGATGACCGGATTCCCCGTGACCAGAACGCTGCTCGCGGGAATACCGTCTGCCAGCAGATTACTTTGCGCTGATTCGGTCGCCGCGAAATGCAGATCAGTCATCAGGGAAACGATGCGCCGGTTAATCTCTTCGGGAAAAGGTTGCGATTTGTCTCTCGTGCGCAGGCCGGCCTCGACATGGCCGATCTTAGCGCCGGCATGAAAAGCTGCGAAGGCTGCGGCCGCCGTCGTCGTCGTGTCGCCCTGGAGCAAAACCCAATCGGGCTTTTCCGCCTTAAGCACCGGTTCAAGCTTTGTCAGCACGGCGGCGGCCACCTGCGTGGGCGATTGATCCTGGGCCATGATGTCCAGATCGTAATCAGGAACGATCCCAAAGAGCTGCAGCGTTTGATCCAGCATGCGCCGGTGCTGGGCGGTGACACACACTCGCGACGCAAAGACCTCGGGTTGGACCGCCATGCCCTCGATCAATGGCGCCATTTTTATGGCCTCGGGGCGAGTGCCGAAAACTGAAAGGATTCTCAACATGTATCAGTGACGTGAAATCCTACCCGATTTGGCTTTGCACAAACGGTAGGTTTCTCAGTCCGCAAAGCGAAGAAATCATTGTAGCCCAGCAGCTTTTTGCTGCTGGATAAAGAGCTGAAGGATTTGTAGTCTCGGACTCAAGTGATGCTACTCTTTGTGTAAAGCCACGCGATTTCGGATTCTGCTCACCTAAAGGTAGCCGCATTGAGGTCATTATGCCATTAGAGACAGGTTTTCCTTTCTGTTATCATCCGTCTCCTTTGATTGCCCTAAATCCATTGTAATAAAGCATACTGTTTGCTTCTCGAAGAACCAGTACGCCGGGAGCCGGAAAATTAATGAATGTCCCTTTTCTGGACTTGAAAGATCAATACCGCGAACTTCACGAGCAACTCGATGTGGCTTACCGTCGCGTTGCAGAGTCGGGCCGGTTCATACTCGGACCGGAAGTGGAAAGCTTCGAATCTGAATTCGCCGCGTACTGCGAAGCGAGGCATTGCATTGGCGTCGGCAATGGCCTCGACGCTCTGCATCTGATCTTGCGCGCCGCTGAGATTGGAGCGGGCGACGAAGTCATCGTGCCGGGCAACACGTATATTGCCACCTGGTTGGCCGTGTCGTATGCGGGCGCGACTCCAATTCCGGTCGAACCGGACGAGCGAACCTACAACATCGACACGGAAAAAATTGAAGCGGCAATCACTTCACGCACGCGCGCGATCATGGCTGTGCACCTCTGCGGCCAGCCGGCCGATATGGATGCAATCAACGAAGTCGCCGTGCGCCACGATCTAAAGGTGATTGAAGATTGCGCGCAGGCGCACGGCGCCCGCTACAAAGGAAAACGTGTCGGCGCGTTGGGATTTGCCGCCGCCTTCAGCTTCTATCCGGGAAAGAATCTCGGCGCGTGGGGCGATGGCGGCGCTGTTACCACCAACGACGATGACTTGGCCCGGCGCGTGCGGTTGATTGGTAATTATGGTTCCAAGGTTAAGTATTACAACGAAACCAAGGGACTTAATTCACGTTTGGATGAATTTCAAGCGGCATTTCTTCGAGTCAAGCTGCCGAGGCTGGACGAGTGGAATGATCGGCGCAAACAGATCGCCAAAGATTATTTGCAAGCTCTCAAAGGAGTCGAGAATCTAACTCTTCCACACGTTCCCGACTGGGCCGATCCAGTCTGGCACCTATTCATGGTGCGCCACCCGCGGCGCGACTTACTACAAAAACATCTGACCGCGAACGGCGTGGGCACTATCATTCACTATCCGGTGCCGCCACATTTGCAGAAGGCTTATGCTGAGCTTGAGTACGCGCGCGGCCAGTTTCCGATTTCAGAAAAGCTGGCCGACGAGATTCTCAGCCTGCCCATTAGTGCGCATCTCTTGCCAGCGGAGACAAGCTACGTGGCGCAACAGCTCTCGACCCTAAGATAGTGAACGTCACAAATCGATGCTGGTCCGAAGTGAGGGCAGGCCGATGGTTGGGGCGGCCGTAACATAAACCCTCAACGCGAAGACATCGGGACGGCCATTATGGTCGCATGGCCGGAGTCATCGTGATTTCCTACGGTCGAGTGCCGAACACTAATTGTGCTTTGAGCGCTAGAGGACTCACTAAAGCTTTCGCAGCCAGAGACTGCCTCCCTTGTTATTCAAACAAAGCGGCATTAACTCCTTGAATCTCTCTTCATGAAAATGCTCCAGGTATGTGTTGAAAAAAGCTATGCGGAAAGCAGCGTTGTACTGCAAGAAAGATCGTACTAGATACGCTTCGTTCCAGGCGATACCCAAATCGCAGATCCATTGTTTAGGGTATTCGAAAGGATAAAACACATCATGAAAGTGCACGTAAACTCCGGATTGCAGGACTGGCAGGATCTCAAAGATGAGATAATTCACATCGCTGCCCACCTTGCTCACATGTGACGAATCAATGAAAAGGATGTCATTCGCAGAAAGGGACGTAAATCTGTCCAGGCTGACTTCCTGAAGCCGCGACGGTACAAGATCTATTGTTTGCAGATCGCCCACTTTGAGCAGAGACAAAAATTCTCGTGGATTTGGTTCTATGAAAGTGCAGGAAATACGTTGGTCAAAGAAGAGTTCATTCGTGTCGAGCATCACACAAGACGAGTAGCCGGATCCGACCTCAATGATCTGCCTGGGCTTCAGGTGGCGGATCATCGCGTATAAGCAGATGGCGTCGGAGTAAGAGTACATTGAGTTTTCGAACCAATATCTCAACCCTGCAGCTTTTTCTGCGTGAAAAGGAAGCTCTTTATAGTAGTCAGCCAAAGCCGCAAGGGTGAGAAGTTGTTCCTGAAGGTTCAAGTCAACCCCCGCAACTTCTTCAGGGATATTGAATATCTTCTTCTCGTCCCGTCTGACCTCGTCGCGCGAAGGGATAGGCGAATAAAAATGCCCGGGCGGTACGAATGAATTCCCTGCAACTCTTGCCATCACTGGTTTGTCGATCTTTTCTGGCGATTGCCTGCGTCGGCCCGAAATACGAGCGGAGTGCAATCCTCGGAGTCTGCGCACTCCGAACCCGATGCCGGCAATGGCCAGTAGCAGCATTGTTGCGACTGAAATATAGATCCCAATCAAGAGAAGTCTGGGCCGGTATAGAAAAGTCACGCGATGGTTTCCGGGGGGAACAACTACGCCGCGAAAAGCATAGTTAGCTTGCAAGACCGGCTGTTCAATGCCATCGATCCGCGCTTTCCAGCCTGCGTCCCACGAGTCGTTCAGTACCAGCATTCCGGGACGGGGAGTGCTAACTTCGATCTCAACATCGTTCAGCCGGTCCGTAATTATCGAACATGTCCCGCCCGATTCAGTGACCGCGGGATCAAATGAAGGCAAACCCGTCTGGCTCTCAGCGATTACAATTGCGGCTCGACGCGCGTCAAACTTTTCATCAATCAGTGTTCGCAAAGAGGTTTCAGCATCAGGCACCGTCAAGATAGTCGGCACCACGAACGCCCGCGGCAAGGCGCGCGGCACTCGGTAGATCCAACCGTCCGGGCCTTGATAAACAAGTTCGACGGACCCATCAGCGACGAGATTAGAACCCTTCACATCGCGCGGCTCTGTGTTCGGTGGCGTCACCATAAATCCTACCGATAATTTTTCCAGCAGATCTAGAGGTAACTGATCATGATAAAAGTACGGTCTGGGCCCTGGTGATAGGTTCCTGGTAATAACGCCGCCTTTTTCAACTGCTCTCCATAGCATTGCGGTCGACAGAGGCAAGAGTGACTCGTACCCTGAGCTGGAGCGCAGATCAAAACCTACATTAGACTTACCCGCAAACACTGGCGGCGTCCATCTGCCGGCCGGGTCGTGATAGGAAACCGGAAGGAAGTGGTATTCACCTTGAACACTCTTCAATTTCGAGATTAGAGGCGTCTCTGGAAACAGCCATTGAGATTTTACGGGCTGCTGCGGATTTATGATCCAGCCGAACATCATTAACTGCCCGCATTCAACAGCAATCAAGAGGACCCCAAAAACCCGAAGGAAAAGGCCCAGCGAGCCCGCCGCAAATCGACGGCAAAGTTCACTAATCCCAAATGCAGACAGAACCGAACAAGCAAAGCAAAAAAGATAGAACGCATCATGCGGTCGCATCGCACCAAAGTAAGGCAGCACCAGTCGAAAGAAAATGTAGAGTGGCCGGATCCCAAAAATCATCGCCAAAGAAACTAATCCAACGATACCTGCGAAAGTGATCAGCGTAGACCGTCGCAAGAAGCCCGCCGGTACAAAGATCAGCGCCGGGATTCCGATAAAACCGAACGAGGCATAATCAGCTACGCCCATTTTATCGTTGCCCGCTGCGCTCAGAGGAAAAACCAGTGCCCGGACAACCGCGCGGAGAGTAAAAGAGCCCGCAATCTGGGCCTCCAGCGTGAAGGGCTCACGGTGAACATGCGAAAGCAGGGAAGCCAATGAAAGCCATGATGCAGCGCTCAACGCTGCCGCTGTCAATCCGCTGATTACGAGCAGGGTCAAACAAGACAGCGCAGTTCGTCGCTGTCCTTCTTGCCACGATCTACGGGCAGCCGCAATCGCCAATCCGAAATACCACGAACCGGCGGTCACCGTTCCCAAATATTCCCAATGTTGAACTCCGTGAAGAATCGACATACCCCAGGCAATGCCCATCGCCAAAGCCCAGCGCCATGATTGTTTTCTAATCGCGAGGGTCGCGCAAAGTAGCATGAGGGGAAACCACGCTGCCGCGATTCCGACAAACTCGAATATCAGAAAAAAAGTGTTGTGACCATTCAACTGCCACACGATGGCGCCAAATAGTGCGCCCAGGAGATTAACGCCCCAGCAACGCAGCAGAGCGTACATCCCCAAGCCGGCCAACAGCAGATGCGTGAATAGGAGGAAGTCATGTTGACGAGCGGGCGAAAACACAATCATCGCGATCAACTGCGGAGGATAAAGCAATCCGTTGCCAACTCCGGCTTCCATAATCGGAACGCCGCTGAAGCTATACGGCGACCACATCGGGAATTCGCCGGAGCGTAACGCTTTGGTCGCGAACATTGAAGTGGGATATAAGCCTTCCGCATGATCCGTTTGCGGATACCCTAGCCCTTTGATCTCAGGGTTGGCAGGAGTGATTCCGATCCAGGGATATTGGGCACGCATGTGGGCGCCTACCATGTTAAAGGTCCGGCCCCGCAGCAGGGGAAGAAAGAATAGAATTGTGAGAGCTAGAATGATCCCGACGGCTATCGCGTGCTCCCGTGTTTCCAGCTTTGTCTGATTTAACCAGCGCATCCACATACCAGACCGTAGCCGCCAAACAGTTGCAGCGGTTTTTTTGTGAACCAAGTTAAGCAGGCCAATAATCTTAGCAGAGTATCAAACCGGTCCGATGCAGCCAACCCTATGGGTCCATTGTTTCACTGATTGTCGGAGGCATGCCGCAAGCATATTTTGACAACCCGTCACTTCGCTCAATGTTATACTTAGCAGCCTTTAAGCCCTCCGTCTGACAGATTATGGCTTGATCGTCGTGTGCCTTTGTCCGATTCGGTGACTAACGATGGCCGGAACCGATTACCAGGAATTCGCCAACCTAACCTTCGACGACTTTCGGCGCCGAGCTCTCGACAGTTCGCTCAGCCGTCACGAAAAAGTTGGCTTCCCGAATTCGTATCGCGAAGGAAAAGAGAAGGCTATCTTCAACGACATCAAAGGAAAATTGACCTCTCTGACCGGAGATAGGAAGACTGTTCTGGACATCGGCCCGGGATGCAGCAACCTTTCGTTAATGCTCGTCGAGTGGTGCCGGCAGCGGGGACATTCGTTAATACTGGTTGACTCGGAGGAAATGCTTTCGCAACTACCCGACGAGCCTTTCCTCAAAAAGGTCGCCGCTTACTTCCCAAATTGTGCCGGGATCGTGAAGGAATTTAAGGGCAAAGTAGATGCGATACTGGCCTATAGCGTCCTTCAGTATGTCTTTGCCGAATCAAATCTGTGGGATTTTCTTGACCAATCGCTCGGCTTGTTGTCGCACGGCGGCGAAATGTTGATTGGCGATGTGCCAAATGTTTCCAAACGGAGGCGGTTTTTCAGTAGCCCGGACGGCGTGAAGTTTCACCAGGTTTTTACCCACACCCAGGAGGTTCCCGAAGTCGTCTTCAACCAGATTGAGAACCGGCAGATCGACGATGCCGTTATCTTCTCTCTCTTGATGCGCGCCCGGCAACAGGGCTTTGACGCTTATGTAGTGCCCCAACGAGATGATCTGCCGATGGCTAACCGGCGTGAGGATATTCTGATCAGGCGACCTTAGGATTTTCATGAAAAAGAATCATAAGCTGATTATTATCGGAGACAGTGCATTCGCCGAAATCGCTTACGAGTACTTCACGCACGACTCGAATTATGAAGTCGTCGCTTTCAGCGTGGAAAAGGAGTATTTGCGCAGAGACAACTTATTCGGACTGCCGGTTGTGCCCTTTGAAACACTGGCCGAGGTTTGCCCTCCGAAAGAACACCACTTTTTCGCAGCCAACGTTTATACGCAATTGAATCAATTACGGACCCGTCTTTATCAACAGGCCAAACAGAAGGGCTACTCGCCGGCTTCCTATGTAAGCCCGCACGCATTCGTCTGGCGTAATTGCGAGATTGGCGAGCACTGTTTCATATTCGAAAACAACGTGATTCAGCCCTTCGCAAAAATTGGCAATAATGTAGTCCTGTGGAGCGGAAATCACATCGGCCACCACTCGACCATAAAAGATCACTGCTTTGTTTCTTCGCATGTCGTGGTCTCGGGCTTCGTCGAAATTGGCGAAAGCTGTTTCGTCGGCGTCAATGCTACGGTGGCGAATAACCTCAGCATCGGCGGCAATTGTTTAATCGGAGCCGGGGCCTTGATTTTGGCAAACGTGCCCGATGGCCAAACCGTCGTCGGCGTCTGGAAGAAGAAATCTGCATAGCTGTGCTGGCAGCGTTTGAGTTGAGATGAATTTAGTTTGAAGATCGGTCCGACTGTGATTAAGGAGAGACATGGCTAAGGAAGGGTACACAAACGTTGCGCGTGGCTCAGAGCAGGAGAAAAGAGCCAGAGAAATGATCCTGGAGCTTTTCAAAGCATCGCCCATTCCCGACGATGAGTTACTGGTTAACCTTGGACTCTATTTGCGGAGCACTATCCTCGCTAAGATTCTCTACCTTAACGAGCTTTACCAGGCAATCAGAAATCTTCCGGGCATTGTCGTGGAGTTTGGCGTCTGGTGGGGCGCAAACCTGGCGCTGTTTGAATCTTTCAGGAGCGTTTACGAACCTTACAACTGGACGCGAAAAGTCGTCGGCTTCGATACCTTTAGGGGTTATCCCTCGATTACCGAGAAAGACGGTACTTCCAACTACGCCGCAGTTGGCGGCTACACCGTGACCGAGAGTTACGAAGAATATTTGCGGCAGATGCTCGACGCGCACGAGGCCGACAACGTGATCTCGCATATTACCAAATATGAATTGGTGAAAGGCGACGTTGTCGAGACTATCGAGGAGTATCTCAACGATAATCCGCAGACGGCGATAGCGTTGGCTTACTTCGATCTGGCATTGTATGAACCGACGAAGAAATGCCTTGAAGCAATCAAACCCTACCTGATGCGCGGGAGCGTCTTGGCGATGGACGAGTTAAACTCAAAGGACTTTCCGGGCGAGACAATCGCGGTGCGGGAGGTATTCGGCCTCGATAAGTACCGTATCGTGAAGTCGCAATTCTTACCCGATCGATCCTACATAGTGATCGAGTAGTAAAATGGTTGCCCTGTCCCGACTCCACCTGCAATCTGTCTTACGGAATGCAAATGAATAAGAATCAGAAACTAATAATCATTGGCGATAGCGCCTTTGCTGAAGTGGCATACGAGTTCTTTACCCACGACTCGACGTACGAGGTCGTGGCCTTTTCGGTCGAGCTCAATTGGTTGAAGAGAAACGCTCTCTTCAATCTGCCTGTCGTTCCGTTTGAGAATCTGGAAAAACTCTATCCGCCATCGGGACACCATGTTTTTGTCGCCGTCGTCTTCACTCAGGCCAACAGGCTGAGGACCCGGCTTTACCTCGAGGCGAAAGCCAAAGGCTTCCAGCCGGCCTTTTACGTAAGCTCGCGGGCTCTCGTGCCCGACAATGCCCAACTGGGCGAACACAGCTTTATCTGTGAAGCTACCGTCGTGCAGCCGCACGCAAAAATCGGTGACAATGTTGTCCTGTGGAGCGGAAATCAGATTGGTCACCACGCGGTAATCAAACGCAACTGTTTCACCCTGCCGCACGCCGTCGTCTGCGAGTTCGCGCAGATCGGAGAGCACTGCGTAATCGGAGCGAACGCTACGATTCTGGCAAACGTTACGATTGGAGACGATTGCCGCGTTGAGGCGGGGGCGCTGATTGAAAAAGACATGAACTCGCAGGCGGCGAGTTGATTCAAGAGACGCTGAAATCAGATGGTGTGGAAGAAGCAGGGTCTAATTTTCATTCCCAGTGGGGAACAATGGTGGGCGCTTAGCGGTGCCCAACTTCCCACTGCTGAGGTCATCAACAATGAGGTCATTCGTGTTTACGTAGGCTGTAAAGACATAGACGGTTATGGCCGTACTTGCAGTGTCGATCTCGATGCTAACCATCCGCAAGAAATTCTGAACGTCGCCAGCGATCCGATCCTGGATCTCGGCGAGCTTGGCGCCTTCGACGACTGCGGCGCGGTGCCGAACAGCATTGTCGAATTCAGCGGCAGCAGATATCTCTACTACCAGGGATTTCAACGCACCCAAAGGGTGCCTTACTTGACCTTCACTGGCTTGGCGATCGCCAGTAGTGATGGCCAGAGTTTCAAGAAACACGCAAGAATCCCAATTATGGATCGCACAAACAATGAGCCTTTCATCAGGAGCACACCCTGCGTGCTCTATCAAAATGGCTCTTGGCAAATGTGGTACGTTTCCACTACTAGGTGGACCCAGGACGAGCATGGCCTTCACTACATTTGCGTGATCCGGCATGCCACTTCCCTGGATGGGATCGACTGGAAAGCGAATGAATGGATTTGTCTTGAGCCGACCCTGCCGGATGAGTACGCTGTCGGAAGACCGGCTGTTATTCATGATGGGCGATCGTATCGGATGTGGTTTTCGATAAGATCATTCAGCGAGCTTTACACCATCGGCTACGCCGAATCAGCGGACGGGCTTCAGTGGGAGAGAAAAGACGAGCGCGCAGGCATCGCTAAAGCGGAGAGCGGGTGGGACTCTGAGATGATCTGTTATCCTAACGTCGTCCATGTCAACGGTCGCACCTTAATGTTCTACAATGGTAATGGCCGCGGATTAACCGGCTTTGGCTATGCCGTCCTGGAATCGTGACGATGAAAGATCGTTTTAGCTCATATGGGGTTAGAGAGGCGCACTCACTTGCTTCTGATCTTGATCGTAACCTCGAGGAGATCGCGGTAAATGGATTTACGATCTTAGAAGACGTGCTGCATCCTTCACAACTGGAAGAGGCGGCCAGGCGAATTGACGCAGTTTACCTTAAGCAGTCTGCGGAGATCGGTGGGGCGGACAATCTCAAATGCATCAATGATGAGCTAGTAGCGAGGTGCTTGCTCGCTTACGACGATTATTTTCTGGAGCTGGCAACGAACGTGAAAATTCTTGGCATTCTGCAAAGGTTGCTCGGCGATTATTTCACGCTCCTTCAGCAAAATGGGATCATAAATCTACCAGGTCAGGAAAACTATCAAACTTCGTGGCATCGCGACCTGATCTATCAACACTTTATTCCTTCGCGACCGATAGCCATTAGCGCTTTGTTTTGTATCGATGATTTTTCTGCGGCGACCGGCGGCACCTTCGTCCTTCCCGGATCGCATAAAGTCGATCGTTTTCCATCGCAAGTGTTTGTCCAGAGTCACGAACGAGTCGCCGAAGCGAAGGCAGGTTCGGCCATTGTGTTCGATTCGATGCTGTTTCACCGGGGCGGAATAAACCGGTCGGAGTCCTGCCGCCGGGGCCTCAATCATCTCTATGCCTTGCCGTTTATTAAACAGCAGATTAGCCTGCCGCAAGCGCTGGGCGACAAGTACTGCGACGACGAGTTCCTGACCCGATTCCTCGGCTATGAAAGCGAACCGGCGCCAAGCGTCCAGGAATGGCGGCTGAAACGACTCGATCGACTGAAAGACACTTAGGTCGGAAGAGGGACACAACCTCCTTAATTGAACCCAATGAACCTCTCACCTTATTCCGAGCCGGATGCTGATCGATGGGACGATTTTGCTCGCCTTGCCCCAATGGCGACTTTTCTTCACACACGGCGTTTCCTTTCGTATCATGGCCAGCGCTTTCAGGACCTTTCGGTTTTTATCCAGAATCAAAAACTTGCGGTGCTTGCCCTTTTCCCGGCGGCGATTGATCCTCAAGACGCCCGCCGCGTGATCAGCCACCCGGGAATTACATTCGGGGGGGTGCTTCATAACGGAGGTCTTCACGGCGCAGAAATGATCCACGCATGGGAGGTATTGAAGACTTATTACAGTGAGCAAGGGTTCCAATCCCTGCGCTACAAAGCGATTCCATATATCTATCATCAGACACCTACCAGTGATGACCTCTACGCGCTATTTCGGCTCAACGCCCAGCGTTCGCGTTGCGATCTTTCGTGTGCAATTGATCTCGCGAAGCGACCCAAGACAAGTTCGAGACGAAAGCGTGGTCTAAAAAAAGCTCTTCGCGCGGGCGTTGAAGTGGCGGAGGGTGCGAGTTTTATCGACGATCTTTGGCGGGTGGTGGAGGAGAATCTTGGACGAAAGCTGGGCCAGAAGCCAGTCCACACGGCGAATGAGATTAGAGATCTGGCTTCACTCTTCCCGGAAAATATCAAGTTCATCGTTGCCCTGTTGGCTGGACAGGTGGTTTCGGGTATTACTCTTTTCCGCAGCCGCTCTGTGGCGCGCGCGCAATACATAGCTTCAGGACCCGTGGGCTACGATGTTTCCGCGCTGGACGCGGTCTTCGAGCACGCGATCCATCAGTCTCAGGTTGAAGGCCTCAGGTATTTTGATTTCGGCACCAGCAACCGAGATGAGGGACGGCAACTGTCCGGCGATCTTTATCAGTTCAAAACTGAGTTCGGCGGAGGCGGAGTGGCCCAGGAGTCTTACGACATCGATTTGAGGGCGTAAAATCGTCAACATTATTATGGGCGTAAGAGATTGCCGGATCATTGAATTGCCGCGCATCAACGATCCGCGCGGCAATCTCACTTTCATTGAGAGCGGCAAGCACGTGCCGTTTGTGCTAAAGCGAATCTTTTATCTGTACGACGTTCCCGGTGGGGCGATGCGGGCAGGTCATGCGCTGAAGTCCTGCCATCAATTCTTGATCGCTACTTCCGGGAGTTTCGACGTCTTTGTGGACGATGGTGGCCAGACGGAACAATTCCAGCTCAACCGGTCATACTACGGTCTTTACTTACCGCCAATGATCTGGCGCGAAATCAGCAACTTCTCGTCAAATTCCATCTGCATGGTTTTGGCCTCAGAGCCTTTTTCCGAAGACGATTATTATCGTGACCATTCGCAGTTCGTTAGCGCAATTCGAGAACTGTAGAGATGAGGGTCCTTTTCCTTATTTGTGCCCCCTCATATTGCATTAGAGGCCGTAGTGGCCGACTCGAATCTTGTGGAACCCGCATTAATCTGGAGCAAGCACTGAAGCTTAACAGATTGGCTTTGCCGCCTACTGTGCCCGGCTTTACTATTGTTTCGTTTTCCCTTCGACCACTCTCTTGCTCAAGAAATAAGTCAATGGGATTGTCAACAGCACCACGACCGCGGGCGCCAAAAACTTGTTCACCCCCCGGAAGCGCACGAGTACATATAGAGAGATTGTGCCAATCAGATACTGAACTACATAGACCAAAGGGTACTTAAGTGCCTTACTCAATTTCAGCTCGCGGTTGAAAACCAATTTAGAGTTGAGAAAATAAGAGAGTAAAATGCCACAGCCGTAAGCGAAACTATAAGCAACCAGGTAAGGTAAGAAGAGGAGCAGTAGCGCATAGATAAGATAGCCTGCCAGCGCGTTCACTCCACTCCAGACAATGAAACGAAATGGAGAACCAACCCGCCAAAGCTCATATTTCATCCGGGTGGCGAAAGATTCTTGAGCATCCATACATTTACAATTTGCAGCAGTTAATTCTTGGTTCAGAGACAGCCAAGAAAACTCTTATTAACAAGTATTGTAAGCCTCCTAACCGGTCACGAATACTGGAAATCGGATGTGGAACCGGAAGTCTTCTGAGGTGTATAGACAAAGACTTAAACGTTGAATACTGCGGATACGATTTGAATCCGGCGTATATTGATTTCGCCCAAAAGACTTATGGCGATCGCGGCCGTTTTTATTGCGCAAACACCCTCGAAGCAGACATGCCGGAGGATTACTTCGATATGGTTCTGGCCATTGGAATTTTTCATCACCTGAACGAACACGAGTCCGTGAAATTAGTCGAGTCCGCCTGGCATAGCCTGCGCTCGCGCGGCTTTTTGTTTACAGCCGACCCGGTTTTGACACCCACTCAATCAAGCTTGGAAAAATACCTCATCTCCAGGGATCGCGGCCAAAATGTCCGAACAGAAGCGGAGTATAACAATTTAGTGCGCGCTCGATTTGTGAATATTGAATCGCATATCGTTACCGGCCTGCTCAATATTCCCTGGACCGTAAATATTATCACGGCAAGAAAAAATACATCTGAGTCATCGTTCTGATTCTGATCTCGCGTGTATTCGCAGTTGCAGGTTCAGGAAAACGCGGGCCGCTTAATAAATCTCGTCTATCACAGATTCGGGTCTCTTATTGATTTCATCGAAGATACGCCAGATGTACTCTCCGATTACTCCGAGCATGACAATAATCAATCCCAATAGAAACGAAAGAATTGTTACGATAGTGGCAAAACCCAGCACGACGGTCTTGCCGCGAACTGCATTGATCGAAATCAAAGAGCCATAAGCAAAACTCGCGAGCGAAACCACAAAACCGATGAGCGAGATCAAACGGATCGGGGCTACTGAAAATCCTAACAAGGAATCGAGAAAGAGCGTAACCCTCTTCCAGAAGGTCCAGCGTGATTTGCCAAAAGGACGTTTCTGACGCTCATACACAATTACTTCCGGCTCGAACCCTAGCCAATAAGTGAATAGGGGTGGGTTGATGTTCTTACTACTGTTCTGCAGATAAGGCAGCAGCGCACGATCCATTAACGCCAGGTCGTAGCCGCGCGCCGGATAGTTCTCAACCACAAAGAAACGGACCAGCTTGTAGAAGATGAATCCGAATAGCCTTGATCCCGGAGGATCATCCCGAGACGATCTCTTACAAATGATGAATTTCGTCCCTTGCAGCCACCGATCGACCATACCAGGTATTAGCTCCGGCGGATCCTGCAGATCAGCCGCCAAGTTTATGAAACAATCGCCGGTGACGAATTGCAGGCCTGTCTTGTAGGCGTGAACCCCGCCAAAGTTCTTGGTTAGTTTTATGACGACGGTGTTTTCGCGGCGCTTTTTTATTTCCAGCAAGGCCGCCAAAGATCCATCTCCGGAACCATCGTCGATAAAGATCAACTCCATCTCAACCCTCTTCTCAAGTAATTCTCTTTCGATACCCAGGAGGGCGTCGAAGAGATGGGGCAGCGAAGGTTCGTTGAAAAAAACCGGAATGACAATGGAAAGTTTCCGGGTGTGGTCAGGTTTGTAAGTCTGTTCAATTTTCATTAGAAGCAGGTTCCTGATTTATCAGCGTTCATCACCCATGACGCCGGTTCATGAATCCGTTACAATCCGTAGGTTCAGAATCAATCATAAACACTCTCGCTGCTTTGATGGCCTAGATTGATACCACAATAGTGGCCTTAGTGTAACGGTTTAGGCATGAAATCGGTGAAGCTTTCAATCGCGATGTGCACTTATAACGGGGCTGCTTATCTGTCTGAGCAGTTCGAGAGCCTGGCAACACAAACACGTGTGCCTGACGAGTTGGTAGTTTGCGACGATAGCTCGACCGATAAACACACCCGGGAGATGGTCGAGGCATTCGCGCGCCGCGCTCCCTTTGCGGTGCGACTCTTCATCAACAAACAGAACCTGGGTTCAAAGCGAAGTTTCGAACTGGCCATTCGTCGTTGCCGCGGTGAAATAATCTTCCTTTGCGATCAGGACGATGTCTGGCGCGAAGATAAGCTGGCGGTGATTGAACGCGCGTTCTTATCGAGTCCGCAGACGGGCCTGGTGTTTTCCGACGCCGAAGTCGGCGACGAAAATCTGGTTAAGCTGGGCAGCCTCTGGCAAAATTTTAGCGAAGACAGCCAAGCCGACCTCGAAGCAGGAAGGGCCTTCCACGCACTGTTGCGCCGCAATCTGGTAACCGGCGCAACTTTGGCGTTCCGTTCCAACTTAAGACGTTTGGTGCTACCGATTCCGACCGACACAAGTTTTCAACATGACGCATGGATTGCTTTGATTATCGCGGCAGTTGCCCGGGTGACATTCATTAGCGAGCCTCTCATCAAGTACCGCCAGCACCCGGGCCAGCAGATCGGCGCTTCAATTGCCGGAACCCGGTACGAAGAGCGTGATAGTCCTTTGATTGAGTCGGTACGTGAGCATCCGTACCCCACGGCAGAGATTCATGCCTTCAAAACTCTTTACGCGCGACTGATCACAAAGTGCTCCGGTCTCGTGAGCAATCAGCACCTGGAAGCTATCAAAGGATGGATTGGACGTCTGGAGAACGAAAAGGCTGTGATTGAAAACGACGCCTCGGACTCAGCTCAGCGACAGACCTGGGAAGAAATGAACGAGTATCTCACCCAGAGAGCAATTAGAATCGAACCGTACCTACGCGCTGATCTGTCGCGGTTGCGATATCGACTACGTCCCAGAGACATTGGAGCCGTGTGGAGCGAAATTCGTGCGGACCGCCGTCACGGCCTCCAGTGGCCGGATCGTTTGAAGGAAGATTAGTCTTACTGACTTGAGATGATGTCTGCGTCCGACATCAACTTCTGAGCCGGCGGCTCGAAACTCAGTGGCGCATTCTGGTGAGGTATCCATCTGACATTCCACTTCGATTCAAAGCGGCGGCGGTTTTCGGTGAACAGCGGATCGTAACTGCCGTCCGCGATCAGTTCCTTGAAGGCCGCCTGTCCAAAATGGTGCACGAACACGTCGGCGGCGCAGACGACACGAAGATTGCACTTCTTCATGCGCAATGAATAATCGTCGTCTTCGAACATCCCGATGCCAAACTGCTCGTCCAACGGTCCGACCTTTTCATGAGTATCGCGCCGGAACCCGACACACAACATGGCCAGCATATGAATGTCAGCAACGCGGCCATCGTTCTGCCACATTAACTCTTCCGCAAAGGCTTCCATTTCGGCCAAGGTTTGATAATCAACATCGACCTTGGCTTCATTGCCCGTGAAGTTTGTCACTGGCCCCACCATGCCTATTGCCGGATCGTCCAGATGGCGCAGCAAGCGAGTGAGCCAGCCGGGCGGCACCACCGTGTCGTTATTCAAAAGCACAAACCGATCGCCGGTGCTGCGCTCAATCCCCTGATTGTTGGCGGCGGCAAAGCCACGATTATCCGGGTTCAAAATGATCTGAATCCGCGGATGCTGGGCGGCCACTCGACGCAGATAATCAGGCGTCTGATCGTTCGAGTTATTGTCTATTACGATCACTTCATAGCTAGGATAGTCAGTGTTTCGCAAAATACTCTCAAGACACAAACGCGTCAGCGCCAGGTTGTTGTAAGTGACGACAATAATGCTGGCGCGCGTAGCCGTCTCCCGCAGGCCGCTGGTTATCACTTCGTAGCGCGTTTGCCAGGTGTTTTGCGCGGCAAAGCTGCGCCGCCGCTCAACAATCTCCGGATCGTCCTCGGCGATGGCCCGATCAAGCTGCGCCAGAAAATCGTCACGGTCACGGGCGAGGTACAAAAGATCCTGAAACTGCTCCAGCTCGGATAGAGCGACCGAGACAACTGGTTTTCCGGCGCTCAGATACTCATAAACTTTGACCGGATCAGTGGCTGCGGTCGTGTCGTTGGTTTTGAAGGGAATCAGGCAGGCATCAAAGTGATAGAGATATTGCGGCATCGTTTCATAGGGCTGTTGCCCTAACAGCCTGACATTGGGCAGGCGCTCGAGTTCCGAGACGTCTATGTCGAAGACACCTCCCAACAGCACAAACGAATAGCCGGGACGCTTGCGTGCGACGTAGATCATCAATTCAAGGTCGAACCAGTCAGCAATCGCGCCATAATAACCGACGATTGGATGTTCCAGACCGGCGAGCAAACTGTTTGGTTGGCAACGCTCGAGATAGAAGTTGTAGTCGACGCCGTTGCGGGCGAGCACCATTGGGCGATTGAGTCCGAGCCATTTATCGTATAGTCGCTGGGCGGTGACCAGGAGCAGATCACATTCCCGAACAAGCCGTTGCTCGGCCCGGGGAATGGCGCGGCCCATTCCCGGGAATCCGGTCCATTCATCCATGCAATCGTAAATAATTCGCCAGCCCCACCGCGCTTTGGCCGCCAGCGCCATAGTCGTCCACGACGGCGTCATAACGTAGCCAATCGCTTCATTGATATGAAAGGTCTCGCGCAACTCATCGAGCGAAGCCAGCAGCTGATCAGCGTTAGCGCCTCTGATGTCCTCCTGGTTAATCCACGTCTGGCGGTGTGCGGCGAGCGTGATCTGATACACATTCTCTTTGAGCTTGGTGATTGAAAAGCGCGGCTCGACATGGGCCGGCAGAATGCCATCCAGCCTGATATAGAAAACTCTATGGCCGTGCTCGGCAAATTGAGAGACGATCTGGTGCGGACGCTGATATCGGAAATGCCAATCTACTATCGAAAAGCAAATCACATCAGCGCGCGCCGGAGATGTTGCCGGTGCGTGCAATGAAGTCGAGGCCAATCTTCGCAATCCCGGCGTCGGCAGTAAAACGAGCGATTCATCCGCGGGATCTAAATTCCTTTGCCTGGGAGCCAACAGAGCAGAGGTCAGTCGGCGACCGTTCTTCCTTTTCTTCTCATGGCCATTCCCGGAAAGTCGGCGCACAAATTCATAAGCCGGCACCAGATATCCGCGCTTTACCCGGCTGTAGCGGCAAACCCAACGCCATGCTCTGGAGTTGAGAATGGCGCTTATCTGAGTTTCGCGCGCCGTTAACTCGGCGGTCAGAGCCTCGATAGTTTGGTACGAGGCATCCAGATCCTTTTCCAGTCTTATTAACTGTCGCTGGAGATCACTGTCTTCGGACTCTGCTCCGTCCCCGCCCATCGTTATGGGAGCGTAGTCTTCGTTTCCGTTTGGTTCAGAGGGACTCTTCATTTCGCGGGTTTTCTTTCAGGACACTTTAATCGCCGGCCGTCAGGATCGGTTAATTTATCTGCTTTATCAGCCGCAAAGCAAGGGTCCTGATGCCACTTCGTCGAGGGAATTGCCGACGAACACTTGACCATATCCAGGGCCCGCGAACTCCCGCGCCTCGTTTCGCTCTGGCTGGCGAAATCGAGTCCGTTATGCGAATATTCTGCGCGCTCTGAGGGAACTCTTGCGCTTGATACGTTTATGCGCGTATAAGAGCTACTGAGACTATCTTCCTGGGGACTTAATCATCGAGTGATTCCCTCGAAGGAGCTCGACCCTTGATCAGGAAAATTGAGTCTTAATCCCCTTTAGTTTTCTTTTCTCCGTCACTCCGCGGAGCCAAATCGAATGCCGAATCTCAACCCGAAGGCCAGCATCATCATTGCCACGCACGATCGGCCCCAGCTCTTGCCGCGGGCAGTCGAAAGCGCGCGCGCGGCGGGCACAAGCGTGGAGATTGTGGTGGTCGACGATGCCTCCACGGACCGAACCGCCCAACTGTGTCAGACTCTTTCAGGCATTAAGTATGTCAGGACAGAGCGGAATCAGCGCGTCGCAGGGGCGCGAAATATCGGGTTAGTTGCCAGCCGTGGAGAGTACATAAGTTTTCTTGACGACGACGACGCGCGTCTCCCTGGTTCTCTCGATGCCCAGATTCAAGCTCTGGAGCGAGAGCCGCAGGCGGGGCTGATCTATGCCAGAGCAATTTGGGGAGATCAGCAAGGCGAACCTGGAGATCGGTCGTATCCGCTCGACTGTCCCCAGGGCGATATCTTTTGGCAACTCCTGACCAGGAATTTTATTCCGTGTGGCAGCGCCGTCTTCCGGCGCTCCTGTCTGACCAGAGTCGGTTTGCTGAATGACCGTATTCCCGGATTGGACGATTGGGATTTATGGGTGCGAATCGCGGAGATTTATCCTATGATGGCCGCGGAAATACCCGCTATCATTTGGCGGCGATCGACGCCGGTTTCGGGGCAGGGCACGTCACAGTCCGCCAGCCTGGTTGCGATGAGCGCGCAGAGCTTTCGCAATCAATGGATGAATTTGCCTCGCGCGGCGGCCGCACCGCGACGGGTAAAGCGAAAAGCCTGGCGCGGGTTTTCTGAAAACATGGCGGAGCATCTCATCTGGGAATCAGTGCGCGCTCTGCGCGGCGGTCAGTTGCGTCAGGCTGTAACGGATCTTTCGATCCTCAGCCGGCTTCATCCGTTGGCGATTATGAGTATTGTCGAACATCGAGTGCTGCGAGTTCCACGAGCGAGATTTTCGGAGTCTTTGCCGTCGTTTAGCATTCAATCCTGATCGAACTACTGGGAACGGTTAGATAAGAATCAATGCGGATCATCCTCTGCAAAGGCCAGATATATGGCCCCATTAGTGGCTCGGACGAGACACTGGTCACGTACGCCTCGCAATTACAAAAAGCCGGACACGATGTCTCGGTCCTGCTGATGTACCTTCACGCCGAAGAGGACCAGTATTACCAACGCCTGCTGGAAGCTGGAGTCCCGGTGTCCTGGATTGCTTCAAATCTCGCGCACACGTCGATGGGCGCCGGCCGCAAGCTCGCCTATAAAATGTTCAATACCTTCCCGGGCTCGCGACAGTTTATTCGGAGAAGGACGCTGCGTTTGGTTACCGGATTGGCAACTCGTCATTACCGCCAGTGTCGAGAGTTCATGGAAAAGCAAAACGCTGATCTGATTCACGTGATGACACCCGACCCAAGCGCCATGGTAATGATCCAGGCCGGCCATGATGCGGGCATTCCCGTGATTTATCAGGAGCTGGGCATTCCATATCATCCACCTGATTTTGAGTCTTACTATGAGCAATTCACTTCGGTGCTCCCTCTTTGCTCAGAGATTGCAGCTCTGTCGCCAAAACTCATTGAGCACTGTCGCGAAAAATTGCCGGCGTCCAAAGGACTCTCGATTCTTCCGATTATGTCGGACGAATTTGTAAACGGTCGCAAGCCGCACCAGCCCGCACCCGACCGCATTACCTTCGGCTTCGCCGCGCGCATGGAAGAATTGAAAGGCCCCATGGTCCTAATGGAGGCGTTCGCCGCCGCCCATCAGCAATTTGGTGATATTTCTCTGAACATCGCCGGAGATGGCTCGCAGCGTCAGAAAATCGCGGCCCGCGCCAAAGCCCTCGACGTCGCCAGTCGCTATCGATATCACGGAGTCTACACGCACCCCGAAGAGTGTCGCGGGTTCATGGAGAGTCTTGACGTATTCGTGATGCCTTCGTTTACCGAAGGCACTCCGAACAGTGTGGTTGAAGCAATGGCCTGCGGCAAACCGATCATTGCTTCAGAAGTCGGAGGTATTCCGGATATGATCGGCGATGACTCCGGCATCCTCGTACCGCCGGGGGATGTAAGCGCGCTGACAGAGGCGATCCTGCGACTGGCCCGAGATTCCGCTCTTCGTCAGACCATGGGCGCGGCCGCCAAGCAGCGTTATCAAAAGCTGTTCTCACCAAACGTTGTGGTTCCCTTGATGGTCGAGACCTATCGCAGAATAACGCGCAACGGTCATGGTGTTGCCGAAGCCGTCGCGAGCAACGGACACGTTCATCCCTGGGCCCATATCTCCTAACGGTGGATTCAGGATCAGCAATCCCGCACAAATGAATTCAGATGAAACTTCCGCTGCGGTTGTTGTTTCACAGCGGACGTTGTGGATTAACGCCTCCGCGGGTTTGTTTCTGTTTCTGGCCACCGCGTTGGTAGTAGTCTGGCAAAATTCCCGCCTCGCGGTTCTTTGGGATCTCAGTTATACACTTGAAAACTCTTACCGCATTTCACTTGGTGACATTCCCTATCGTGACTTTCCTTTTGCGCATGCGCCACTGACATTCCTCATCCAGGCCGCGATTATCAAGCTGGCCGGGCGCGTATTCTGGCATCACGTTGCTTACTGCGCGATCGTCTCGGGACTGTCGACAGTATTAACCTGGCGCACCATCAATACTGTTTTGCGCGGAAGAATGACTCATGCTCGCTGTCTCGCTTTTCTGCTGAGCCTGCCGCTGATCCCCCTGGGAATTTACTGCGTCTTTCCGCATCCGTTTTATGATCCTGATTGCACGTTAGCGATCCTGATCGGCATTTTCCTGCTGCAACGACTCGATCTAAGGCCGTCGTCCGTGGCTTGGGCACTGCCGACCGGCATAATGTTGGTGATTCCATTGTTCGCTAAGCAAAATACCGGATTGGCTTATCTCGGGGCCGCCGCCGGATTGCTAATAGCGGTGATAGGGATTGACCGTTTGCGCCGGCGTCCAGTGCGTGGATACTTGTTGACTCTGGCGGCCGCAGCTGTGACGCTGGCTCTCGCAATCCTTTCGATTCACTTCACCGCGGGACTTAGAAACTATTGGCATTGGACGATTCAATTTGCCGCCCAGCGCCGCACGCCTGCGCGGGCGGAAATGCTTGGCGTCTATGCTGATAAGACAATCGTGTGGTGGCTGGCATTCATTGCCGTGGGAGTTATCTCCTTATGGCTGATCGGTCGAAGTGCCCGGCCAATTAATCGCGCCTGGGCTGTCCTGCCTGCGCTCCTGATCGCCGCGCCTTTCATCTGGCCGGCGATTTATCTTCTGAGAGAATACGACCCTTCAGAGAGAGCGGATCGCCTTTTGACCGTTTGGCCAGTGCTGCTGATCTTTTCCTTCGTGGTTGCGATTCTGACAATCAGAAGGCGACGCGGCATCTCGATGGGCTTGCCGTTCATCATCATCGCCGCCATCCATGGAGCGTTCATGTCGCAACAGCTCTGGGGATCAACCTATGCGATCTGGCCGCTGTTCATGATTCTTCTGGCGATGACGCTTGCGGGCCTTTCCCGTTTACGTTTAGACGGCCGCTTTTCATCGATCGATCTGTCCGTTGCGGTACTGGTCGCGCTGTCCATGATGATTTCAGGTGGCTTTTATGTGCGGTCACACGAGCGCCTGGACTATGCCAACCTTGACGAAGGCGAGCTCAAGCGATCAACGCTGCCGCAGTTAAAAGGCCTCTCAACGCGCGGAGATTGGATTCCGAATTTCGAAGAGTTGGTTCGGTATGCCGACCGCGAGATTCCGCGCGGCGAAGGCATCCTGATCCTTCCCGGCGAAGATCCGTTCTATTACGCCACCGGCCGCCGCCCGCAGTTTCCCGTGCTCCTGTTCGATCATACCGTCAATCCGTACTCGCCTGAGGAGCTTCTTCAG
>DATNNY010000038.1:0-9483 GCA_035601635.1 Pyrinomonadaceae bacterium
TCGACGGTTCATGAGTAAAGAAAGACCGATCGCGGCCAGTAGAACCAAGCCAATGAAGGTGAATGAAACCGCCGTTGGGACGTGGTAAACATCAACTAGCAGCATCTTGGTCCCGATAAAGGAGAGGATCACTGCCAGGGCCGGCTTAAGATAGACAAACTTGTGAACGACACCGGTGAGCAGGAAATACAGGGAGCGTAAACCAAGAATAGCACAGACGTTGGAAGTGTAGACGATGAACGGATCGTGTGTAATGCCAAAGATCGCCGGGATCGAATCTATAGCAAAGAGAACGTCGGTCGCCTCGACCATGATCAGCACCATTGCCAGCGGCGTAAGCAGCCGCCGGCCGTCGCGCAGAATGGTGAAGCGCGCACCATGGTAAGTGTCGCTC
The DNA here is from genome assembly GCA_035601635.1 of Pyrinomonadaceae bacterium. Taxonomy (GTDB): domain Bacteria; phylum Acidobacteriota; class Blastocatellia; order Pyrinomonadales; family Pyrinomonadaceae; genus UBA11740. The sequence continues at coordinate 395 of DATNNY010000038.1, forward strand.
ACGGGCAATAGCCTGCGCACGAGCCGGATCAGAGGATTCCGACCGACACCGACATCCCTCCTTCCGCTAAAGATCATCTTTATGCCGGTGAAGATCAAAAAGGTGCCAAAGAGATAAAGCACCCAGTGGAAGGCTTCAACGAGTGCGACACCAACGCCGATCATGACACCGCGTAGGATCAGCGCACTCAAAATACCCCAAAAGAGGACACGGTGCTGGTAAGCCGCCGGCACCGCGAAATAGGAAAAGACGAGTACGAAAACGAAAATGTTATCGACGCTGAGCGAATATTCGACCAAGTAACCGGTGAAAAACTCCAACGCTTTCGCGTATCCCTCCCAATGCCAGATCAGTGCATTGAACCCAAGCGAAAGCGCCACCCAAACGGCAGTCCAGATCGCCGCCTCCTTCGTGCTTGGCGCGTGCGCCTTGCGCTGGAAGCCAAACAGATCAATGGCCAGCACACACAGCACGCCGGCGTTAAAGGCTATCCAGAGCCAGAGATTCGTGTGCATCTAACTTCAATCCAGTAAAGCTTGAGCTCAGGCGACTACTGGGCGATTCGCCGTCGGGCTGGCATGTTAAGCGACTCTCATCTAGTCGGGCGCAGACAACCGTTGCAGGGTCTTCATCGACGAATAAAACGAATCCAACCGGAGTGGCGAGACAACTGAGAGCAGCTGATCGATGTCAAAGGTGGGAAGCGGCCAGTGTAACTTGTGCGCATGCGAACTTCGTTTGAACGCGTCCTCATGGCGGCGCAACACCAGGCTGACGATCATCGCATCATCTAATAAGCCCATGCCGGGGATGGGGTCGGGAATCAGATCAGTGGCGGTCTGAAAATAGAGCAGCGCGAACGCCGCTTCGCTCACTGTCTGCGGAATCGGATCGCGGTTCGGCCCGGCGACCTCGTCTTTGAGTACGAGGGAAAGGAATTCAAGGTGGTCTGACAGGTATGGGTATGTCTGCGATGGAATCGTGGTGAAGCGTTCACGCAATGCCGGCAAATCGGCAATCAGCCGGTTCAAGTCGGTAACCGATAGCGCGCTGGCCTGGCTTTGAACAAAGTCGATCAATTCCATGGCCATCCATTCCTTAAAGTCGGCATATTTCGCGGTCATGATTTCCAAGTTCATCGGTCCCGGCGTCCGGCGCAGGGTGATTCCGAGATTGTTGTTTAGTTAGTTCTACTAGTCCTCCGCTGTTAATGCAGTGCGACCCTTCCGGCGGCTGCTGCATGCCGTCAGGGTCTATACATCCGGCCAAACTACGGTTAGTTCCGATTGGTTCCGCTCGATCACGCGTTGAAGTATAAGAGTGTCATCCGCCAAACCAATTTCCGGAAGATAATCGGGTATTAAGTCAAATCTTTTCAGGAAGTAAGCCGCGGCAAAGCCGGTCTCAGCCAACCAGCGCGGCAATGGATCTTTCGCCTGTTGAGCCGCCGGTGATCCCAACACCCAAATGATTACCTGGACGGCTTCCCGCAGTCCGGGATACATATCGCTGTCGCTTTCTTTCAGCTTGTCCAATAGACGACCACTAAAGTTCTCCAGCACACGAAGCTCGGTTGAGTTCACGTGCTGCGCCTCAACTTCGATAATCTCGTCAATGGTCATCGTCTTTCCCGATACTCTCCACTCAGTGGGGGAAACCTGCCCAAACTCTAAGGTTGTCGGCTTACTTGGATTAACATGCAGCTCAGTTGATTTTGATTTCGGTTTCATAAGTGTCTGTTCCTGGTTGTTGGATTCTTCACGCCATATAGTGGTCACTCTCTGCGTCCGGCGATTAGAGGTAAAAGATGCAAAAGGAAGTAGCCAAGCGATGTGATGAACGCGGCAACATAGGTCCAGGCCGCTGCGCGCAATACCTTCGCGACCGCCGTCTCTTCTTCCACCGTCCGTATTAGCCCGGTCTCCTTGAGCACCAGCCGCGCTCGGGCAGATGCGTCGAATTCGACCGGAAGTGTGATCAAGTTAAAAAGCATTAAGATGCCCCAGGCACTCGCGACAAGCGTCAAAGCCACACCGGTGTTGATGGAACCAGTGAACATCCCCAGCAATGGCAGCCAAAGCACGATCTGACTGGCAAATGTCGTCAGACCTACCGCGGCCATCCGCCACTGCAGCGGTGCATAAGCTTGCTTGTGCTGTATGACATGACCGCACTCGTGTGCTGCGACGCCTAGGGCGGCCGCTGAGGTCCCATGAAAATTGTCGCGGGACAGGACCAGCCGTTTCCGGGTCGGGTCATAGTGATCCCCCAGCGCCTCATCGTGTTCCACGATCTCCACATTGGAAATCCCCTCTTGTCGAAGAATTGTCGCAGCGGTCTCGGCGCCAGTTAATCCAGAACTTGCCGGCAGCCGGCTGAATTTACCATACACCTGCCGGACTCGCATCGTCGCCCACAACGACAACACCATCGTCCCGACAAAAAGTAGTATTGCAAATAAACTCATATCTATAGCTCCTAGTCGCGCCAAAGTAGACAACCTTTGCGTGTTCTACCAATACGAATAATGGAAGCTATTCTTCGTGTTTAACTAATTACCGTAAGACACGAACCCATCGCTGATTCCAACTCGCCTTCAGTCACTCAAACTGCCGGCGCAGGCGCGATGGCGACCCGTGCTTCGTCCGATGGGTAGCCAAAAACTTTCCCCGCTCCTTAGACGGCGCACCCGCAATACTTCCTGTCGGCGAGATGACCCTGCGTCGCCAGCTCGAACGTTGGTTTGAATCGCACCGTGTTCGACCTCGTGTTGTTGCCGAGGTGGCAGGCACAGCGCTATTAACAGATCTGGGAGCCTAAAGGCCTCGGATTCATTCCGATCTATTCCGCGGTGTTGGATGAAATCGCCCGTCTCTCCCGGTTTCAGACGATCGGAATCGCCAAGGGTCTGAGAATGGAAGTATTCGCGATCACCGCCCAAGGCCGACTTCAACACCCCCGGCGTTGTAGCGATGACAGGCCCCTGAATAAGCCTCGGGTACCCCCGGTTGCTGCAATAAAACAGACGAATTGAACGCCAGGAAGTAGAAGGGTCAGTAGCCGGTTCACTGTCGACTGACCCATTTGAAGCGATTGGATCATCCAACGCGCGTAGTGGACACAACTGTGCGGCGAATAGCAGAAGTTTCGTACGCGAGTCGCATGTTTCGATCAGCGGATCAATCTGTTAGCGAATCGGTAATCGCCCGCACCTATTAACTTTTCTCTAATCTCTTCTTCCATTCTTCATATTGGAAGAAAAGACACGTTTTCGCTAAGGTCTTTTGTGGAACCGAAAAGCTCCCTACCGCTCGACTGTCCGAAAACCTGGCTCATGAAAAAAATTCCTGATTTACCTAAGCGTCATCGGCGTCTCGTTGGCGATACTTCCGATCCAGGCTGAAGCCGGATCGTGGCACAAGAAGGATCGTTTCCGGGCGCGCTATCATGGTTATTCCGCGCGCGAACACTATCGGCACTATCGCCCATACTATTATTGGAGACATCAACGCTACTACGGGTACCAGCGCTACCCGTACTGGTATTACGGCTACGGCGGTCGCCCCGGGCCCGGGTTTAATCTTCAATTCGATTAAACCAAAAAATTCCGAGGCTTTGACGGCGTTCTCATCTGACCCGTTGTGCCGCGTCCAGACGGGCTTTCCAAGCTATTCTACACCCTGCCGCACTTTGTCGTGACGGCACAGAAAAAGCCAGGGAAGAACGCGAAAAGTGGAGAAGAAACGAAGACGCTTAGCCACTTTTCAAAATCTGACATTCGTTACTCGAGCGATGTGTCTCCCGCAAAGGTCTTACGAGTGACGGGCATCGTCGATATACCAGGGAGTGGTGTGCAAGGATGCAGTTATGGCAGTCGAAGAGGTTTTTTCCCGTTGCAGACGTCCAACAAAGCAGCTGCCTCTGCGAACGCTCGGGATATTTATGTCTGCCTCGCTCCAAATGGATGGGAGGTTCCCTTGGCGAGATAGAGGAAGCCCAAAGCTATCGCCCAAGAAGGGGACAGCGAGCAATCCATTACGGTCGGACAATTCCTCGACGCCATTTTTCGGACGGCAACGACCCAAAGGACTATTGAAGGCTATGCAACGGCTTTTTCGCAAAATCGTTGATTCGAGAGTCGGAAGCACAGTTGGTTGCTGACAGCGAAGCAACCTGGATAAGGGCTAGCAGCGAATCCGAAAATTAAACGTTGCCAGCCACGAGCTTGTCTAATTTCTAGATTGGAGGGTGCGTGATGAGTATTGACGCGCACCTCATTGAGTATTGTTTCCTTGGTTCCGTGACTTCGCTGATCCATCTGGATCAGAAGAAGTTTCCATTTTCGATACCGCTCGATTGGTCCGGTGGTCTGAGCGCTCTTCGAATGATGTTCGGCCGCGGAAGGGGTTGTGTGCTAGCGGTCTTGATCTGCTTGATATTAACGTGGCCGCTAGTCGCACTCAGCCAAGAAATCGATGAAGGCGAGTTTTCTCGGAAAATGCTAGGTTACAAACTTCAACTCTTGAAGAACCAGTTTGAGCAAACTGAAATGAGGCTTTTAAGTCAGAGAGCGGCTGGGACAACGCTCAAGCTGGAGCGCGTTTACAGCGAGATAAAACGTCTGGAAGCAGAATTTCGGTGCGGGAGATATTACCCTGATCTACTCGATGAACAGATCGTCATTATTCGCGAAGAACTTCGGCTAATCCCTGCGGATCCGGTCGAGACAGGGTCAACGTCACAGCCAGCCTCCCTCTAGCTTGGAATCAAACCGGTATCAGCTCGGCACCAGCTCGGTTGGTTGACAGCCATCGAAGCTATAGTGACGGTCTAGGCGCGTGAGAATCCTTCGATTCAGAATCTCTGTCAGGATAGTCGCTTTGTCGGTACTTGGCGGCTATTCACAGAAGGCCTTCGGGCATTGAATACCTGCCAAAGGCAGCGTACCGGCTGAAGTGGATCGTCGTGTCTTCGTAGCACGAATCGGAACACTTCACGTTCCTACTGTATTTCTTCGATCCTGAATCGAGGAGCCGTTCCGTCCTGGGCGCGCCGAAGAGAACCAGCGCGAGAAAAACCAAGTCAGCCGCTCACGAGAGTTTTGATCCGCGATTTTCTTGAACGAAGCGTTCAATGCGCTCAAGCGTTCGCTTGCTGAGATGGTGTTCCAGGCATGAACGTCGTGTAGAATGACACTCTCTGGCAGGCCAAGCGATTGAAGAAAGGCCGTTAGTATCCGACGCCTCACGTGGATCTCGCGCGCCATGGCCCGGCCGTTCTCGGTCAACGTAAATCCTCGGTACCTTTCGCGCTTGAGGTACCCGGTGTTGGCTAAACTCTTGATCATAGAGCACGCGCTTGCTTCTGCCACTGAAAGAGAGTTGGCGACGTCCACCGCCCGCGCATACCCCTTTTTCTCCCACAACTCCAAGATGCAAGCTAAATAATCTTCCCGCTTTTCGGTTGCTTGTTTCGCTTCTCCAAGGTTCTGCAGCCGGCTTTTGCGTTCCGGTTTCATTTTGTCCTATTTACGAACCCGAACCTGTAAAGGCTTGCCAGAGGAGGAAAGCATTAAGTGCCGCTATCATCACGCCCAGGGACCAACCGCAAATCTTGATCCAGCGCGAATTGACGAATTCGCCCATCTTCAACTTATCACTCGTAAACATGACGAGAGGAATGACCGCAAAGCTTAACTGCATGCTCAGGATCACTTGGCTGAGAATCAACAGCCGAGCCGTACCGCTCTGTCCCATGGTCGCGGTTACGATCACCGCCGGAATGATGGCCAGCAGCCGGGTGATCAGCCGGCGTAAGACGGGAGGCAGGCGGATGCGCAGAAACCCCTCCATCACGACTTGGCCAGCTAGCGTACCCGTGAGCGTCGAATTCTGGCCGGAGGCCAGCAGGGCGACTGCGAAGAGTGTGCTGGCTACGCCGACACCGAGGAGAGGGCTCAGGAGCTTATAGGCGTCCTGGATTTCTGCCACCTCGTGATGCCCGCTCTGATAGAAGCTCGCGCCGGCTACAATAAGAATTGCAGCGTTTATAAAGAGCGCAAACAGAAGCGCCACGGTGGAATCAATTGTTCCGAAGAAGATAGCTTCGCGCTTCCCTTGGACTGTCAGAGGATAATGGCGAGTCTGCGCGATTGAGGAGTGCAAATACAGATTATGTGGCATAACCGTCGCCCCCAGAATGCCAATGGCCACATAAATCATGTCGCGGTTGTGCAGGATTTGCGGCGACGGAAGGCAACCCAGCGCCATCGCACCGAAGTCAGGCTTGGACAACACAAGTTGAATGCCGAAACTCACCGCGATGACGCCGATGAGCGTGAGCACCAGCACCTCAATCAAACGGAATCCTTTATTTTGCAGGTAAAGAACGGCCAACACGTCGCAGGCCGTTAGGCACACTCCCCATACCAAAGGTAGCCCAAAGAGCAAATTCAGGGCGATTGCGGATCCGATCACTTCCGCCAGGTCGCAGGCCGCGATGGCGATCTCGCAGCCTACCCAAAGAATAAAGTTGAACGCCGGATGAAAATGGTCTCGGCAGGCTTGCGCCAAATCGCGCCTGCTGACCACCCCCAACTTGAGCGCCAGATGCTGCAGGAAGATGGCCATGAGGCTAGAGATGATCACCACCGACAGGAGCGTGTAGTAAAACTGCGAGCCTCCCGCCAGGTCCGTTGCCCAGTTGCCCGGGTCCATGTATCCGACGGCAACCAGATAGCCAGGGCCGGAAAAGGCAAGCAGTTTGCGAAGGAAGCCCAGCCAACCTCGGCCAGTCTTGGGCACTTGAACTGAACGGTATACTTCCGGCAGTGAGGGATTGGTTCGGCGAAAGCGCCAGCCTCGCTCTGGGGCGACAGATTCAGCTGTGTCAAGTGCTTGGTTCACGAGTTGCTTTTGACCCTGCACTAGGCATCTAGGTTTAGCTTAAATACTTAGGTCAATCTATATTCGATAGCAAGACCTAAAACAGCATTTCTATTGCCTTTATTTTTGCAGATTTAGGACGTCCGAATCCGGGGCGACCGGGAAGACTTTTGAGCGGATCCGAAAAAGCGCCACGCGACGCTGTCGCGAAAACGATCAATTGCGAACCAGGGCCGAAGCCCATGCTATTCCTAGGCGGCGAAGCAAAGGCGAGGATGGTCCCTTCGGCCGAAAGAGTGTCAGTGTCACCGTGAGAAAAATTTTCGAGTGCCGAATCTCCGAAAATACTGACACTCCTTATCGTTCCTCATTCTGCGGCAGCTTTTCCTCACGGCCCGGCTGCGACCCGCCTAAGTAGCGGAACAGGGCGGAGTCGGCGGAGAGCAGCAGGGTGCTACGTTTGCCCAGGAATTGTTCATAGGCCTGCAAGCTGCGCACGAAGCTGTAGAACTCCGAGTCCTGGCCGTAGGCTTGAGCGTAAATCTGCGCAGCGGCGGCATCGCCTTCGCCGCGGAGCTTTTGAGCCTTCTGCTCGGCATCGGCCAGAATGATGGTGCGCTGCTTGTCAGTCTCGGCCCGCAACTTGGCCGCCTCTTCTTCGCCCTCGCTACGGTAGCGTTTCGCTTCGCGTTCACGCTCAGCCTGCATCCGCGCAAAGACGCTGGCCTGGACTTCGCGTGGCAGGTCCGCACGCTTGATCCGCACGTCGATGACCTCGATGCCAAACTCACGGGCCCGCTCTCGGGTGATGGCAGCAACGGCGTTCATGATCCCTTCGCGTTGGGCTCCGATCACGCTGGCGAATGTGTTGCTGGCCACTTCACGGCGCAGTTCGGAAAAAACTAGGTCGTCGAGCCGGGCCCGAGCGCCGGCCTCATCGCGCACGGTTTTATAGAACTTGAGCGGATCAGCAATCCGCCAACGAGTGACCGGATCAGCCACGAGCCGCTTTTTGTCCTGGCTCAGATACTCCGCTTGTGGGGCATCGGTCGCCAGCACTCGCCGATCGAAGCGGGCGACCGCCTGAATAAATGGGAGCTTCATGGCCAGGCCAGGCTTGTTGATGGTGCGTATATATTCGCCGAACTGGGTGATGACAACCTGTTCGCGCTCGTCGACGGCGAAGAAGGTTTGCAGCGTCAGGATGACAGCGACTGCGAGCACGACCGCAACGCCAATTTTGAAGAGCTCCTTGGCCATCGTGATTACCTCGCTGCAGGTGGCGCCGAGGGGATGTTCACAGGGGGCGTAACCACACCTCCCACGGGTAGCAGCGGCATCAGTCTCTGGCTGATGTCGCCGTCCACGATGAGCTTGTCAATCTCGGGCAAAACCCTCTCAACCGTCTCCAGATGGAGCCGCTCGCGCGTCACCTCTTTTGCCTTTTCATATTCGGTCAGCACGCTCAGGAAGCGGGCTGTTTCGCCCTGCGCTAGCAAGACGCGCTTTTCCTTGTACCCCTCGGCTTCGCGCAGGATTTGCTGGCCGGCACCCCGGGCGCGCGGCAGCAGGTCAGCTTGGTAGCCGAGAGCCTGGTTAATGAGTCTTTCGCGGTCCTCGCGGGCGCGCACGACGTCATGAAAGGCATCTTTAACCGCTTCGGGAGGGTCAGCGGCCCGGAGCTTGACTTCAGTGATGACCACGCCGGACTGGTACGCATCCATCAATCGCTGCACAAAGACGCGGGTCTCATCCTGCACCTTGGCACGGTTTTCGATCATCACCTCATCGATGGTCATACCTCCAACGGCGCTGCGCAGCGCCACCTCGGTGGCAGTGCGCAATGTGACCTCGGGCTCATGCAGCCGGAAGAGGAACTTGGTGGGATCGGCCACCCGATATTGCACAACCATTTGCGCCTCAACGATGTTCTCATCGCCAGTGAGCATTAGCGCCTCCTCATACACCCGCCTTCCTGCCTCGAAGCCCACTTCGATCCGGCGAATTTGCTCTACACTGACGACGTCGGTGCGCTGGAAGGGCCACGGGAAGCGGTAGTGAAGGCCAGGCTCGGTGCGGGCGGTTTCTTTGCCAAAGGTGCGCACGACGCCGATGTGGCCCGGGTTCACCGTGTAAATTCCGGTGGCAAACCACGGCACCACAAGGGCAGCTAGCGCGATCAACAGAATCCTCGGTAAGCGCTGT
>DATNNY010000039.1:0-4427 GCA_035601635.1 Pyrinomonadaceae bacterium
CACAATCAAGTTTGAATTACTCGAAGACGACGCGCCTAAGACTACCGAAAACTTTCGTTTACTGGCCGAACAGGGTTTCTATGATGGAGTAATTTTTCACCGCGTCATCAAAGGTTTCATGATTCAGGGTGGCGATCCCACCGGTACAGGCCGGGGCGGACAATCGGCCTGGGGCGGAAAATTCGCGGATGAAATCAATTCCTCGTCCGAAGTTTATAAGCGTGGCTACAAGGCCGGCACAGTGGCCATGGCGAATGCCGGTCCGAACACCAACGGTTCGCAATTCTTTATTATGCACGCCGACTATCCGCTGCCACCGAATTACACGATCTTTGGCCGCGTGACTGAGGGCCAGGAGATCGTCGACGCGATCGCGACCTCTGAGACTGATCGCAGCGACCGCCCGGCGTCAGAGGTAAAGATGGAGAAAGTGACGGTAGAATAAATCAACAACCCTGTACTCTTGCGGGCTTAGACGGGAACTGATCCACGAAATCACACGAACAAATAATTCGCTTCGTGTTTTCGTGGATCGTTTACTTCAGGACCTTCGCAGAATCAGGGCACTAGCCCGACCGTGAGGGAGGGCCCAGTCTTTCCACGAATACATGGAGCCCTCCCTTACGGTCGGGCTAGTGCCCCATGGCATGCGCCGATCTCGTCAACGAACTTTAGAGAACAGGCTAGCTACACCGAACGCATCACGCCTGCGACAAAGCTTCTGGCGGCACTGACAGACTCCTGCAAGCTCATACCCGCTGCGAGGCCCGCTGCTATGGCTGCCGAGAGCATGCACCCAGTGCCGCGCACCGGCGGCCCATCGATCCACTCACCGCGAAAGACTGTGACCGTTCCATCTTCATCCAGCACGTCGATAGCCTCAGACTGGAGCACGGGCAGGTGTCCGCCTTTCACCAGGACTGCGCGGGCGCCTGCTTCGCGCAGTTTGGCCGCTGCTGCGTGCATATCGGATTCATTTTTGATGGGACTGCCAGTCAAGCTTTCGGCCTCAGGAATGTTCGGTGTGATCAGTCGCGCCAGCGGCATCAGCTCGGTCAACCAGACTTCTCTGGCTGCTGGTTCCATCAGTTCGTACCCTGAAGACGAGTGAAGGATCGGATCGACAACCGGAGCCGGGAGGCTTGTCTCACGCAAGAGGCGCGCAACTTCCAAAACGAGTTCCCGGGTCGGCAGCAGGCCAATCTTAACTGCTGCGATCTGAAATTCTTTGACGAGTGGAAAAATTTGAGCCCGCAGGGACTCGGCCGTCTGATGAATCGAGCCAAAGACCGTTTCGGAGTTTTGAAAAGTCAGCGACGTCACTGCTGCCGCTGGCCGGCAACCGAAGGCCATCAGAGCTCTGACGTCTGCGATAATTCCCGCGCCGCCCGAAGGATCGAAACCAGCGATGGTGAGTACAACTCGAGTCGTACTTGCGGCACTAGCAACTGGAAGCATTGATCTATTCCATCCTCGCCACCAGTTCTGCCGGAGTCTCAAAAACAAAGTCCTTCACCATTCGATGGGTGAAGATGCTTGCGAAGTTCTCGTTCAGATTAGCGAGGTGACGATGGCTTAATATTTCGTGACTTCTCAAAGATATGGCCAGGTAACGTTTGCCCGGGGAGCTAAACGCCAGGCCCATCATCCGAGATGCGAGCCACGGTTCGCCACAGAGATCGAAAAGCAATACACCAGGCTCAATTAAAGCCGGCTGATCACGTTTCATTGTGCTGGGACTGTAATTTAGTTCGAACCTACTATTGGCCACCCGGGCTCTGATTGAATGCGGTTTACCGTCTCGCAAGCAAGACGGAGTGGGCAGGATGAAGCTATGCCTTCCATTTCCTTTGCCCGCTAGCAACAGATCCCTTCTCAGACCATCGGCGCGGACCCTGGCCAGCTTAACTTCGCCGCGATAGATTTCAATATCGAGAGGCTGATCACATTGCCGTACATCGTAGGCCCACCCACCGATGGCTTCATAGTCGACGCGATCAAGGAAGCCTTCGTAACCGTTTCCATTCGCAGCGCTCCATCTCTTTAACTTCTGCAGAAAGGTAGGCTGCCGATCTTCCTTGCCGTTTGCCTGGAGGAAACTCAACACTCGATCCGGATCAAAGGTGCTCAGCGGTACGACCCATAACTGTCGCGCCGTTGAATCGGAACCTTCAGTGAAATTGGTCTTGGAAGGACGATAGGGTTGGGAAGGAGTCAGAGAGTAGTCCGGAGGAAACCCGGTGTAAGGCTCGGTAATTAAGAGCTTTTTCCGACCAGGCTCTACTGTCAGGTCAAATCGCGCCCCTAATCGCTCAACCAGATCCAAAGTCGCATTGTTCATCCAGTGATCGCCAAAGCGAAACGAAAGACACGGCCGCCTCCGGCTTTGCTCGAAGGCTTCAAAGCCCATCCGGACGCAGCTGTCGACCCATTCCTGGTTGCCCATGTCGGCTATCCAGTTCCCAAACGCCTGGTCCCAGCGCCAGGCGTGAATATGCAGTCCGATTTCATCACCGCTTGCCGATAGACGATCGAGAAGCCTGCCATAACGCGCAACGGACCAGGCCGGACCTCCATAAGCCTGAGCGATCTGAGGATCCATGCGCACGAACCAGGAAAAGTGCGCCGCAGTTCCGGTTACATCTTCGAGGTGAGGTCTTAATCGTTCAAAGAACTCGAATGTCTTTTCGAATCCGAGCCAGTCGGAGGCCACTTTTGGCTCTATCGCTCTTTCTTCCGGCTCAACGTCGACGCAAATTACGATTGGTAACTTTTCCATGTCAGGACAGGGATCGGCCGAGATAACATGCTTAGCCATTGAAAAAGGCTCGCGTCGGGAACTGGCTTTTTGCCAAATCATTTATCTTCTCGACGGTGTTCGCGAGTTCATTTGACGCGCCGAAGAGCGTAATGCCAGCGATGCCGCTGGCTCCGGCTAACAAGCATTCGTTCACATTCTCAAGAGAAATGCCGCCGAGCGCCAGCAGCGGAAATTGTGCCAGTTCGCGCGTGGCCTCGGCCAGCTTGGAAGGGCCGAGCGGAGCACCGTACTTTGCTTTTGATGGCGATGGAAAGATCGGGCCGAACACCGCGAAGTCCGCACCTTGCCCGAAAGCATCCCGAGCTTCCGCCAGTGAATGAGTCGAGGCGCCAATCAGAAATTTCGCGCCGAATGTTTTTCGAATAACATCGGCCGTAAGTGAAGTCGTCGTCAGATGAACACCATCGGCGCCGGCGGTCGCCGCAATGTCAGCGCGATCGTTGACCAAGACTCGCGTCGAAGTGCCCCGGGCAATGGTCACGACGCTGCCTGCAAGTTCAAACAGAACCCGTGCCGTTAGCTGCTTCTCTCTGATTTGGATCAACTGAATACCGGCCGCGATCGCTGCCGAAACGTGCCGCAGGAGGTCGCGAAACTCTTCACTGGCGGGCGTCGTCTTTTCAGTGGTTACGCCGGGGGTAATCAGATAAAGGATCGGTTTTGGCAGGCTGAGCGTCATTAGCGGCAACGCGTTCGGACAATTTCTGGCGCGAGCTTTTCACAGAAGCCTGTCCTGAGTCCAGCGCCTTTACAGTCTGGCGAAAATTTATTAACTCCCAAATACCCATTCCAAGATTCAAGATTCCGATTCCTGAGACTGCGCCACGGACCCAGCCCGAGGCCACAAATCTTTGTACGCCATAACCCGCTTTGTGTGCGGCGAGCAGCAGAAAATAATTATTGCTCCAGTCGCTGAGACCAAGCCAACCATGGGGCACCCAGGGCAGGACGGTCAGCACCAGTCCAATCTCCAGACACAGAATGATATAAAAGATGACTGAAAGCCGCGAAGACATTCGTCCTGCTCCTCAAAACACACAGACTTGCACGCGCTTCAAGCGGCGTACATTGACCCGATAAGAAAAGCCCAAATCGATTTCGAAACTAGTTTACGCGCTGCTCGTGGTTCTTGTTTCGATTAGATGCCGGCGCAGCTTTGCCATTCTCTCCATTGGCGCGCGCTTTCAGCTCTCTTAATCGGTCCTTAACACCACGGTAAGAAACATCAATTCCGTAAACTTCCGTAAACAGGTTCAGCGCCTTATCGAAATCGCCAGCTTGTTCATAGGCGGCGGCCAGTTCGTAACGCAAAGCCTGGCGCTCATCCTCCGAAGCCCCTGGGGTATTGAAGCCCTTATTAAACCACTTTACAGCCAGCTCCGGCACGCTCTTCTGCATGAAACAATGGCCCAGGAGGTTGCAACATTGCAAATAGCGCGGCGTGCCATCGGCCGGATCAACCAGACCGGCGGCAATCTGAAACTCTTCGAGGGCTTCTTCGAATAAGTCCATTTCCTTATAAGCCAAACCGAGATTGTAGTGTGTTTCGAAATCGCCATTACCGCTGCCAGCGGACTCGCCTTCGGCCGACACTCGGTACTCTTCG
>DATNNY010000040.1:0-8377 GCA_035601635.1 Pyrinomonadaceae bacterium
GCGTTTAGCGTATAAGACGTGGGCGAACCTGCGGTTTTTGGAGTTACCTTCAAAGTGAAGATATAACCATCGGGAGAAGGTGGATTCCCGGCAAACTTCGAAGTCAGCATTTGTTCTTTCACCAGTTGGTCGAAGGTTCCGAAAGTCCGGGCATGGGTGTTGTAGTATTGGATTTGTACCGCGGCAATGGTCTTTAGATCCTGCATAGTAGCCGCTTCGTTTCCCGCCTTCTGTGCGGACTTCCAACCATACACGGCGGCACCAATCAGGATTCCGATAATTGCGATCACGATCATCAGTTCGATGAGTGTGAATCCGCGCTGATTACGGTGAGTTCGTTTCATAAAATATTTCCTCAAATTGCTAAACGACACACTCTGCTAGCAGTTCCAAAAGCACTGCCAGGGTCCATCGATGACGAGGGAATTTTACTACACAGCCGCTACTCACGCCATCTGGCAGCAAGGCGCTTTACTCTTATAAGAGATAGAACGCGAGCTTTTGGCGTGCGCTGACTTGTCAGCGCTTTGGTGAGCGGCGACTTGGCGCCGCAAGGCTGGTCAACTCGGCTCTTATTTGGGGTCGCGACAAGTCGCGGCCGCGAAAGCGGTAACGAGTTATCGCACTCCAAAGTAAAGGCTTTGCCGGCGGCCCCATTTCCGTCGTCCCTGCGCATCTGCATAGTCTTTGACATGGCGACCTTGGCCCCGTACATGTAGAATGAGGCCGAGAATTGACTTGAATCCATGAGAAACTTGCGTCCAGCCGATACCCGCTCAGACTCGCTCGCGGCCAGCTCAGCCGAACGAGTCGAACTCCTGCAAAGCACGATCGAACGCGTGATCCGCGGCAAGCCCGAGGTCGTGCGATTGGCGCTCGTGACCCTCCTCGCTGGCGGTCACCTTTTGATTGAGGATGTGCCCGGTGTTGGCAAGACTACCCTGGCACAGGCTCTGGCTCGGGCGCTGGATTGCACATTTCAGCGAATTCAATTCACGTCCGATTTACTTCCGTCCGATGTGATCGGGCTGTCGATTTACAATCAACATGATTCGCTTTTTGAATGGAAGCCGGGGCCCATTTTCGCGAATGTGGTCCTGGCGGATGAGATCAATCGCACTACGCCGAAAACTCAGTCAGCCCTGCTCGAGGCTATGGCCGAACGGCACGTGACCGTCGAAGGCGTTACGCATCCGTTGCCACAACCTTTCATGGTGCTCGCGACCCAGAACCCGATCGAACATCACGGTACTTATCCCTTGCCAGAGTCGCAACTCGATCGTTTCATGCTGCGTTTGCGCATCGGTTATCCGGGACAGGCTGATGAGAAACTAATTCTTCGTGATCGTGAGCACGCCGAGCCGTTGGATGAAATGCAGCCGGTGCTGAGCGCGCAGGACATTCTGGAATTGCAAGAGGAGGTCAGCCAGGTCTCAGTGGACGACGCGATCGTCGATTACCTGATGCGGATTGTGTCGGCGACGCGCTCTTCCGAGATGCTGGATCTGGGCGTCAGTCCGCGCGGCTCGCTTTCGCTCTTTCGGGCGGCCCAGGCGCTCGCCCTCACCGAAGAAAGAACCTACTGTCTTCCGGACGACATCAAACGACTCGTGGTTCCTGTCTTTGCGCACCGTCTTACGGTCAGCTCGCGCTACTCCTCAGCGATGAAGCGCAGCGAAGAGGCCGAAGCCGTGCTCCTCGAAATCATGAAAACAATCAGCGTCCCGCTATAGCAAATTTCGAATTTGGCATTGCGAAGTGAAGGAAGCCAGTGGATAACGCCCACAAATCAGAAATTCGCAATCCGAAATCCGCAATCCGAAATTCCCTCTCTTCCTGGTGGCGGCCGATCGTCGGCACGCTGCTGGTTTTCGCCGGACTGGCTACCGCGATCCTGACCTTAATGGCCAGGCGCATCGGCGCGCCAGAGCTGGTTTCAGCCGGGGCGATCGCTTCGTTGGTTTTTGTGCTGCTGATAATGGTCCTGGTGGTGCCTCCCCTCGCGCGCTCGGCTTTCGCAGAGGTTGCCGGACGCGGCCTGCCCGTCGAGGTGACCACCGGCGGCGTGATCTTTGTCGTCATTCTTGTCATCGTGGCGTTCGCGGCGTGGAACACCGGAAACAATCTCCTCTTCATGGTGTTCTCAATCATGCTCTCGACTATCTTTGTGTCCTGGGCAGCAGCGCGGTCCACTCTGCGCGACCTGACGGTCTCAGCCAGATTTCCCGATCACATTTTTGCGGGCGAACCGGCAGAGGTGATCGTGACCGTACGTAACGCGAAGCTGCTGTTGCCTTCGTTTTCAATTCTGGTGGAAATGCGAGGCACGTTCGATCGGCCGCCTTTGAAGAGAAAACGGCGAGCACGTTCGCGAAAGATCACCTTGGGTTACTTCATCTATATTCCGCATCGCGCCGCGGGTGAACAAAGCATTGAGCAGGTATTTCCCCGGCGCGGACACGTGCTCGTAAATGGCTTCGAGATTTCGACTCGGTTTCCATTTGGCTTTTTCCGCCACCGCCGCCGCCTGGGCGCGCGTGACGTGGACATCGTGGTTTATCCAAAGCCTGAGGCTGTGCCCGATGAGTTGAACCTGCTGCCATTGAATGCGGGACAAACACCTTCGCTGCGTCGCGGCGCCGGCCACGATTTGCTGCTGCTGCGCGACTATCAACCCCGCGACGATCTGCGGCACATCGATTGGAAGGCAACAGCGCGCTCGCGCCAGTTAACAGTGCGGGAATTCACCGCCGAAGACGAGCGCCGCATTACGATCGTGCTGGATACGCGACTGACTGACGATATTGATGAGGAAAATTTTCGCATTCGCTTTGAAAGCGGCGTAACCCAAACGGCTTCGCTGGTGCAGCACTTCATCGATGAGCGGGCCGAACTGTCTGTAGTCCTGGGCATGGAGCGCGGGCGTTTCGGGACTGGGCAGGATCACCTGTATGCCTGCTTGCGCCGTCTGGCGCTGGTTCAACCCATACTCGCTCCCGCGCCGACTTCGCATTTGCCGGAGATGCTCGACAACGCTACGCGTTCAGAGCATCGGGTAGAAGCAAACTATCTGGTAGTGCTGACCACCGCGACGCGCGGATCGATTCCACCGAACATTTGGCGCAGGGCCTTCGTGATATTTTTGTAGTTGGCTTCAGCCGTCTTTCCTGCGAACTTTATTTTGATTCAGACCTACTCACGTCGAACTCTCAAATTAATCGCGATCTGTTTCTTACTCTCCGGCGCCACCGGTCTGATTTATGAAGTGCTGTGGGCGCGCATGCTGGGGCTCGTGTTCGGCGCGACCACAGTGGCGATTAGCGCAGTCCTGGCGGCGTTCATGGGCGGATTGGCTTTGGGAAGCGCGCTGGCCGCGAGGTTCGCCGCGCGGATCAAACGACCAGTGCGCGTCTATGCCTTCATTGAAATCGCAGTGGGACTGTACGCGCTGGCGGTGCCGGTACTATTTCGCGGGATCGATCTCGTCTATGCTCAGGTGTGGCAGCGCTTCCATCCCGGCTTTTATGGCTTCACGCTTTCAAGGTTTCTCCTCGCGAGCGCAGTCCTTTTGATTCCTACTGCGTTGATGGGCGCGACACTTCCCGTTCTGGTGGCAGCTCTTAAGCGATCCTCCAAGAATATTGCGAGCGCGATCACCAGGCTTTACACATGGAACTTGACCGGTGCGATCTCAGGAGTGATTGCCGCTGGGTTTTTCCTGTTGCCGCAGTTCGGAGTCCGCTCCACGATCTGGATCGCCGCAGCGACGAATCTCGCGATTGGATTGGCGGCTTTTCTACTTGATTCAAAATCTGTCGGAACTGAAGATGCTCGTCCGGCCACGCCGCACAAGCATTTAGACGAAGAGATCAACCGTCCGTTACCCCGACAGGTCGGAGTTCTGACCTTTGCGGATGGGCAGGCGAAGTTCTGGTTGTTCTGCGCCTGCACCTCGGGGTTTGTGACCATTAGCATGCAAATCGTTTGGTCACGCGTGCTGTCGATGATCATTGGGTCGAGCACTTATGCTTTCAGCATCGTCCTGGCGCTGTTTCTGGTTGGTCTGGCTCTGGGAGCTTACCTCATAAGTCTCATCAAGCACGCAGACGCGTGGTGGTTGCGGCGCGCTGTTCTATTGATTGAGATTCTGACGGCGTTCACTCTATTCCTCAGCCTCAAGATAACCAGCGCGACCCCTGACTTTCTGATCGCGATCGGATTTCGGATGGGTATTGATTCGTGGGTGGGACTGCTGGCCCTACAAATAGCCGTCGCCGCGACGTTGATTCTACTGCCGGCCATCTTGATGGGAATCATAATGCCTCTGGTTTTGACTTGGACAGCGCGGATGCAGAACGGAGAGGCTACCTCCGGCTTTTCATTGACGAGTGTGAAACTGGTCGGACAGAGTTATGCGCTGAACACAATCGGCGCGATCGCCGGTTCGATCGTTACCGCCTTCCTGCTTATTCCGGAGACCACCACGCGGTTTACGATTTTCTGTGCCGCCGCTCTTTGCTTGATCGTTGGTTTTATTGCGTACCAGCCAGGACGCACGACGTCCGATCGAGCTTTGGCTAAGAGCCTCGCGCTCGGCGCAACAGTCACCCTGGTGCTCGCCATGTTTTTTATCTGGCCACGTCTGAATCTGAATGCACTGTCGACCGGCGCCTACGACAGTTATGTGCGCGTTCTGGCGCGTTCACGCGGCACGATTCCAAACGAAGATCAGAATAACGGATCAGGGAATCACCAGCTCCTGATGTACGAGGAGGGGCGAACCGCGACGGTTTCAGTGCGGCGCGACTGGGGCATTACCTCGGTGGCAATCAATGGCCGCACGAACGCCTCTGATGCCGACGACATGCCGACGCAAGTGATGTTGGGCCAGGCAGGCGTGTTGACCGCTCCCCGGTTTGGCCACGCATTAATAGTAGGCTTTGCGACTGGGGTGACGGCCGGATCGGTCTTGCAGTCGCCGATTGAATCAGTTGACTGCGTCGAGATCGAACCGGCGGCGGTCGCCTCCTCCCGCTTTTTTGAGCACGTTAACAACCGCCCACTTAACGACGCGCGTTTGCATTTGATCATTGATGACGCGCGCACTTATCTGCGCGTCAATCCTGTGACCTACGACATGATCATTAGTGAGCCCAGCCATCCCTGGGTACCCGGGGTGGCTAATTTGTTCACGCGCGAATTTTTCACTCTGGGTCGCCGGCGTTTGAAAGATGACGGAGTGTTCGTGCAATGGCTGCAGATTTACCAACTCTCGACTGAGAGTTTGCGATCGGTGCTGGCCACTTTCCATGAAAGTTTTCCCTACGTTGCAGTGTTCCGAGTGGCGGGTGCGGCGAAAGGAAAGGATCTGATTCTAATCGGCAGCGGGTCACGCGTTCGGCTGGATCGCATAGCTGAGCGAATGAACGATGCGCGCACTAAAGCCGACCTTGATCGAGTGGGAATCAAGAGCGCGGCTGATGTGCAGGCGTGGCTGGTATGCGATGAAACTCAACTTGGCCCGGCCGTGGCCGGCTCAGTAATCAACACCGACGACAATATGCACGTCGAGACTGTGGCGCCGCGCGAAGCGTTCCGCCCGACCATGGAAGAGAACGGCGCGTGGGTTGAAGGCTTGAAAACAGGACCGGCCCGGTAAGTCAAAAAGGCTCCAGTCCCCGAGGAGTCACGTGACAAAATAATCAAGTTACCTTGCAGGTCAGAGGACCGGGCCCCGCACAAGCTATGGCCGGGCCTGGGCAGCACTGAGGAGTAGATGTGCAGGGTTGACCCAGCGGAATGCACGAAGCGGCCGCCACCGCTCCTGCGGCATTGATGGAGGTTATTAGTGGCAGAGAGACCGCGGCGGCAATGCCCATTGTTCGCATCACCGTGCGCCGCGAAGTCTGCGGGATCCGGGTTTGCGACGTAACGGGCATATCGAGCAAACGCGAACCCTCAAGTTGCTTTAGCGCCAGCCAAACCGTCTGCTCGGGCACCGCCAGGCTCATTTCCTTCTCCAACAGTTGCCTCATCTTTGGAATGCTCGTGTGTCCGTCACAGCACTTCCAGACGAGCGCGGCCGTCTCATTGAGACAATGCGCCTGGTGGTTGTTCTCGTCGTAGATCAGGATCTCATTGGAAACTTCTTTGACGATGAGGTTGTTTTTACGAGCTTTCGGGGCAAGCTTACTGGTCATTCGGGCGAACTCCTAAGTAAGATTTGGCGCACTCGATCTGGTTGAGTCGCGAAAGGATATGTCAGCAAGGTTCTGCCGTCAATAAATATTTGAACGCCGCGGTTAGCAAGAGCTTCTGACCAAGCGCCAGAAAAACTCAATCGTGCGCACGGCACAATTGCCGATTTGAAAGGGCAGCCTCGGAATTTCATTAAAGGGACCGCTGACACCAATGGTCGCTTCGATGGAGTTTGGCCAATGTGAACTGAGACTCTTCAGTTTTAGAGTCTGTGCGGGCGCGCGCCAGGCTGCGCTCATCGGAGCGGTGTGACGATGTGACATTGAGCGCACTTCCCACTCTCTCAAGACGGACGGGAGAAACCAACTTGGCAGTTGTTGAGCGTGGAGCGTCTCCGGCACGCCGTCCATGCTTGCGCCCAGCAGTTTATCGGCTAGAGCCAGGCTGCAGGCAAACCATTTTCTCCGGCGGTCCTGCTTGTCGGTAAACAGGTCCCAGTCAAAATCCGGGGGCCGCTTCTCAACCGCGACGGCGATATCACAGAGCCATAGCGGCCGCCAGGCCCCTTCCCGCAGAAAATGAAAGCAAAGAACCCGCAGATGATCTTCCGGACAGAGAACTCGGACCTCAGCCTCGCCCAGTTTCAAATGTTGAGAACGCGAGTACAACTCGTCCCACGATTTGTGATCTAGGGTCTTAAAGCCCAGGTGCAGATCAACCTGATAGGATTTTTTCGAATCCTTTTCCAGCGCGATTGTGGCCGCATGATAATTCTTTGGTTCGACGCACAAATCCAGATCGCCGTAGGGACGCAAACCCGCATCGGGATAAAGGCGCGCAACCGCCCAACCTTTAACCAGAATCGGTTCGACCCCCGCGCCGCGCAGTAAGATCAGCGCATTTTGAATGTTGTGTTCGTGAATGGCGGATTGCAATGCGTGCAGACGAAAGGCCTGTTCCAGTTCAAGAGCCGCGGGAGCAGTCCGAAGATTTGAGTTGCCAACACGCCGCCAGCCCAAAGCGCCGGCGCCCGATTCGAGCAGCAGTTGCGCAACAATATCGAGTTCTGCTCGAGAGATAGTGAGCGGGGCGGGGGACTGGCGCCACGAGCCGGCGAGGACATTCGCGATTAGCCTGGCTCTATCGTACATCGGAAGCATCGTTAAGTTTGCCTAGTGATTCCCGAGCTTCAAGATGCGCGCCGTTAAGAAAATCGCGCGCGCTCATGCGGCGCGAGTGTTCGGGCTGAAGCTCTCCTATCCGCAATGCCGTCGCAGCGCCGCAGGCGACCAGGAGTCTATTACCGTGAGCCTCAATGATCCGGCCCGGTTGATCTGAACTCTGCGGAAGGCTTTCAGCGCTGGCTTTCCAGATGATCAAGCGACGCGAACGCAGAGTCGTATGCGCATTCGGCCAGGGTTGAAGGCCACGCACGCGTCGTTCGATGGCTAGAGCGTCCAGGCGCCAATCAATCAGACCGTCGTCGCGTTTCAATATCGGAGCGAAGGTGGCGCTTTCTTTCGCCTGTGGTTTCAGATCGATATGATCAATGCCTTTGAGAGTTGTGCTGAGTAGTTCGGCGCCGGTTTCCGCGAGTCGCCGCATCAGCTCCGGGGCTGTTTCGCCGCCGCCGATCTGAGTTGCGCTCTGCAGCAAGATGGGACCGGCGTCGAGTTCGGACACGATCCGCATAGTAGTCACTCCGGTTTCCTTTTCACCGTTAACGATGGCCCAGTTCACCGGCGCCGCGCCGCGATACCGGGGCAGCAGAGAAAAATGAAGATTGATACAACCAAGACGCTGGGCTTCAAGAAACTCAGGCGGCAGAATCCGTCCATAGGCGACGACAATAGCAGCGTCGGCCCGTTGCGAGGTGAATAACTCTTTTGCTTCCGGAGTTTTTATTTTGGTTGGTTGATGAATGGTCAGTCCGTGCGCGAGAGCGAACTCTTTCACCGGCGACTGGTGCAGTTTCTTGCCACGTCCCGCGGGCTTGTCAGGTTGCGTCCAGACCGCGACGACCTCGTGCCCGTCGGCAAGCAGGCGGCGCAGCGAAGGCACTGCGGATTCAGGCGTGCCCATGAAGACAAGACGCATTGGTTTGAGTTTACTACATCGGAGGTATCAAGGCAGGTGGTTCAACCAGCCGCGCTAGCGGCGAAATATTTATAGTCACGAA
>DATNNY010000041.1:0-11716 GCA_035601635.1 Pyrinomonadaceae bacterium
GGCCTCACGACCCCGTCCTCTGGCCGAGGGAACGCCAAAGGTAGACAAGAAGAGTTTCGTTGGTCTGCCGATTCCGGTGGCCGGATGTTTGGTAGCCGCGATCGTTCACTTTGCGCCGACCCCGATTAAATATGCACCCCACCGCTCAGAAGTTCTGGCCATTCTGATGATGGTCTTGATGGGATTCCTCAGTCTGTTAATGGTCAGTACTCTGCGCTTTACCAGTTTCAAGTCTGTGGGAACGGAGAGACGGAACGCCCGCCTGGTAATCATGATGATTGCGCTGGTCGGTCTAATCTATCTTTACTCGCAATGGGTCCTTCTGCTCATGGTCATTGCGTATGTAGTACATGGGCTTCTTTCGCGCGGTTTCGCCTCGCTCGGCCGGCGCCCGCCTGAAACACAATCAGCAGAGATGCGCGAAGTCTGAACCTCGCGTTTCTTTCATTTTTCAACCCAGACAATTCGTCACTAGGGCCCTTGCTGCGGAGCGGCGAAAGCCAGCAGTCCGTGAGACGTCGCGATCAGGATCAAGTTGTCGATCGCGATGGGCGCGGCGCTGCTGCTGTTTTCTTCACCAAGGGACAGGGTGTTCGCGGGCTTTCCATCGTGAAGACTGAGCACGATGGCGCTGTCGGTCGAGAGCGGGGTGAAAAGGGCTCCATCCGGCGCGGTAACGGGCCGCGCAGGTATCCGCCCGGGCAACTGGCGGCGCCAGATTAGCGCACCTTTGTGGAGCGAGAGCAGATAGGCAAAGTTATCCAGAGACGCGGCGAGCAAACCGTTATCGACTACGGCCACAGCCTGAACTGCAGCGCCGGTGCGTCGGCGCCAAAGCAGCTTGGCGCGCTGTTCGCTGAACGCGTAGACGTATCCATCTCCTGAACCAAAATAGATTGTGCCGTTCGCTACGGCGATGGCTCCCTGGATGGCGCCATGAGTATGGTACTGCCACACCAGGCGGCCCGTAGACTGGTCGAGCGCAAATAGATTGCCGCTGTCGCCGCCGAAATAGACCAGCTTGCCTGAGAGCGAAGGCTGACTTGAGAATCCCTCCGAGTATTGATTGATCCATAGTGTCAACCCTGTTCGCTTGTCAAAAGCGTAAACCCTGCCGTCAGCGCCGCCGGCAAATAAAGCATTCTCACCCGCTATCAGAGTGCCGCCGAGTGGGCCGGGCACGGTCCTCATCCACAAGGTCACGCCGGTTGTCTTGCTTAAGGCGCGCAGCGTCCCATGGATCTGCCCCTGTGCAGGTTCAGAATACCTGGTTGCAGCATAGACGCTCCGCTCATCGATGGTGGGCGCGGCGGAGAACTCACCGCCTGCTTCGGCTCTCCATATTAGTTTGCCATCCCGGGCGTTGAGGCTTATCAGGGTGCCGCCAACTAAGGGAAGGAACACGGTTGTTTTATCCGCCGCGGGAGTCAGGTTGGAAGTTTGATCTGATTGATAGCGCCATTTCACTACCAGCGGCTGCGAAAGGGCGAGTTGTTTTTGCCCCTGATAGCGGGCCGTGGATTGGGTGGAATATCCAACTAGTGCTATTAAGCAACACCAGATGACTTTCGAAATAACTTTACCAGGATGCATTTGGGAGGTTACAGACTTTCGATTCATCAAGATCGCGTACTTTCGTTTCCCGCAACTTGCCTTGGTCGCTTCTTTACTGCCAACCTATAATCCTGACTCCAGTTGGTTTCAGCAACTTTGACGCATATCCCGGCACGGAGGTCTGTATTTCTTGGAGAGCATTAGTCACGAGAACATAATCATACTCGACTTTGGCGGCCAGTACACCCAACTGATTGCGCGGCGGGTGCGCGAAGCGGGTGTCTATTGCGAGATTCTTCCTTACAACGTCGCGATCGAAGAGATTCAAACACGGCAACCACGAGGCCTAATCCTGTCTGGCGGCCCCGCTTCGGTCTATGACGATGATGCGCCGCGGCCCAAACCCGGATTGATCGAGAGCGCCCACTGCCCGGTGCTGGGCATCTGTTATGGCTTGCAACTAATTGCCCACGGCCTGGGCGGGGAAGTCCGGCCCTCGACCAGCAGAGAGTACGGCTATGCCCGGCTTCAGGTGGTCGATGCGGCCAGCCGCTTGTTTACCGGGCTGCCGCTTGAGATGGACGTCTGGATGAGCCACGGCGATCACGTCACCATGTTGCCCGATGGTTTTCGCATGACCGCGCAAACAGCGGACGCGGTCAACGCGTTCGAGAACTCGGAGCGCGGGATCTACGGATTACAATTTCATCCAGAGGTCGCGCACACGCCGCTGGGCGCGCAGATCCTGCGCAACTTCCTATTTGAGATCTGCGGCTGCAAAGGTGACTGGACGCCCACCGCCGCAATTGCAGAGCAGACTGAGCGAATCAAAGAACGGCTCGGCGAGCATGGCCGGGCGGTTTGCGGGCTCTCCGGAGGCGTTGATTCTTCAGTCACAGCTGCTTTGGTACATCGAGCGGTCGGTGACCGGCAAGTCTGCCTGTTCATTAATAATGGATTGCTGCGCGAAGGCGAATTCGAGTCGACGCTCGCTTTGCTAAAGCAGAAGTTAAAACTAAACATTCAGGGAATCGACGCCAGCCAGCGGTTTCTCGATGCCTTGAAGGAGGTGGTGGACCCGGAAACGAAACGCAAGCGAATCGGCGCGCTTTTCATCGAGGTCTTTGAAGAAGAAGCTAACCGCATCGGTGGCGTGGGATTCCTGGTACAGGGAACTCTGTATCCGGACGTGATTGAGTCGGTGTCGGTTCGCGGACCTTCAGCCACAATCAAAAGCCATCATAACGTGGGCGGCTTGCCGGAGAAAATGAACCTCCAGTTGATCGAACCGCTGCGCGAATTATTCAAGGATGAAGTGAGGTTAATCGGCCGGGAACTGGGGGTGCCTGAAGAGATCCTCTCCCGTCATCCATTTCCGGGACCGGGCTTGGCGGTGCGCATCTTGGGTGATGTAACCGAAGAACGCCTCGCCATTTTGCGCGCCGCCGATCGGATTTTTGATGCGGAACTGCGGCGCGCGGGTTTGTATGATTTTGTCTGGCAGGCTTTCGCTGTGTTGTTGCCGATTTCAACAGTCGGTGTGATGGGTGATGAGCGCACATATGAGCGCGTGATTGCCATTCGCGCCGTTACCAGCGTGGACGGAATGACGGCCGATTGGGCACGTTTGCCGCACGACGTGCTGGCTCGGATCTCGACCCGGATTGTATCGGAAGTCAAAGGTGTCAATCGTGTGGTTTACGACATCAGTTCCAAACCTCCCAGTACGATCGAATGGGAATAGGCGTAAGAGTAGTTTCTGTTTTCCGCAGTACATTTTCGAAGGTTGAATAAAACTAATTCAACATGTTGTTTGGTTGATCCTTCGAGGCCACGTGATATAGTGTTGTCTCGACAGCTGAGATTTCATTCGCTTTACTCTTCAGCATAATTCAAAATGCAGGACAAGCGCTTCGTCCATCTCCATTTACACACCGACTACAGTCTCTTAGACGGTGCCATCCAGATAAACCCGCTGGCAAAACGAACTCAGGAACTGGGGATGAACGCGTGTGCCATGACCGATCATGGAAACATGTACGGCGCGATCACTTTCTACAACACGATGAAGAAGGAAGGAATCAAACCTATCATCGGGTGCGAGACCTATATAGCGACGGGAAGTCGCAAGGACCGCGGAGGCCGCGCAGCTCCCGGTGAAAAAATTAATCACCATCTGATCCTCCTGGCTAAGGATTTCGAGGGCTATCGCAATCTGTCGCGGCTTACGTCAAAAGCCTTTACTGAAGGCTTCTATTACAAGCCGCGCATCGATCGGGAACTCCTCGCCCAGCACAGTAAGGGCCTGATTGCGCTCTCAGCTTGCATGTCGGGAGTTCCATCGGCCATGTTGGCGCGTGAGTGTCCCGATGACGCCGCCGCTGCAGCCTTCGAGTTTCAGGAAATAATGGGTAAGGGAAACTACTTCCTTGAGATTCAGGAACACGGACTCGAACCGCAGGCGCGTATCCGGAAACCGCTCGTCGAGTTGTCAAAGCGCACTGGTATTCCGCTGGTTGCAACCAACGATGCTCACTATCTGATGCCGGACGACGCTCGGGCCCACGACGTGCTGCTCTGCATTGGCTCCGCAAAGACCGTCAACGATCAAAATCGCCTGCGCTACGGCACGCCCAACTTCTATGTGCGTTCGCCCGATGAAATGTGGCAGATCTTTGGCAATGAATTGCCGGAGGCTTTGGAGCGAACCGTTGAGATCGCCGAAAGATGCGATTTGAGTTTGCCGCACGGGGTCAACTATCTTCCCAACTATCCCATCCCCGCATCAGACGCTGGTCTGTCTGCCAACGAATACTTTGAAAAGACCGTTCGCAACGGTTATCAGACGCGTAAAGGCCAGGTCTGGGACGGAGAATTGTCCAGAGGGGAACTAACCCACACCTTCGAAGAGTACGAGAAAAGGCTCTGGCACGAGATTGAGGTGATTAAGCGTATGGGATACGCCGGTTATTTCCTCATCGTTTGGGATTTTGTGCGTTACGCCAAAGAACATGGGATTCCAGTCGGACCGGGTCGTGGTTCTTCAGCGGGATCGCTGGTGGCTTACTGCCTCGGTATCACCGATATCGATCCCTTGCGCTATAACCTCTTCTTTGAGCGATTCCTGAACCCTGAGCGCGTTTCGATGCCGGATATTGATATAGACTTTTGCGTCCGAGGCCGCAGTGAGGTAATCAACCACGTAGCCGATCTGTACGGGCGCGATTCGGTGTGCCAAATCGTAACCTTCGGGACTCTGGCATCGCGCGCCGCAATCAAAGACGTTGGTCGAGCGCTCGATATGCCCTATGCGGACGTTGAGCGCATCTCGAAGATGATTCCTCCGCCAGTCCGGGGCCGCAACGTCAGCATTGAACAGGCTATTCAACAAGTACCTGAGCTGCGATCGGCAATGGAAACGAACGACCAGGTGCGGGATTTAATAGACCTTGCGCGACGGCTTGAGGGTTGTGCGCGCCACGTCTCGGTGCATGCCGCCGGCGTGGTCATTACACCTGAACCTTTGGAAGAGCTTATTCCTATCGCAGTCTCGGCCAAAGATGAAGTCACCACTCAGTACGAAATGTCCGACCTCGAGAAGGTGGGCGTACTGAAGATGGACTTCCTGGCGCTTAACACGCTTACGATCATAAGCGACTGCTTAAAGAGTATAAAGCAGTCGCTTAGCGAAGATGTAGAGTGGTCAAAGGTTTTGCTTAACGATGAGATGACTATGCAACTGTTTGCCGAAGGTCGTACTGATGCCATATTTCAGTTCGAGTCGTCCGGAATGCAGGACATCTGTCGCAAGCTCAAGCCCAAGAGTATCGAGGATCTCTCGGCGCTTAACGCGCTCTATCGGCCCGGGCCAATAGATGGAGGTATGGTCGACGACTTCATTCTTAGGCACCACGGCAAGAAGAGCGTCCGATACATTGTTCCGGAGATGAAAGATATTCTGGATAGTACGCAGGGCGTCATCGTCTACCAGGAACAGGCCATGCAGTTGGCGCAAAAACTGGCGGGGTACACGATGGCCGAGGCGGATAGTCTCCGCAAGGCGATGGGCAAGAAGAACCGGGAAGAGATGGCTCAGCAAGAACAGAAGTTCATCCTCGGTGCGGTAGCCCGCGGTATTAAGCGCGACAAGGCCCAGCAAATTTTCTCCCTCATGGCACAGTTTGCTGACTATGGCTTCCCCAAGGCCCACAGTGTGGCCTACGCTTATTTGGCATTTCAAACTGGCTATCTCAAAGCCCATTACGGCGAGCACTTCTACGCCGCGGTCCTCTCAAATGAAATCGACGACACAGCCAAGGTCTTCCGCTATACAAAAGAGATGCGTGCCCAGGGAATCGTGCTGCTGCCGCCCGATGTCAACGAAAGCGAAATCGGCTTCACGGCATTGAAAGGCGCGATTCGTTACGGTCTGGCGGCGATCAAAGGCATCGGATTCAATAGCGTCACAGCGATCATGAAAGGGCGTCAGGGCGGGCCGTTTAAATCCCTTTTCGATTTTACCGAGCGAGTTGAGGAAGGCTCTATTAACAAACGGGTCCTGGAGGGTCTGGTCTACAGTGGTGCCTTTGACTCTCTGAAACCGTCTGAGTGTACAAGCAATCATTGGCGGGCTCGGCTCTTTGCGGCTATCGACATCGCTTTGGCGCGCTCAGCCAGAACGAAACGGTCGAAGGCGATTGGCCAAGATGATCTGTTTGGCGGCGACCTGGCGCAGACCGCCGACACTGCGGGCGATTTGCCCGCCGCCGCGGCGTGGACCGCTTCAGAAATGTTGGCCGCGGAAAAAAAGGCCGTCGGCTTTTATGTTACCGGGCATCCCCTGGAGGCTCATTTCGAACTGGTCGCCAAACTCGGCGCGGTAACCTCGGCTGAACTGAGTCAACAGGAAAGCGGCTCGCGGGTAACGATTGCCGGCCTGATTACGGACCTTCAGCTGCGCACAACAAAGAAGGGCGATCGATTTGCGATATTCCGTTTGGAAGACCAGGCTGGATCGGTTAAGTGCGTCCTTTGGCCCGAACCATTCCGCAGACAAGGCGCTATCGTCGCAGATGAAGCGACCGTGTTGGTAAACGGCAGGGCCGAGATTAGCGACGATGGAGTCATCACCGTGATTGCCGAAAGGCTCACTGAGTTGACTCAAGCAGTCCAACAGAAAGCGCGTGAAATAATTATTGGCTTCCCGGCCACTACGGATTCGGTGCAGCTCTGCGACGCGGTCAGGAATCTGCTTGAGCAGTCAAAAGGTGACTGCGACGTTTTTGTCGAGATAGTTTCTGAGGGTATGCTGGTCCGGGTACGCGCGCATCCTTCTTTGAAGGTCCAAGGTAGCGCAGAGATCGAAGTAGCATTGCGGAATCTTGGCTGCGACGTTACTTGGGATGGCTTTACTTCGCCCAGGCAGGCCGCCGCGGCGAAAGGCGCCGCCTAAACTCTTACCGGCAAGACAGACGTGAATACTGAGCACAACACCACTGCCTTCGAACGGGTCCAGCTCGCGCGTCATCCCGAGCGGCCTTACACACTGGATTTCATCGAGCGATTGTTCGAGGACTTTACCGAGATTCACGGGGACCGGCGTTACGCCGAGGACCCGGCGATCGTGTGTGGATTTGCTCGTTTTCATGGAATGCCGGCGTTGGTTGTGGGACATCAGAAAGGACGCGACACAAAACAACGTCAGTTTCGCAATTTCGGAATGCCGAAACCTGAAGGGTATCGCAAGGCAATTCGCGCAATGAAGCTGGCAGAGAAGTTTGAACGGCCAATCTTCTCTTTCATTGATACTCCCGGCGCCTATCCAGGCATTGATGCGGAAGAGCGTGGGCAGGCCGAAGCCATCGCTTACAACCTGCGCGAGATGGCGAAGTTAACTGTGCCGATAATAGTCACCGTGATCGGCGAAGGCGGGTCCGGCGGCGCCCTGGCGATTGGCGTGGGCGACCAGGTGTTGATGCTCGAAAACGCGATCTACTCAGTAATCTCACCCGAAGGTTGCGCGGCCATTCTGTGGAAAGACTCGAGCCAGGCTGCGCGGGCGGCGGAGGAACTACGTCTCACCGCTCCGGACTTGCAACACGAGGGAATTGTCGATCAGGTGGTTCCGGAGCCCACGGGTGGTGCGCAGAACTCGTATGATGAAGCAGCCGGTTTCCTTGATTCGATTCTCTGCGAGAGGCTGGCACAGTCGACCACGAGTAACGTGTCAGATCGACTGGCGCAGCGCTATCGCAAGCTCCGGCAATTAGGTAAGTGGGGAACCAGCGAGCCGGTCGGCGCTCCTTAAGGCCGCGGCCTCGCTGTTAGACAGCGCACTGCCTGAAACAAATCTAAAACGGAATATCGTCGTCGCTTAGCTCATTAGGCTCAGGGCCCGAATCGCCTGGCGTGGCTGCCGCAGCGGCTCCGCGCGCAGGCGCCCCGCCGCCCGCATCTTCACCTCTCCCGCCGCCAATGAACTGCATATCCGTCGCGTGGACCTCGAGCGTGTGGCGCGGCTTGCCGTCGCGGTCAGTCCATTCCTCCACGCGCAGCCGGCCTTCGATGTAGACGGGTCTGCCCCGAGTGAGGTACTGAGACGCCGTTTCAGCCTGGCGTCCCCAAAGCGTGACGCGAAACCAGGTAGTAAGATCCTGGTTTTCGCCGGTGGTGCGATCTT
Organism: Pyrinomonadaceae bacterium; assembly: GCA_035601635.1. Classification (GTDB taxonomy): domain Bacteria; phylum Acidobacteriota; class Blastocatellia; order Pyrinomonadales; family Pyrinomonadaceae; genus UBA11740. The sequence goes on from DATNNY010000041.1 coordinate 8,234, forward strand.
TTCTTTTTTCGTTTGTAGCCAGACTGAAGCTGCAAACAGGCGTGCCCTGCGGCGTGTAACGCAATTCCGGATCACGTCCGAGATTGCCGACGATAATGATTTTATTAAAAGACATTTGCGTTCTCCGGTTGTCTTCATCCTCAACGGGAGTCAGGAGTCATAGAGCAAGAGGGCAGATACTACTCGTAGCAGTGCGACGCGTCAAGCACGAGAATCTTGCAAGAATGACGTTTGCGTTAATAGGAACGTCGCGCAGAAATCTGTTAGACTTTGCGCGGTTGCAAGAAAAATAGTAATGGGTTCGACAGTTTACCTGGAAACATTCGGTTGTCAGATGAACGTCGCCGATAGCGAGCGCGCGGATGTGCGTTTGCAAGCTTCCGGATTTGATTTGTGCCAATCTCCGGAATCCGCGGATGTGGTTATCTTTAATACTTGTTCGGTGCGTGAGCGTGCGGCCCATAAGGTGTTCACGCGCATCGGCGAGATTCGACGACAACGTCTGGGCAGCGAACCGGTGGTTGGCGTCATGGGCTGCGTGGCGCAACTGGAAGGGAAGACCCTCTTTGATAACAGCCCTTCGGTTAATCTGATAGTTGGAACGCGCGCGACCGACCGGCTGCCCGAATTATTGAACCGCGCCTTAAATGGTGAACGCCGGGTCATCGATCTCGAAGAGCGCGCGGACGGTGAGAAGTGGGACGTGCCCGCAACGGCCCGGTCTTCAAAGTACGTCGCGTTCGTGCCCATCATCGAAGGCTGTAACAAGTTCTGCACCTACTGCATCGTGCCTTTTTCCCGTGGTCGTGAAAAGAGCCGCACCGCAGCGGATATCATCGCCGAGATAAAAGAGCTACGCGATCATGGTTATCGCGAGATCCATCTGATCGGACAGAATGTGAACAGCTATCGGCCGAAAACCGCCGCCGGTCTTGGGGAGTGCCAGGGCGCCACACCCTTCAGCCGGCTTCTGAGAGCGGTAGCTGCGACCGGCATGGAGAGAATAAAGTTTGCTACCTCTTTTCCGCGCGACTTTCATCCGGACATTGTGGCTGCCATCGACGAGCACGAAAACCTTTGCGAATGGATTCACCTGCCCGTGCAAACGGGCAGCGATCGCGTACTGCGCGCAATGCGGCGCGGGCACACCGCCGGTGACTACCTGGACAAGATCTCTTCAATCAAGCAGGCGCGACGGCGCATGGCACTAACCAGTGATATTATTGTGGGCTTCCCCGGCGAGACCGAAGCGGATTTTCGCGCCACCCTGAAACTAATGGAACAGGTCGAATACCACGCGCTTTATATTTTCAAGTATTCAGTGCGCCCGGGCACGCCGGCCGCCAGGCTCGCCGACGACGTGAGTGGCCTTGAGAAAACCGCTCGATTTCTCGAATTAGAAAAGACCCAGCACCAACTCCAGCAAAAGGTCTACGAGAGTTACATTGGTCGGAATCTCAAAGTCCTCGTCGAGCGTCCGAGCTCAAAGTCAGACCAGGACATGAGCGGGCATTCCACTTGCCACAAGATCGTGAATTTCTCCGGCACATCGGCCCTCCTCGGTAAAGTTGTGACCATCCGGGTCACCGAGGCCAAGCCAAATAGTCTCTATGGTCAGGTAACATCGGCGCTCTGAGCAGTCAGGATTGTGTACAATAGCAGGGTAGCGAAAATGGAAATCGAGGTCAAAATTCGTGCGCTGATGATGGATCCTAATAGTGGTACGCCAATAATCATTCTTAAGGACATCAACAGCGAAACCATGCTGCCAATCTGGGTGGGAGCATACGAAGCGAACGCGATTGCCCTGGAGATCGAAAAGATTGCACCGCCTCGACCCATGACACACGACCTGCTGCGCAATCTGATCGTCGAGTTGGGACTAAGAGTCGATCGCGTAGTCGTTACGTCCTTACGCGATAACACCTTCTACGCAGTGATTGAGCTGACCGGAGACAACGGCGAGCCCATGAGGCTTGATTCGCGCCCCTCTGATGCGATCGCCCTCGCGCTCCGCGCGGACTGCCCGATATACGTCGACATGGATGTGATTCAGGCCTCGCGCAATTCGATTGCGACCGAGGACGAAAGCGAATCAGGGGGGGACGGCGGCGAAGAAGAATGGCCCGATGTGATTGGCGACGCCAGTGATTTGCCGATGTAATGAGGGGAACAGTGTCTTAGGCGAGACAAAACAGTCTAGTGATAATAGCAATCACCAATCAGAAGGGTGGCGTCGGAAAGACCACCACGGCAATCAACCTCGCGGCCGCGTTTGCCAAGCGGGGGACTAAAACACTGCTCCTTGATCTCGATCCCCAGGCAAATAGTTCGATCTCGTTTCTTGATCCGTTGACGATCGACCGCTCGGCTTACGATTTGATGATGGACGGGCAGGGAACTGATGAGATGCCGGTTTACAAGACGCCGGTCGAAGGGCTGGACATTATCCCGGCGCGGATTAGTCTGGCCAAGCTCGAGTCAAAACTCGTGGGCGACTTTGATGCTCCTTTTCGTTTGAAAGACCGCATCGAACCGTTGAAGAAGAGCTACAAGGTGATTGTGATCGATACTCCGCCGACGCTCGGCTTGATTACCGTAAACGCGCTGGTCGCTTCGAGTCACGTGCTGATTCCCATCCAGTCTTCATACTTCGCTCTGGAAGGAACCGACGATTTATTGGAAACGATCGAGAAGGTTAAAGCGCGCCCTAATCCCAAACTGGAAATGATCGGAGTTCTGGTCACCCTGCACGACAAGCGCACCACACTGGGCAAGGAAGTCTATGAACAAATTCGTCGCGTCTTTGGGCCGAAGCTCTTCGACACGGTAATCACCAAGAGCGTGCGCCTGGAAGAATCGCCGGCATACAAAGAGTCTATTTTTACTTTCGCGCCGCAATCTTCGGGCGCGGTCGAGTACGAAAAACTTTGCAACGAGGTAATGAGCCGTGTCTAGAAGAGGCTTGCCCACCGGTCTTAGCATGCGCCACGACGCGCACTACGTCGAGGAGTTGACGCAGTCAAACACCACTACTCATGTGGGGCGTTTGATTCCGATCGACAAACTGGATCCTAACCCCGATCAACCGCGGCATGAAATCGGCGATCTTACCGAACTCACCGCCTCGATCAGCGAAAAGGGCGTGCTTGAGCCGTTATTGGTCAAGCCGATGATGGGTCGATGGATGATCATCGCCGGCGAACGTCGCTGGCGAGCGGCTACCGCGGCCGGCCTGACGGAGCTTCCCTGCATTGAGATGGATGTCGATGAAAGCGCCGTCGCCGAGATCGCGCTAATCGAAAACATGCAGCGGAAGGACCTGACGCCCTGGGAAGAGGCTGATGGTTTGCGCGCCCTCTGCGAACGCTTTGGTTACACCCACGAAGATGTGGCCCGCAAAGTTGGGAAGAGCCGCAGCACCGTCACCGAGGCTTTATCAATCGCCTCAATTCCCAAAGAGATCCGCGACATCTGTCGCTC
>DATNNY010000042.1:0-4607 GCA_035601635.1 Pyrinomonadaceae bacterium
TAAATTCGAGATTGACTTCTGAATCCGCCCAACCGGAAAACTCGATGCAGCCCAGGTACGACGAACCATATGCGCCGGCAAAGGCCAGCGGACCGATGATGCGGCCATTCTCGAAATGAACCGCGGTGCGCACGCCCTGGACTTCGCGCTTCAATCTAATCTCGCTGGCGCACTGGTCATTGCGCTCTTGAGTCGACGAGCCGCCGATTGTCAGAGGCATCGCAGGCTCCTGCAAGTTATCGAAAATGGCGGTGAGAAAGGAATTCAGGAATTGTTCGTTGACTGTCACCGTGGCTTCGGCTGCGGGCGCATTGCTAATTCGGCGGCCGCGCGTGGCTGTCGACTCCTGCGCAGGAACATTGGTGGAGAAAGCAAGAATAACGATAACGACAAATAATCTGCGAACAGTTCCCATTTTCACTAAACTCCCTCACTTGAATGATGGCTGGTTCCCCTCCTGTTGGGAGGGGTTAGGGGAGGGTGCGAAGTATGACGCAGATAGGCCATCTCCCCGACCCTCTCCAAGGGGGAAAGGGTGAAGAACCCTTCAGCTTGCGATTCCCTAGTCTGTTGCGTTTGAAATTCCTACTTCCTCACAACCCGCTGCGCACGATGTCATGCAAACGAACCAGGCCCACACATAATCCTTTGCCATCGACCACGGGTAGCACGTTTATCTGTGAAGCCCGATCTTCCATCAACCGCAAAGCGTCAAAGGCCAGCATTTCAGGATTCGTGACGATCGGATTACGGGTCATCAGATCGTCGCTCCTGATATTCTCAAAGGCGAGATCGGTACCGCTTATGCGCTGCAGCGACCGTCGCAAATCGCCGTCAGTGATGATGCCGATCAGACGGCCTTCGTTGTCGATCACATTAACGGCGCCCAAACCATAATGTGTGATCGTTGAAATAATTTCCATCCAGGCAGTGTCAGAGGCAATCGTCGGATTCTGCGTACCGCCGTGCATCAAGTCCGTTACGCGCAACGTTAGCCGCTTTCCCAACCTGCCCGCCGGATGATTATGAGCAAAGTCATCCTCCGTTAGTCCCTTCGCTCTCATCAGAGCCATTGCCAGCGCATCGCCAATGGCCAGGGCAACGGTAGTGCTGGTGGTTGGAGCCAGGTTGAGTGGGCAAGCCTCCTGATCCACTGACGCATCGATCACAGCGTCCGCGCGCTGCGCGATGGTTGATTTCAAATTGCCGACAATCGCGACCAAAGGTACTTTGCGGCGGTTGAAGTACGGCAGCAGTTGCAACAGCTCGTCAGTCTCGCCGCTGTTACTCAACATCAGCACAACGTCGTCCGAGGTGACAATGCCCAGACCTCCGTGCAAAGCGTCTGATGGATGAAGATGAACGGCAGCGGTACCGCTGCTAATCATCGTCGCGGCGATTTTCTGCGCGATTATTCCCGACTTGCCAACGCCCAGCAGAATTATCTTTCCCTGGCACCCTGTCAGCAGCGCAATGACACGATCAACCTCTTCCGCGCGCAAACGTGAAGCGGCTTTGGCAATCGCCTCGGATTCCGCGCGCAGCAAGTCCACCACTTGGGAGTAATCTGATTTTTCGGCCATGCCGCCACCTTTGATATACGAGTCGCGAAGCAATTTGCAAGTAGCATATCATCCTCTCCCACTGGGAGAGGATGAATTACCAGCGGTAACCATAGACATACCCGCGGTCATCCGTTAATATTGCCGCTCTTCGATCAAAGTCCGATTTCGAGAATCCTGGTAGAATTTCGCAGGAGTCCGCAAATGTTTGCCAAGCTGCTACCGCGTGAAGAACAGTATTTTTCGCTGTTTGCGCAGATGACTTCGTACATCAACGATGCCGCGACCACTCTGGTTGAAATGCTGTCTCATTCCGACGGCGACTACACCGAATACGTGCAACGCATCAAGGGCATCGAGCATGCCTGCGACGACCTGACCCATAACGTCGCGACTCGTCTGAACCAATCTTTCATCACGCCTTTCGATCGCGAAGACATTTACATGATGTCCAAGGCGCTCGATGACGTGGTGGATTTGATCGACGGCATCGCGCGGGCGGTAATGATGTACGACATTCACGAGACTACCGAACCGGCAAAGCAACTGGCCGGCGTGATCCAACGCATGGCCCTGCAACTGAATGAAGTCGTGTCGATGCTGCAAAAACCCAAGGGCGTGACCGAGCGCCTGGTTGAACTCCATCGCCTGGAACACGAGGGCGACGATATCTATCAACGCGCGGTGGGCGGACTGTTTCACGAGACTCGCGACCCAATCACGGTGATCAAGTGGAAAGATATTTATGAGAAGCTGGAGTCGGCGATCGATCGTTGCGAGAATGTCGCGAATATCATCGAAGGCGTGATCATCAAGCACTCCTGAGAACGACAAGCCTCAGTTCGTGGACTGCGTTTTTCCTGGCTCCGGAGGAGCCAAATGTTTATAGCCCCGTCGATAATCAAGTTTCGGCGCTCCATAGGAGCGCGACCAGAAACATTCCGCTCCTACGGAGCGGAGTAATCAGGCAAGCGTGCTATAAACATTTCGCCTCCACGAGGCGAGGAAGCGGAGTTGAGAACCTAATCGCAGGTAGCTGAAGGTGATTGTACTTACCCGCTGGCCCCGATTCTGCTCGCTGTGCTATCGTTTCCTTCCCAACACGTGCCCGCGTAGCTCAGTGGATTAGAGCGTTCGCCTCCGGAGCGAAAGGTCGCAGGTTCGACCCCTGCCGCGGGTACCAAAAAGAACAAAGAACCAGAGTTTAGAAGTCGGGGTCAGAAAACCCGTTTGTGTTTGACCTGCTGCCTTCTGTTCTCGGACTTCTGCTACGAAACAGCGCGATCCGTAATCTCAAGTCCCTTATCAATGATCGTGAACGCCTCAAGCAGCTCCGCTTCAGTGATACATAGCGGCGGATTCGTGAAGAACGTATTCCAGCGCACCAAAGTGTAGAGCCCTTCCTGCCGAAAGAACTTGCCCAGCGCCTGCATCTCAGGAGAAGTGCCGTTGAAGGGGGCCATCGGCTCGCGCGTTTCGCTATTTCGTACCAGCTCGACGATTCCAAAGAGCCCGATGTTGCGCGTGGCGCCCACCGACGGATGGCGACTCTCAAGTTCCTCGAGCGAACTCCGCATGATTCTTCCCATGCTGCGCGCGTTCTCGATTAGGTCGTCCTCTTCATACACCGCAATCGTCGCCAGCGCCGCGGCGCAGGCGAGCGGATGACTGTTATAAGTAAGACCGCCGTAGAAGACATTCTTTTCGAAATGATCGGCGATGTGCCGGCGCATGCCCACCGCTCCTAACTGAACGTAGGCGCTGGTCAGGCCTTTAGCCATCGAAATCAGATCGGGCTCAACGTTCCAATGATTGACCGAGAACCATTCGCCGGTGCGGCCGAAGCCGGCCATCACCTCATCGGCGATCAGAAGGATGCCGTACTTGTCGCACAGCGCCCGAAGGCCCTGCATATAACCCTCGGGAGGAATTAGGATCCCGTTGGTTCCGACAACGGGCTCGATGATAATCGCAGCGACCGTTTGCGGACCTTCGAGCTGGAGGACCTCTTCAGTCCTCCCCAACACTTCCTCAGTCGTGTCCGATCCTTTTTGAATCCCATGATAGAAGTCAGGAATGCGAATGACGCCGGGGATGCCAGGTTCGGCCGCCCAGCGACGAGGATCGCCGGTCAGCGTCAGCGCGCCCGCGGTTCCTCCGTGGTACGAACGGTATCGCGCCGCAATCTTGTGCCGGCCCGTGAACATACGCGCAATGCGGAGCGCGTTTTCGTTCGCCTCGGCGCCGCCGTTCGTAAAGAAGAACGCATCGATGTCGCCGGGCGTAATCTCGGCGAGCTTTACGCTCAGCCGCGCGCGCACCTCGGTGGCCATGAACGGATTGGCATAGGGCAGCGTGGCCGCTTGCTGCTGGATCGCGCGGACCACCCGCTCATCGCCGTGTCCGATGTTCACGCACATCAGTTGGCTGTTGAAATCGATGAAGCGCTTTCCTTCCGGGGTCCAGAAGTAGATGCCTTTTGCGCGCGCCACCGGAATTGGATCGACCGCGGCCTGCGCAGACCACTCGAACAGCGTGTGCCGCCGGCAGAGTTCGACGATCTCATCGCCGGTCATGGTTTCGGAAGTAGTTGTCATAGGCATGCGATGCTATCCAAAACGGAAAAATTTCACAACGTCTACGGAGCGCGGACATCCTGTCCGCCAGCGCGCGCAGCACGCTCATTTCCCAGGCCAGCTCTAAAGAGGAGGTTGTTCGGGCGGCACGCTCAGGCGGACAGAATGTCCGCGCTCGTTGTTAATCTGATGTGCTTGCCAATTTGACCGGGTTGCTTCGTTTGGCATATCGTTTATTACACCCTTTGGTTTTCAGGGTGCCCTTCTTGCCCAATCCTCCAATTGAAGCCAATGAACTATCAAACTGCCCAGGACTATGCTGCTCCGACTCCACCTACGATTTTGCTGGTGGAAGACTTTGACGACACCCGCCTGATGATGAAGATGTGGCTGGTGAAAAACGGCTACCGTGTCATTGAAGCCGAAACCGGAGCAGAAGCAATCAACATCGCCCAGCGCGAATTGCCCG
>DATNNY010000043.1:0-13489 GCA_035601635.1 Pyrinomonadaceae bacterium
ATCAAAGGCAAAGTTCGTGCTGAGCAAGGCTCGCCCGCAGGCGTCGCGGTAATCGTGCTAGACGGAGACCGGGAAGTGATGCGCGGACTGACCGACAAGAAAGGCGAGTTCGCGATCGCTCGCATCGTACCGGGCATTTACAGCGTGAAGTTTCGCAAGCCAGGTCTGAGCGTCGGCTCGATTGATGGTCTGGAAATAAAAGCTGGGAAGACGCGCGCGCTTCATGATCTGATTCTTGGTATCGACGAAGGTTCGATCGTTTTTCTTCGGGGCAGTGTGTTTACTGAATCAGGCCATAGCGTTCCGGGTGTGCGGGTCGAACTGGCCAGGATCCTGGCGGAAAACTCTCTGCAGAAGATCGATGCCCGCGTCACGGGTGAAACGGGAGAGTTTGTATTTCGACTCTCTCCAGAAACCGCCAGGTATCGAGTCACTTTGAAAGCGGACGGTGCGCAGCCTGCTTCGAAAGATGTGGAAGTCGATAGCCCGGCGGTCTACCGGGTAGCGCTAACGCTGAAACCCATACCGAAATAGTTTCTGAGACTTCAAATCTGAGATCTCGAATTTCACATTTCAAATCGTTGGATCCCTGTTAGCAGGTCTCGAATGGTCTCGGTCTGAATTCTCTGCTCGGGGCCAACCATCAGAAAAAACAGAATATCAGTTGGATAGAGATCGTCTTTGCGCTACGATAACGCATTGCTGCGATTCAATGCTGAAGAGTGTCATGGGAACTCTGTTTTGAGAGTTAAGGCTGGTGTCTGAAAGGGAAGAATTTCTAACCGCGCGACAACTCGCCGACGTTTTGCAGGTGAGCGAATCGACCGTGCGCCGGCTCGCCGCCAAGCGCCGCATCCCTTCGGTCCGTCTTACTCCCCGGATCATCCGATTCCATCTGGATGCGGTGCGCGAAGCATTGGACGTCCCACGCATTTCCGGCCCGCGGAATCTGCAAACCGATGACGCGCAATTGTCGTTTGAGGATTTGCTTGCGCAATGAGGTCAGTACCACCTGCGTGAGCGGGTGGGTCAAACAGCCAACCTACTCCACTTGAGTGTTCGATCCACCTGCTCACGCAGGTGGTACTGACCTCATACTCGGTCGCGACTCACTTACGCCGCCGCTGCCCCAAAGGAATCTCAATCCACTTACCGTTCTGCAGCACGAAGGCCCTCGTTTGTTTGATCGGAAACTTGCGCGCGAAAGCAGGATTGCTCTTCAAAAAGCGGTCGATTGTGGGCCGATCGCCGGTGGCCACGCGCCAGCTGCCATCCTCGCGCACCAGGTACTGCTGGACCACCAACTTACCATCGGCATTAAAAGGCTGCTGGATGTGCGCGTACATAACAGTGTCGACAACTGCGATGTTGCCCGACACGCGCACGGCGCCGATTTCGATCCGCTCGAGCTGGTACATGTTGCGTGACCCCTGCAGGCCTTTTATGAATCGATCACGTGGCACACGCGAACGGGTTGATGACGGCAGCGAATCGTAGAGTGCTTCATATTGGCTGGCCTTCAATTGATCAAAAATCCTTTGGACCGAACTGCGAACTTCAGCTTCTTCGGAAGGAGCCGCACTGACTCCTCCGGCCGTTGTGATACAGGCTAATAAAAACAGGACAAGAATAAGTAGTTTACTGTTCATCTGAGTCTTCATTGATTTTCGGTTCACCGGATTCCTTTTCCGTCGCGGCAAGTTTCGCGCGTATCTGAGCGCGATAGCTTAAGAACCATGCGACTGCTCCCAGAGTTGCTGTAACGAAAGCGGCCGACACATTGTTCCGCCACAGGAGACCGGCCGCTACGATTACCATAATCGCCGCCACGATGATCCAGATGCGTTCGATCACTGTAGTGTCATTTCACGGTCACTGAGACTGTCGTGTTAATCGTCGCCGGCGGAAAGCACTGTTCTTCGTCGCAGGCCTGTACTCTGACATTGACGGGCAATGAATGAAGTCCAGCCGCGGCATTTGTTTCGGCGCGCAAATTCAACCTGATTGGTATCTCGCCCTGGTAAACGGCGAGCGGCTGCTCAGCGAACTGAAATTTCTTCTTTTCCGCAGCCGGATAGACTGGCGGTCCCACAGCGATTCCTTCCGCCTTTCCTGTAGTCAGCTGCGTCGGAATCAGATAGGAAAACGTTGCCGGGTTCGCGTTAACGTGGAAACCAGGCGAGATCGAAAGATTAAGAACAGCGTCTGCCGAGCCGTTCCCAGGGATTTGCACAGCGGACGAAGAAATCCTCACTACGTCCGATGACAATGAAACCATCCGAGGCGGCGAGGCTCCGGCGACCGCAGATGACTTGCCGTTTGGTCCCGACCGTTTACATGCGGAGAGAGCAACAATCAATACCAGACAGGGAACCAAAGCTGAGTTACTAAAAAATCGTTTCATGTGGCGGCCTCAATATCTTCGTCGCGTCTTCTCGCGAGGCGCGAACGACGCACTCGCTTAATAACGAACCTGGTAACCAATCCAATCGGGAGCACGATGAAAATAAGGAGCGGCACCAGGACAATGACAAACCGGATCAGGAAAAGAACGATTGCAGCCGCCACATCGACACCGTCCGAAAAGGCAGACCTAATGCTATACCAAAATCCGGCCGCGTTGACGATCTGAGTTGGCGACTGCAACGTGATGTTTATGGTTGATAGGCTGGCCTGGTTTTCAAGGAAGCGTCTGCGCCCTTCAAGCTTTTCGATTTCTGTCCTCACATCCGCGAGTTGTCTCTGGACCTCCAGCGCGTCCTCGACTTTTCCCGCGCGTTTCATGATCTCGAGAAACTGTCCTTCCAGGGCTTTCTGATTCTTGATGCGGGCCTCCAGGTCGATAAACTCCTCAGTGACGTCCTGGCCAGTAATTTTCTCTTGAATTACGCGAGTGGCTGCTGCCCGAATCTCTTCCATGACCTGATTGAATTGCGCTGCGGGTACACGGACGACGAGGTTAATCGTCACTTCCGGCTTCCCTTTGTCCTCTGTGATGCGCTGGGTTGCTTCGGATGTGACGACGAAGCCCTGGTGCAATTCTGCGATCGAAGTGATTTTGCGCTGGTTATCGGCCGGCAATGTTACCTCGACGGTGAGGTTGGCGTTGCGGATGATCTTACGCTCAATCGCCCGGGATGCATTGTTCGCAGCATCGGCCTGATTGAGCGAGACGTTTTGTTGCGCGGCAGCTGGCTGATTCTTCGCGAGAGCGTTTGTCGCGTCTATATCTTGCTGAGGATGGTCTGACTTTGCCCGTGTTTGTGGCGCAGTCGCGGATTGCTCGTTTGGCCCGGAGCGCATGTTATCGCAGCCTGAAAGGCCCAGGAGAACCAGGTTCAGGAGCAGGAGAGTTGTGAACCGCATGATTGACCTCCGATGAATTAAGTTGGTCTTGAACGATCTCAGTAGAACCGGCTTGCGTTCTTTAGACACCACTTATCCTTCGGTTGGTTCCTTTTCTTCTTTCCCGTCCGCCCTCTTAATCCCAAACTTCTCGAGCCGGTACTGCAGCGTGCGAAAAGTAAGACCGAGCAGCTTTGCCGCCTTGGTGATGTTGTAGTCGGTTTGATCCATGGCCTGGAGGATTAAGTTCTTTTCGACTTCTTCGAATGAAATTCCCTCGGCCGGTAATTTGAAACCACCCGTAACCGCGGTCTGCGATTCCTGCCGGACTTCGGTCGGCAGGTCGTCGGGGACAATCATGTCTCCTTCGCACAGGAGGATCGCGCGTTCAATCGCGGACTCGAGTTGCCGCACGTTTCCCGGCCAGCCATAGTCCATCAGAATGCGCCGGGTCTCAGTGGTCAGGCCCTTCACCAGCCGCGAAGTATTGCGGGTATGCTTCTTCAGGAAGTAGTCGATGAGGACCGGAATATCTTCGCGCCGCTCGCGCAGGGGCGGCACATCAACCGACAGCACGTTGAGGCGATAATAGAGGTCATCGCGAAAACGCCCGTCGGCAACCATTGCCCGCAGATCGCGATTGGTAGCGGCGATGACCCGAACGTCCACCGGAATTTCATAAGTGCCGCCGACGCGGCGCACTCTTCGTTCCTGCAAAGCACGCAGGAGTTTGGCCTGCATACTGACGTCAAGTTCGGCAATCTCGTCAAGAAAAAGCGTGCCGCGATCGGCGACTTCGAACAGCCCTTTCTTGTCCACGTGCGCGCCAGTGAATGAGCCTTTCTCGTGACCGAACAATTCCGACTCCAGCAGGTTTTCATTGATTGCGGCGCAGTTCACGGCCTGAAACATTTCGGATGAGCGCGGTGACTGGTTGTGAATCGCGCGGGCAATCAGCTCTTTGCCGGTACCGGACTCGCCGCGCACCAGAACCGTTGAGTTCGATCGGGCGACCTTTAAAATCATTTTCTTAACCGCTTCCATTTTTGGCGAAGCGGAAATGATTTCAACATCTATTCGGTCGAGGTTTCCCAGCGCCCGTTTGATTGTCCCCAGCAGGGCATCGCGTTCGAAAGGTTTTTGAAGATAATCGAAAGCCCCGCGCCGGAGCGCGTCTTTGGCGGAATCGATCGTACCGTGCGCGGTCAGAAGAATGACGATGATCGAAGAGTCGAGCGCCAGCAGTTGCTGCAGGAGTTCGATGCCATCCATGCCGGTCATCTTCAGATCCGTAAGGGCCAAATCGAAGCTGCGTTCTTTAGCGAACTTCAGCGCCGCTTCGCCGGAAGCAGCCGAAGTGACATCGTAGCCGGCGGCAGTCAGAATCTCCTGAAGAATGTCGCGTTGCGGTTTTTCGTCGTCTACAACGAGTATGGTTTTGCGTGCCATGATTTTGGAGTGCGGTGATTTATTTACCGCTTTTCGTTTCCCGAAACGGCGGGCAGTAGCCCGCTTCTAAGCGTTAGACTACCGCTGCCGGCAGCGTGATCGTGAATGTCGTACCTTCGCCGACCTTTGATTTCACCGAAATCGTCCCGTGATGGTCGTCGACAGCTTTCTTAACGATGGCCAGGCCGAGGCCGGTCCCCGTCTCTTTGGTTGAATAATATGGCTCGAAGACTTTTGAAATGTCTTCGGGCGCGATGCCCCGACCGGTGTCGATAACTTCGATACGAGCCCGGCGGCCATCGTCTTCGCCTGATAAAACCACTGATAGCTTACCACCAGAGCCGTCCATCGCTTGAAAACCATTGATAATCAGATTAATCAACGCTGACCGTAACGATTCCCCGTCAGCCATCACCCGCGGAACATTCCCTTGTCTATCAACGCGCGCTTCGACATTGCTCTCCGCGGCCTGAACTTCAAAGATACGCATGGCATCACTCGCGGCAGCGAACAGATCGACGGGCTGAGGGTCAAGTTTCGGCGGACGAGAATAATTAAGAAACTCTGTGATCCGGCTGTTGATACGCGCAACTTCCAGCTTCAGTTGTTTAGTCAGGCTGTTGAATTTCTCTTGTTTTTCCGGATCTCTGGGCGCGAAAATCTCACGCAGATGATCCAGGGTCAGATTAATATAGTTCAAAGGATTTCTGATTTCGTGCGCGATTGCGGAGGCGAGTCGACTTACGACTACGGCTTTCTCAGCATTGTAGAGTTGGGCCTCGAGTTCGCGCGTGCGGCCGAGCTTGACCGTCATTTCATTGAAGAGCTCCGTAAGTTCTCCCATTTCGTCATGGCGGCCCCTGGTAGGGACCTGGAAAGCGAAATCGCCACCAGCGATGCGACGAGCGCCGATCGAGAGATACTTGATCGGGCGCGTGAAGCGCCACACTACGAGCCCGGTCAAGCAAGTGGTCACGAGCAAGACACCAAGCGTGTAAAGCAGCGACCGCCGCGCCTGACGCCGCAAGATTGTCATTAGACTATTTGTCGATCCGAGCACGACGATTACGTAACGACGCCCTTTGTCTGTCTCGACGGGAATATAGAACGCTCCGGCGGTGGACTGGCGTCCGATTGCCATGCCTTCCGGCAGTTGAGCATTTTCCGAGGGGAGTTCAACGGCACTCGTCAACGGCGGTAAGGAAACGTCCTTGACCTTCATATAACGAATGGATTTATCGGCGTTCTCCTGAGGGATTTGATTCTTATCCAAGCTGTCTTTGATGTTTCCCTGATCGTCGACGATGAGCACGTTCTTAACTCGATCAGCCTGCTCGCCGAGCAATGGCTGCTGAGCCTGGTCGCGCATCTGATCGAGATACAAACCACTCGAAAGGCTATTCACTCCGAGCGCGACTCCCGCCATGATCGCTCGTTGTTGCTCGACGATGAACTGAGTATTGCTGCGTACTGACCTCAGATTGACGTAGTACTGGACGCTCAGGGTGAGCACCAGAAGCGCTGCCAGCAAGAGCAACAGGCGAACGCGAAAGCTGTTTAGCAATCTCGACAAATCCTTTTTCTGGTAGCAAAACGCGCGCCAATACCTGCCCAACTGAAACCGAGGCGTGCGAAATTCGGGTTGCCGTTTCCTTGCTCTGATGTTATAGTTGGCCCGGCCTCAAAGCAAACTCCCCAGAGGCTGCCCGCGGGAGCAACTCCCGTCTCACTTTACGGCTGGCGGCGGAAATAGAACTTGGGAGTTTGGTTGCAAGAAGTTAGCGCCCGTAACAGTTTCTAAAGCTTACTAGGACGAGCCGCACGTCGCCCCCCGACGCGCAAATCAAAGCAGCGAAAGTTTCATTTAATTCCGCTTCACTGTTCTTGCGATAGCATTTTCTTAACGAGGGAGTTTGCCGATGAATTTTAAAAGTTCCCCTAAGGTCGCACGTGTTACATTCAGCCTCTTCATCCTCTTCGCACTAATTGGTTCAGTTACAGTCGAAACAGCCGCACGCGGAAGACATTCGCGAGGCCGGTCTGCGCGCAAAGCAGTAGCGCGCGGCGGCAGATTATCGAAACGGGAGCGCCGGGAGCTGGCGCGTTCCGGCCGTCGCGGTGGCCGGGTGCGTTTGTCGAAGCGCGAAATGCGCGCGGAACGCCAGCGCGATGCTCGCGAGCAAGCGGCATATATCGCCAAACTCGAAAAGCGAGCAGGTCACAAGCTCAGCAAGCGTGAGCGAGCCGCGGAAATGCGCCGGTTTGGATCCAAGCACCGGCGAGAGATGGAAGAAGCCCGGCGACGCGCTGAAGCCGCGCGGCAGGCAGCGATTGCCAGACAACGCGCCATCGACGAAGGGATGCGCAACGAAGCCGAAGCTAATATCGCCAAAGACAATAGTCTGGGTGAGGACTTGGAAGTGCGCAACGCAGCAGTCGCGGCCCTCGGCCATCATGCCGGCACTGTAGTCGTGATGGATCCCAAAACCGGGCGCGTATACACGGTCGTTAATCAGGACTGGGCGCTGCGTCGCGGTTTCAAGCCATGCTCGACGATCAAGCTGGTAACCGGAGTTGCCGGCCTGTGTGAGAAGGTTATTCAGCCGATCGAAACCGTCAGCGACGGAAGCAACTATCGGATCGATCTGACCGATGCGTTGGCCTATTCAAACAATCAGTACTTCCAACATGTCGGCGGCCAGGTCGGTTTCGACAAGATGGTCTCCTACGCTCGCGAGTTGGGCCTGGGCGAAAAAACTGGAATCAATTATGTGAACGAGTCTCCGGGAAAGGTGCCGCTATTCAAATCGGGATACGCGGTAAACCATATGAGTTCCCATGGAGACGATTTCGAGGTAACCGCGATTCAATTGGCGGCCCTGGTTTCAGCTATGTCCAACGGTGGCAAGTTGCTGGTTCCCCACGTACCTCGAACGGTGGAGGAGAACTCGGCCTTTAAGACCGAACTGCGTCGCAGAATCAATATCGACAATGATGCCTGGAAACGCATGGTTCCCGGAATGATTGGCGCAGTCAACTACGGCTCCGGCAAGAAAGCCTATCGGCCCGAGCAGACGGTGGCCGGAAAGACGGGCACTTGCATTGGACAAGGATCATGGCTGGGCCTGTTCACCTCTTACGCTCCAGTCGTCAATCCGCGCCTTGCGATCGTGGTGATCACGCGCGGGGCGGATGCGCACGGACACCTGCCCGCGGCCGTTGCCGGCAATATCTATCGCGCTCTCAGTTCGCGCTTTGGCACTCAGATCAATTTCCAGATTGCCGAAAGCTCGGACGACGAAGCGACGCCTAACGGCGGACGTGACAAGAAAGCTAACGCGCTGAACGAAGAGGCCAAGGAAACGAAGGCGGCGACTGAAGCCGAGGAGAATAGCGACAATGCGGCCGTCAAGACAGATACTGCGACCGCCAATCCGAGTGTCAACAATCCGCCGGCGACCGAAAAGAGCAAGGTCAAAACGACTTCGATGCCCGTCGATAACAAGCCCAAGACGCCGGCCAAACCTCCGGCAAAAATGGACGGCAATGACACCAACGACGGCCGGCCAAGGCGTATACAACCAAATCAGCAGTAAGCTGGAAATAAGAGCCCGCGACTGATTTCGCGACAAAACTGGCAATGCCGAACTCTCGTGTTTTCTTGCGAGAGTTCGGCATTTTTGCTGCGATGCCGCGACGATTGGGACTTGCGCGGATTAAGGCTTGACACATCGCCGCTCTTGCCTGATTATTGCCGCTTCGTTTGTGACAATGAACTCCTACGCGCATGAGACGGCGGTTCGCGTTCTCGATGTGACAACGAACGGCGCGCGAATTGCATCTTAAGCTGGCGGCGGTTGGAACAACTACCGGCAGGTGGCGTCAAAAGAATTAGCAGAAGAAGGAAACCGATCGGAGGCTTTTAACTTAACAATGAAACGAACTATCAACCTATTGGCACTCGCGGGGATGTTCGCTGTGTTTGCTGCACCGACCTTGTCCCAAACCAAAGAATGCACTGACGAGTTCAAATCGGCTACTTATCAAAAGTGGTACGACAACCGGAAAGATCATCAGGATGTGGCATATCAAGCGGCCAAGGATTATTTGGCGACCTGTACAACTGAAGATCAGTATTCGAAAGCCCTGAAGAACTTCGCAGATGCTTACGACAAGTTGCAGGCCACCAACTCGGTCAATAAGCAATTTGACGATGCCTATAAGAATAAGAAGTATGCTGACCAAATCAGACTTGGCAAGCAGATCGTGGCAACTGACCCAGACAACTCGGCCATATACGTCGTCATGGGTCTGGCCGGTTTAGGTGACCCAGCTCTCCTCAACGAATCGGCCGATTACGCCAAGAAGGCGATCACGATGATCGAAGCAGGCAAGCCCTTCGCGCCGCTGGCTTCTAAAGATCAGGCCCTGGCATATCTGAATTACGTAATCGGAAAGTCGGTTATCAAGAATTCTCCAACAGATGCGATTCCTTACCTGTTGAAAGCCGTTCGCTTTGAAAGCGATCTGAAAAAGAACCCGCAGGTCTATGCTGAATTGGCCGGCGCATACGGCGAAGGACCAATCGCCAAGCTTTCGGAGGAATACAAAGCGAAATACACAACCGAGAGTCCGGAAAGTAAACTAGCGCTGGCGAACATAAACCAGATGATTGACCGTCAGATTGACGCGCTGGCGCGGGCCGCTGCTCTCAGCTCTGATGCGGCGAACAAGAAGGCCGTCATGGATGTGCTGACCGGCCTTTATACGGATCGCAATAAGTCCCCGGCGGGCCTCAACGAAATGATTGCCGGGATTTTGACTAAACCTATCCCGGATCTGCCGACGCCGCTGACTTCGCTGCCGAGTACGCCGTCATCGACACCAGCTACCACCGGATCTCCGACCAGTGGGGCCTCGTCGAACGGAACAAACGGAAGCGCGAACAAGACAGGTAGCGGTGGTGCCACGAACGGCGGCCAGAACAAGACAGGTTCGGTGACGGCCAGCGGAACAGGCACAGCGAAGCCGGCCGCCAGTCCGACGCCGATCAAAAAGCCGCGTGCGAATCATCGCCGCGGATAATTCAGGTGAATTGGAGCTCGGCCGCCACAATCCGAACGCTTGGTCTCTGATCTTTAACGCCGAATGCATCGTCACTTCGACGCTGCATTCGGCGTTTTGCTAAAATTATCTTTCGTGAAAACTTCCGAGCTGCAAAGACCAGATGAGCTTGAGGAAATCCTCGGCTACCAATTCCAGAATGCTGCTTTGCTGGCGCAAGCAATGACCCATCGCTCGTGGGCGCACGAACAAGTTGCGCCGCGCGCACAACACGACGCGCGCAATCTGCACAACGAGGCGCTCGAATTCCTCGGAGATTCGATCCTGGGCCTGGTGGTGGCTGATTATCTTTTCAAATCGTATCCCGGAGCGAGCGAAGGTGAATTGTCGCGCATGAAGCACAGGCTGGTCAGCGAACCAACTCTGGCAAAGGCGTCCACGGACTTGCGCCTGGGGGATTTCGTGCGATTCGGCCGGGGGGAAGAGAAAAGCGGCGGGCGCAGCAAGCACGCTCTATTGGCGGATGTGTTTGAAGCAGTAACCGGAGCGATCTTTCTTGACGGCGGCCTGGAAGCCGCGAAAACTTTCGTGGTACTGGCGCTGGGCCCGGAACTTCGCGCCGCGGACCCGATCGCCGCGGCCGCGGCCGATCCAAAAACCAGTCTGCAGGAGAAGCTACAGGCGATTCGTCAGCCTGGACCGCAGTACACCGTAATCGAGACGCTGGGTCCGCCTCACCGGCGCATGTTCCATGTCGAACTAAAGTGGAACGACGGCACCGCGCGTGGTGAAGGACCAACTATCAAGGCGGCCGAAGCGGCGGCCGCGCAAGCGGCCTTGAAACAAATGGAACGTAAGCAAATCTAAGGCGGCTTGACCGTGAAGCTTGCCACCCTCTACGATGTCCGCAATGAGCGAATCAACCATCACGACTGAAGAAAAGACAGCCGCGAAGCCCGGCTCGTTTGCTTCTCGTCCGGTTAGATCGAACGGTCGTGAAGTTGAAACGAAGGTCGAGGCCGAACCAACTGGTCCGCCCAGAGGCTTGCTCCGCGAATACTTCGAATCCGCGGTAGTCACTGTCATTATGGCTTTGTTCGGCATGACGTTCATCGTGCAGGCCGTCAAAGTTCCTACCGGCTCGATGCAGAACACGATCGTCGTTGGCGATCATCTGCTGGTGAACAAGTTCATTTTCGCACCCGGCCCTCGCCTGCCTCTGCTTCCCCAGCGCGAAATCAGGCGTGGCGATATCATTGTTTTCAAGTATCCCGGCAACCCTTTTAATCCCGAACGTGATCGGGACGAAGATAACATTCCATTCAAAGTCAATTACGTAAAGCGAGTGATTGGCTTGCCCGGAGACGTAGTTGAGGTGAAAGGACTGCGCGTTTTCGTCAATGGACAACCGCTGCCGGAACACATAATCGTCGCCCGCAACGTTAATGAGAAAGCGCCGCTGGAGATCGTCGAGGATACTCCGCGACAGGGCAACGAATTGTATGACGTGTATTACTTTGCCAACAGAGTCGAAGCTGCGCGTCGCGGCCAGGACGTTAGCGCCAGTGCGGATTTTAACTTTGCCGTTAATGGGAAGCCGGCGAAGGTTCCCGCCAACTCCTACTTTGTGATGGGCGACGATCGAGACAATAGTCTCGATAGCCGGGCCTGGGGCTACGTGCCGCGCGAACTGGTCATTGGCCGGGCCATGTTCGTTTATTGGTCCTACGACGAAACCAAATCATTCGGCAGCCCGCTGGATTTCTTCACTAACACGCGCTGGCGCCGCACCGGCACGATGGTGAAATAGCGTTGCGCATGACACTTCTGTGTTCAGGCGATTGCTCTCAAAAGAATTCCTAGCCCGTGTTTGGGCCCGCGCTCAAGAGGATGAGATCCTCGGCCGCGCCGCACAATTATCCTACTACTTCCTTCTCTCACTTTTCCCGCTGTTACTTTTCCTGATTACACTCTTTGGTTACATGGCGGGCGCGGGTTCACATCTGCGTCACAAGTTGATTACTTATCTGGGCAGTGTCATGCCGGGTGCGGCACTCCAGTTGGTAGTGGCAACGATCGATCAAGTCACCAACGCACGAGGCGGAGGCAAGTTGTGGTTCGGCTTATTGGCAGCTTTATGGGCCGCCTCCAGTGGCCTGAATGCTCTGGCGCAGGCCCTTAACGCTGCCTACGATGTGCCCGAAACGCGCCCCTGGTGGAAGGTGCGGTTGATTTCCATAGCATTGACGATCGCTATCGCGGTTCTGATTATTTCTGCATTGCTGATTGTGCTTTATGGAGGCCAACTCGGCCAGTTTGTCGCCACGTTAGTCCACGAAGGCGACGCCTTCACCATCGCCTGGAAGATCTTGCAGTGGCCAATCTCGCTGGCGTTCGTCTTTATCGCCTTCTCCCTTATTTATCAATTCGGTCCTAACGTTTCAGCACGGCGGCGCGACTCAGGCTTACCCGCTTCTGATTTCCGGCGACGGTGGTTTTCACCGGGAGTAGTGACCGCAGTGATTCTATGGATGCTCGTCTCGCTGGGCTTCAGACTCTATCTGCATTTTTTCAATTCCTACAGTGCGACTTACGGATCGCTCGGGGCCTTGATCATCTTGATGTTGTGGTTTTATCTCACCGGGGCTGCAATTCTTTTGGGTGGTGAAATCAACTGCGAGCTGGAGAGTGACGAGCCTTCGAAATAAACTAACTTTCAATTGATAGGCTCGACGACCGTTGTCCCTACAAACAAGGTTCGAGATCGATGCATCCTTGTTCCGTTTTAATTCAAGCGAATACTTCACTGTCGTATGAGAAGCCAAGTACAACTCACGGCACGGGCTTTGCTCCTCACCCATTTCGTAAGCGCATTCGCTTTGAAAGAAAGGACGGTTCAAAAACATGCTGTGGACAATTCTATTGGTGTTGTTGGTTTTGTGGCTATTGGGTTTGATCGGCGGAGTCGGTGGCAGCTTGATACACCTGCTGCTTTTAGTCGCGCTGGTTGTATTGATCCTTCAACTAATCACGGGCCGACGAGCTGCGATTTAAGTAATCACAACCTGATGTTTCCCGACGGAGCGTAGTTAATTCAAGGGGGGAAGTTATGCGATACGAAGACGAAGTTAAAGGCAAAGGGAAACAAATTGCCGGCACGGCAAAAAAACATCTTGGTAAGTTAGCCGGCGACCGTGACCTGCAGGGACGTGGAGAGCAGGAGCGGTTTGAAGGAAAGGTTCAAGAAAACGTAGGCAAGGCCCGGAGGAAAGTCGGCGAGGCTGTTGAGGATCTCGGCGATAGAATCGCCAGCAAACGGTGATGCTGGCGATTCATTCTGATCGAGCACCTGTTCGGAACAAGAAAGGGAGAACATGAAAATCAGACTGTTGCTCTTAACGGCGCTCGCGGTTGTCATTTTGGGGGTTGCGGCTTGTAACGACACTGCGACAAATTCGAATGACCGCGCCAATACAAACGCCAATGCGAACATGACTGGCACCCGGGCGGCGGCGACCCCAACGGCGACTCCCAAGTACACGGAAGAACAGGCGCGCGAAGAACGTGCTCGGGCTAAAGGAAACAAGGAAACGATCGGCGACACGCTGGACGACGCCTGGATTCATGCGAA
>DATNNY010000044.1:0-10624 GCA_035601635.1 Pyrinomonadaceae bacterium
ATGTAAAGCGCCGCGATCACTGTTTCTAATACGTCCGCTTCCTGCTTCAGAGTACCGTAAGCCTGCGCCAGGAAACCTGCGATTACTCCGGTCAGCGTGTCGCCGGCGCCGGCCGTCCCCAAACCTGCATTGCCCGTGGGATTAATGAACACCCGGCCATCAGGTGCGGCCACCAGCGGCCGTGTGCCCTTCAAGACCAGGATTACTTCATGGGCGACGGAGAACTGGCTTGCGGCCGCAACTCGATCGTCAAGCGCTGACTTATCTTTTGATCCGATTAAGCGGAGCATCTCGCCCGGATGCGGCGTTAGGATCACGGGTAGATCCGGCGACCCACGCAACCCGTCAGGCCAGGGGGCCAGACAATTCAATCCGTCCGCGTCAACTACGAGCGGCGTCTGGCGCTGTTCGACCACGGTCCTAACAAAAGCGCGCGTTCGATCTCCTTCGGAGGACAATCCCGGCCCGATTGCAATCACGTTAGCGCGCTCAGCGAGTTTCAAGACGTGGCTTGCGGCATCGTCGCTGACCGCGCCTCGATCATTTTCCGCGAGGGATGCAGTCATCACTTCAGGCATTACTTGTGTGGCTACCAGCGGCTGGGAAGAAACCGGAGTACCGACTGTTACCAAACCAGCGCCCGAGCGCATGGCGGCGTTTCCGCAAAGCGCGGCTGCTCCGGTAAATCCCCGTGAGCCGGCGATCACCAGGACATGACCATGAGAGTTCTTATGGGAGTCGGCAGCGTATCGAGTCTTAATCAACCAACGGCGCGCGTCGGCCTCTTCACTTACAAATAGGTGAGACTCTGCTTCCTGAACCAACTCAGGCGGCGAACCAATATCCGCGACGATCAAGTCTCCGTTGTAGGTAGATGCGGGCGGTAGAACGTTAGCGGGCTTTGGCGCGGTCATAGTGACGGTAACGTCTGCCTGTACAGCCACGCCAATCGGCTGAACTGAATCAGCATTGAGACCCGAAGGTATATCGATGGAAATAATCGCGGTGCGAGGTGGCGCATCTACATCAGTTGGTCTACGGAGCTCGCGCAGATAACCTATGACTTCACTGTAGAGTCCCTTGAGAGGCCGTGTCAGCCCGGTGCCAAATAGGGCATCAATAACTGCGGCGTACGGCTTGGCCAACTCATTGCGTTGCAGCGTGCGCCATTCTTCCGCTGACGCGCATTCGAAAAATCTCGCTACATCTCGATCGAGATTCCTGACCTTCTCGAAATTTGTTTGCGCATCTCCCTTTGTCTCTTTGATCTCGCCGAATAGCACAACGTCAACCTTCGCTCCGGCCACCACAAGCAATCTGGCCGTTGCGGCGCCATCACCTCCGTTATTTCCCTTTCCGCAGAGAACCAGGATCGACTGGTCCCCTATACCGGCCAACGCTGCGACGGCGCGCACAACCGCAGCCGCGGCATTTTCCATTAACACTAACGATGGAATGCAACACCGCTCAGTCGTCTTCAGATCGATCTCGCGCATCTGCGCCGACGAAATGACAGGCTTCACTCAGCGATGATAAGGAGAACGCTACAGGCGGGTCAATTAAGGCCGGAAACAAACCGGCAGGGCTGCATGAGGCGACGAGACAAAACGAGGCTGCCGGGGTGTTTCCCCGCCGCCTTGCCGCTGCTCCAACCTATCCGTCTTTTCGGGATATTGAGGTAAAGACGCAATGAGCCGCGTTCTCCAGAAATTTTATCGAGGCCCAGAGAAACGCTAAATGCTGAGCCCCGACCAGGTGTCGGCATTCTGACTCGACAAACAGAAAACAAGCCGGAAAGCGAATATCTGAGCCATTCCCCGCCCACGGGACGTCGGCAAATCATGGAGGTTTCGCGAAGCCTTTGCTTTTTGGCGGATCAGCTACTTCGGACGGCCGGCCAATTTGAATATGCGGCCAAAGACAGTGTCGAGTTCAGGCACCTTCAGTGCGGCAGTTACAGCGAAATAAACAAGACCGTAAGGAAGCAGGACCAGTACTGCGATAATTGCCGGATGGTGGCTGCCGATGCTTAGCTTAATGCCCCATCCAACGCCGGCGCCCACAGCAGCGGCCAGCCAAAGCTGTGCGACAAAAATGAGCGGTAGCCCAGTCTTGCCGATCCGTATGTTGAGGGTCCTGCGCAACAAAGCGAACTCGATCCAACCAGCGATACCCGCCGACGCGGTCAGACCGGCAACTCCCCACTTCGGATCGAGACCAATCGCCGGCGGCAAAGGAATCGCGAACAGATAGCCGAGGACAGTTGTCAAAGTCACTCGAATGACAGCGAAGAGCAGCGGCGTTCGCGTATCATGCAGGGCGTAGTAGGTCGAGGCATAGAGACGCCCCAGGGTCGAGGCCAGCAGCCCAATCGTAGAGCCGGCCAGGATGCCCCAAACATATCGCGAATCACCGTGGTTGAAACGGCCCGTTTGATAGAGGGCCGCCGTCATTACATCCCCCAACGCCAGCATTGCCATAGCCGAAGGCACGATGAAAAACGCTATGCGCCGCAAACCACCGTCCAGCCGGCGGCGAAGTTGGGCGGCGATTTCGTCGCTGGTGCCGAGGGCGCTGGACATGGCTGGGAGCTCAGCGGCCGAAACGGACATGCCAAACAAACTTACCGGCAGCGTGTAGAGGCTCTGCGCATAACCAAGGGCTGAGACCGCTCCGATGTAGGGCACGAGACTGGCGAGACCAGCATCCACGAAGGCGCTAATCTGCACCACTCCGCGGCTCATGAACACCGGAAAAAAATTACGAATCACGGTTCGAACGTGCGCGTTCCCGAAATCAAACACCGGCCGCAACCCGCGGACCAGCCAAAGCACGGTGGGGAGTTGGACGATAAACTGGAGCGCGCTGCCGATGACTGAGCCCCATGCGGTTAGAACTGCCAGGCGAGCCTGGAACTGGCCCATTTGCACTTCGTCTAAGTAACCCGAGTGACTGCCAAAGAAAATCAGCGCTGCGATAATTGCGAGATTCCACACCACCGGCGCAGTGTAGGAGAGCAGAAATTTTCGGTGGCTGTTGAGGATCCCGAGACACCAGGCGGACATCACCAGCAGACCAGCGCCCGGAAAAAAGATTTGCACCAGCCGGATAGTCAGTTCTCGGCGCTCGCTGACAAACCCCCACGCCACGATGGAAACGATATAGGGCGTAGCGAGCACGCCCAGCAGGACGATGAGCGACGTCACGAGGGCCAGTACCGTGAGCACGGCGCTGGCCACGCGGGTCGCTTCTTTTTCGTTTTTTCTTGCCAGCAGGTTGGCGTATACCGGAATAAAGGAAGCCGAGAGAGCCCCTTCACCGAACACGTTCTGTAGAAAGTTCGGAATTCTGAACGCCGCGTTGAATGCGTCAGCCGCGAGCGAAACACCAAAGTAATGACCAAACACCCGCTGCCTGACGACGCCAATAATGCGGCTGATCAAAATTCCGGCGCCGACCAGAAACGCGGACTTCGAAGTACTTTCGCGCTCACCGCGCTCGACGCTCGGAGGGCGCTCAAACTGGCCCGTGGCTTCACCAACTACGGCGACGGTTTCGCCGGCGATCTCAGCGGCGTTGCGGCGAGGATTAAAACCCTCGTTAACTTGAGAGGCGGGAGTTGAAGGCTGTGAGCTTGCCTCAGAGCCAGAGCTTGGATCGTGTGAGGGGGGACCGTAGTCTTGCTCGTCATTCATCGTAGCTTTAGAGACTGTAGTCCCTGATCTTGGTCAAGAGCGTTTTGTAACTGACTCCCAGCGCTTCCGCGGCCCGCGTCTTGTTACCGTCATGCTCAATCAGAGCATCGGTGATCTTTCGCCGCTCGACAAGTGCCACGGCCCGGTCGGCTGCAGCGCTCAGCGAGCCGGAGGTATCAAAGCCAAAGGTCTTCGGATCGCTCGCCTCGAGGGCGGCAAAACCCAGATCGCGCGGTTCCAGACTGGTGCCGTCCGCCAGAATACAAGCGCGCTCGATCGAGTTCTCGAGTTCGCGGATGTTGCCCGGCCATCGATGTGCGCGCAATGCGGCCAGGCTGGCTTCGCTGAGCGTAGCCGCGCGCCCGCGAAGTTCATTTCCGAGTTGGGCCGCGAAATGACGTGCAAGCAAGACCACGTCCTCGCCGCGTTCACGCAGCGGCGGAATCTCGATGGGAAACACCGCCAGCCGAAAGAAGAGATCGCCGCGAAACTCGCCTTTGTCCACGGCGCCACGCAGGTCCTTGTTAGTTGCCGCGACGACGCGGACGTCAACCGGGACTGGACCGCGACCGCCAATACGATCGACTGACTTTTCTTCGATCACGCGCAATAGTTTGCCCTGCACTGCCAGCGGCAATTCTCCGATTTCATCAAGAAAAACCGTGCCTCCGGAAGCGAGTTCGAATTTACCCAACCGGCGATCGCCGGCGCCGGTAAAGGCGCCGCGCTCGTGCCCGAACAATTCGTTCTCGATCAGCGTCTCAGGGATGGCGGCGCAATTGATGGCCACAAATGGTTGGTCACGACGATTAGAAAGATGATGAACCGCGCGCGCGAAAAGCTCTTTGCCGGTTCCTGATTCACCCAGCAGCAGCACGGTCGCTTCCGTCTGCGCAACTTTCTGCGTCTCGGCCACGACCCGCTTGATCGCTTCTGATTCACCGATGATTCGCGGAAAGCCATAACGCTTTGACCACTCTTCGCGCAGCAAAATGTTTTCTGTGCGCAGACGAGACTGTTCCAAAGCACGCTCGACCAGCAACAGCAGATGATTCGAATCTACCGGCTTCTGAAGGAAATCGTGAGCGCCGTCTTTCATCGCCTGCACGGCTTCATCGATCGAGCCGTACGCCGTCATCACGATCACGGGCACGTCGCCGTCGGCGTTGCGCGCGGCGCGCAGAACATCCAGGCCGGTGCCGTGGGGCATGCGCAGATCAGTCAGCACCACCTTGTGAGGAACACGACCTATTTCATTGATGGCTTCGCGCGCATCGGCGGCCTCGGTGACCGAATAGCCGGCGTGCTCCAGCGTCAGCCGCAGCACGCGGCGCAGACTTTCTTTGTCTTCAACGAGAAGGATGTCAGGCATGAATGACGATTATTTCGGATCTCAAATTTCAGATCTGAGACTCTGCGATCTGATTTCTGAAACCCGAAGCTTCAACGCTCATCATTCACTGCGATGCGCTGGGTGTCAAGCGACACATCCAAAGGGTGTGTTGCTAGTCTTCGGGGCATTAGCCCGACCGTCAGGGAGGGCTCCGAGGTGCATTAAGTGGGCCCTCCCTGACGGTCGGGCTAGTGCCCCGGAACATGACCGGACTGCAAGCAGCACACAATTGCGCCGAAAAAAATGGGGAACGGAGAGAGTGATATCCGTGGACGTTAGACGAGAACGGTTTCGCGGGACCTGGGCTGCGCGGCTAGAACCATGTTCGCTCGCTTCAACACGTCGGTCAGGGAGTAGGGCTTGCGGATGACGTCATCGATGCGGGCCTTTTGGTAGTCTTCTTCGGCGATCATTTCTGCGAAACCAGTGGCAATGATTACCGGTAAGCCGGGACGAAACTCTTTGATCCAGCGCGCCACGTGCAGCCCGCTCAGCTCCGGCAATCCCAGATCGCAAACCATCAGATCGAATTCGTGCTTATCCAGAAACTTAAGAGCTTCAGCGCCGGTAGTGGCTTCGGTTACTTCGTGACCTTCAGCGCGAAACGCCTCGTTCAAGAGGACTCGCACCTTCTCTTCGTCTTCGACGACGAGGATGCGCGCCGACCCGGTGCTGCCGTTTTGCGCCACCGGAATCGCCGCCTCGGATAAAGTAGGTTCGTGGAGCGGCAGGCTCACTTCGAAGCGAGTGCCTTTCCCAGGCTCGCTGATTACATTGATTTCTCCCGAGTGATTCTCGATGATTCCATGTGAGGCTGAGAGGCCAAGACCCGTGCCGCGCTCGCCCTTAGTCGTGTAGAAAGGCTCGAAGATCCGCGCCATGACTTCGGCGGGAATCCCGGCGCCGGTATCCGCGATCCAGAAGCGCGCTGTCTTTCCTTCCACCCGAGTGCCGGCCTCGATCGTGCCGCCGTTTGGCATTGCATCGACTGCATTAAAAATCAAATTCAGCACCACCTCGCGCAGTTCGGCCGAATCGCCCAAGGCAAAGGCCGGCGCCGGAGTTTCGATGCGCACCTCAATGGTGCCGGTCCTTTCGCTCGATGATGCCTGCCACTTGGGTCTTGCAATTTCGACGCTTGATGAAATGAGTTCACCCAGATCGACGGGCATCGGGTGGCGGGTCGATTCTCGGCGAGAGAAATCGAGCAAACGCCGCAGGGTCTGCGAACAATCGCCCACGGCTTGCGTGATAATTTCGAGACTCTTCTTATTTCCTGCCTCGGCAGAACTGCGCATCAAGAGTAGCTGGGCCCGTCCCTGAATCACCGTCAAAGAATTATTGAGATTATGCGCGACGCCGGCCGCCAACTCGCCCAAAGCACGCAGCTTGTCGGATCGCGCGGCGCGGGCCTGGGCCAGTTTGCGCTCAGTGATGTCACTCATGAAGACCATGACACCGGTGATGTTCCCATCACTCCACAAAGGCGAAGTGTGCGCCTCCATGCAGCGCACTCGCCCGTCGGTACAAATCGTGCGCACCTCGAACTGCTTCTCTTCACCACCCAGAGTGCATTGCACGGCGGCATTTGCTTCTTCCTGCGACTCAGCCGCAATAATCATGTTGAAGTCCTGGCCGAGCAGCACTGAGCGCGTCAATCCACTGTCGACTTCGGCGCGCTGATTCATCCAGGTAAAGCGTCGCTCAACATCAAGCGTGTAGATCTCATCAGGTGCGAGGTCCACCAAACTGGCGAGAAAGGCTCGATTCTTACTTCCTTCTGCTTCGGCACGACGCAGTTCAGAGATGTCTCGGACAATAACGATGCAGCCGGGGACAGGGCCCTGTGGCTGATCTTGGCCGTGGGGAATTACCCGGACCAGCAGCGGCCGTTGCGCTTTGTTCTCAGATCCAAGTTCTACTTCGACCTCGGCGCCGTTTGCTATGGCACGATCAACCATGCACCCCGTTTCTTCCAATCCCCAAACCATATCGCAGCAACGGCGTCCTGCCAGAAACGAGCGCGTTGCGAGTTCCAGACCTTCACCAGCGCGATTAATTTTCTTTAGGCGTTTATCCGAACCAAAGATGTAAACAGCGTCGGTGAGGGTATCGATGGTCGCCTCCCATACGCGGTCGGCGGCCATCAGTGAGTTGCAGAGTTTGATATGTGCCTCGGTGGAACTCATTTTTATAACGACGGGAGCGGTAAAGTCATTTCAGGATGTGCGGCAGAGAAAAGCGTGGTCCTGGCCACCTACGCGCGGAGCAAGCCTCATGCCAACTGGAACTTACGTCGATTAGGTCTGGAGATGGGGAAGAATTGTTTGACTGAGGTCACGTCCGCGATCGGCAGCGGCCGACTCGTTCAGGCTGACCGTCTCAATCTGCCATCTTTGTCTTTTTGACTGAGGATCTGCCGGTCGATGGAGATCGGTAAAACGCGAGCACTAGTTGCGAGGTTCGTATTCGCCGCGAGCTTTCGCGGCTTCATAATCAGAATCGGCGAGCCGCATCGACAACCTGATGGGCCGATAGTCGAAAGCCGCCGGACCACCCAGGGTATTTTGAATCGCGGCGACGATGCCGTCCTGGTTCTGCCGGAAACGTACTACATTGCCATGCTGGTTGAGGATGACGAACAGCACCACGCGTCCGCTCTTTGTTTTCATTTGCCCGACCAGCGAGCTGGCGCCGCCATCGGTTCGCACCAGAGTCCCGGTTTTTGCGATCACGCTGCCGCGCTCTAACGGATCGGTGTATCGATCTTCCAATGTTCCGGGATCGATTCCGGCCACCGGCAGGATGTCGGAAAGCGAAAGTTTGTTTCGCTGTAGTTCCTGACGCAGTCCGCGCAGAATTTTCATCATGGCGCGGGGCGTGAAGCGATTGATACCCAGACCGCTGGTCGACGACATGGCAATTTCGTCTGGGTTGATCTGAAGTTTACTGATCAGAGTTGCGCGGATGGTTTGTGGACCGCCGAGCGATTCGCCAATCCGCTCAGCCATGAAATTATTTGAAAAGCAAAGCAGAGCCTTGAGCACGTCAACCAGTTTGCTTGATTTGTGAGTAAGCAGCGGAATCGCTCCTGCGGGAGCTGCGCCCACCTGGACCTCGCCGGTTATCACCACGCTCGGAACGCTGCTCAGGCTTTGGTTGTCGGCGACTAAACTTCGTTCCTCGATCCACGCGCGGGTGGCGCTGCCTGGGCGGCGAGCCGCGTCGAACGTGTTCCGGAATTCATCTCCCGAATGTTTAGCCGACCAGTCGAAATTCATCGTAAATCCCGGCGCTACAATCAGGTTGCCGTTGACTGTGCGGATTCCCAGGACGTTCAGTTCCCGGGCCAGCATTATGGCGTGCTCATAGTGGAACGAAGGATCGCGTCCGGTAACGACCAGGTCGCCATTCAGTGTTCCGGTCGTCTTGTCGATCGCTCCAGCAGCCCATATGGAAGTTAGAAAACGGTGCTCCGGCCCGAAAGTCTGTAACGCCACAAGGCTCGTGGCCAATTTAATCGAAGAAGCGGGATTGAATCTCTCGTCGACTGACTGTGAGGCAAGAGTACTGCCCTCGATGGTCTCGGCCAGTACGCCTTGCAGGCCATAAATCGGCGTCAGGAAGGGAGGCTGAGCCAATCCATTGTTGCCTGACAGATTCAGACCGGCGGGAGTCGATGAACCTGTCGCAGGCGCGGAGACCGGGGGCTGTGTTTGCTTCGGACCAGACTGCGGAGCCGGCGCCGGAGGGGCCTGCTGCCCGACTGCTAACACGCTTCCCAGCAGCACCAACGTGAAAATCTTTGCCGACTTAATGAACAACTGCATGGGCCTCCAACTAACGTAGCGCCATCTACTCTCCTTCAGCATCATAACATGAAAGCCGAGTCGCTTTCGGCGCCGATACGATCGGGCGCGACGTTTGATGCCGAGCATTTTGAGCAGGATGCTCCTGGTTCGAATCCATCTCTCGAACGTTTGTTCTGCGATAGCAGGGTAGCGACCTATTTCCGTTTAGAGGCGGACGTCGACCGCCGGTGCCTGTGAGAAGAAATTGAATTCATTTTGAGTAACGCTGGACCGGCGGGCAACGCCCCCCTCTAAACGAATCGTGATTCAAATCAGAGGCATTACCACAGTTAGAGCGCAATTGTGAGAGAAGCATTGCTCAAGTAAGTGCTCGCCGCAGAGGGTTCGCGCCCGTAACTTCGTTGACAGGTAAACAAGGGCGCACCTAGAATTCAACCATTGAAGAGACTTCGTGGCACGCGATCCAGAACCGGTAACAATTGAAAGTGTGCGCGGCGCACATGCGGCGCGGCGCAACGAGATTCGGGCACGGCTGCGACAGTTTCACCAGGTGTGGAAAACAGCTTCCGATGCACGATTGTGGGAAGAGATGGTCTTTTGCATCTTCACCGCCGGAGCATCAGCTAAGATGGGACTGCGCTCAGTCGAAGCAATCAGACCACTGCTCGCTAACGGACGTCAGCAAGCAATGACGCGCGCTTTGGTTTCGGCCGGCGCACATCGCTTTCCCAATGCTCGGCCCGAGTACGTGGTGACGACGCGCGATTACCTGCAGGGCTCATGCGCAATGCGGTTGCGCGAACGTCTAGATGGTTTTAGCGATCCCTTTGATCGCCGCGATTGGCTGGCGACCGAGCCACGCATCAAAGGCCTTGGCTATAAAGAGGCAAGCCACTATTTGCGTAATATCGGCTTCAAAGGGTACAGCATATTGGATAAGCACATCGTGCGGTGCCTGGCGGAACTCGGCGTGATCGATTCGCCCAAGCCGCCTGCCAATCGCCACCGCTATCTGGAAACGGAAAGTAAAATGCGGCAATTCGCCACGGACGCCGGGATTGATTTTGATGAACTCGATTTGGTGCTTTGGTCGATGAAGACAGGCGAGATTCTGAAGTAGAAATGAAACTCAAACTTACCAGGTTTATTTCACTCTCAGCGATCAGCGGGCTGACCGCGGCTTTGGTTTGCCTGGCCCTGGCAACTGTTGTAATAGCGCATTCACCCGACAACGAAAAGGCGCGCAGCCGAGCGCAGAAAGCTTTGCGCGCCGGAGATTTTGAGCGTGCCGAGCAGCTCTATCGTGAAGTGTTGGCCAAAGACGAACACGATAAAGAGGCGCGGCTGGGACTCAGCCACGCGCTGCTTAAACTGCGCCGCTTACAGGATTCTTTCGATCATGCGGCGCGGGTAATAGCTATCGATCCTTTGTCCGCGCGGGCTCATGCTCTGTTGGGTTCAGCCGTGCTGGCGTCAGGAGATTTTCGGCTCTCGGTAGAAGAATTTCGTACGGCACTGGCCCTCGATGGGAATGAAGCAATGGCCATTGCCGGCCTGGCGATGGTCGATTACTACGAGAATCGCACCGCGAAATGTATCACCGGCTTACGGCGCGCTGTGGATATCGATCCAAATGAACCCGACTACGTCTTTGACCTGGGCCAAGCCGCCGCGCGCTTCGAGCGTTATAAGGAAGCAGCCGATGCTTATGAACGGTTCCTGGT
>DATNNY010000045.1:0-2500 GCA_035601635.1 Pyrinomonadaceae bacterium
GCCGAGAGTGAATCGCCCCTTCTTCACATCTTTCGGTTTCTTCATGATCTTGGGCAGCAAAGCGTCGTACCGAGACTGAAGGTCGGAGAGCTGGTAGGTCTTCTGGGTATCGGCCGCGCCGGCCGCAGCGCCGCTCGATGCGTTGACGTGCTTTGCCGCCAGAGCTTCCATAATCAATTGAGTGACGCGAGTACTCAACAGATCGGATTCCGCCGCCATCCCCTCGGGTCCTTTCATGCTCTGCTTAACAATGTCGACCTTGGCCGGCATCAGCACTACCTTGCGAATGGTGGTTTCCTTGCCGCTGATTTTTGGGTGCAGGTATTGCGCCCGGAGCGTAGCCGGAGTGGTCGCCGCGAGAAGGAGAAAGAAGGTGAGATAAAGTAGTCTGCGCTGCATGAGATCTTTCGTTTCCTGTATTGGCCTGGCGAAGCCCGCCTCGATTCCAGCCGTCTTCAGACGGCTCCCCGAAGGGTTTATAGACCAGCGCTTTTAGCGCTGGGTTCCGCCGGGCAAGCGAGCTATTAGCGCGCTTCAGCGTGCTTTAGAACTAACCGAACCGTCGGCGGCTGAAGCCTTCAACCTTAAGCCCGTTAAAACGGGCTCTTAGATACGATGCCTGTGACCCCGGGCGTAAAACGCCCAGTCTAATAACCCTCCGGGAAAGCCGCCTGAACGCAGCTTAAAGGAGGGATGGCATGTGACGTGGAACGTCTGCCCATAAAATCCAATTGCAAGACCACTTGAAATCTTTGATCTCTGTCTCACGCAGGTGGTACTGACTCCGTAATGCCGCTTGAATCAGCAGGCCTCCAATTCACAATTAGGATCAGGCTTCTAAATCAAGGTCCCGAGCCTTTCAACGTTTGAATTCGGCGTTGGACTCTTTCACGATCCAGAGCGTTCGGAGCCAGGTCGAGATATTTCTGGTATTCGTCAATTGCTTCTTTGGTCCTGCCAGTCTTTTCATAAAGCATGGCCAGACCGCGATGCGCGATCGGTACGGGGTTATCAAGCTTGAGCGATTTTAAGTAAAGCTCCTCAGCTTTCTGCTGGTTGATCTTCCAGTTCGCTTGTCCGGCCGGCGTGGCCAGCAGGTCGCGCTCTTCCTCTTCCGGCATCAGCTTGGCCCGCTTTTTTGCGGCATCCTTCTTGGCGTTGTTCGTAAGCTCTTTCTCGGTCAACTCAGGCGAACGCGGCCCCAGGGCGCGGTACGAATCTGCCAACCAGAAAATATTTTCCGATGAGTCCGGCCTGAAGTCGGCGAACTTTTGACTGAGATAAACTGCCGTGCGAAACCTGGCTGAATTGATCGCTAACTGAATGTCGTGGTGCGAAACCGTTTCAATATTGGTGAGATAGGCCCTTTTTTCCCGGTGGAGTTCCGCCGCCGCGGTAATCTTGTTCGCTTTACCGCCCAGGTAAGCAGTGACATAGCCGATCCGATCTTTCAGTTGGGGATGGTCGTTATAGAAAAACTTCAACTGCTCGCCTTCGATGTCGTTGCTCAATAATGTCAGCGCCTTGACCATTTCTTCGGGAGGGTATTCGGCAATACTCATCACGTCGACACCCCTGAGGTCTGCTTCTTTTTCCAGTTCACGGCTGTACCCAAACATCGTGGTTACGAGGATTAAGGGCGAGACTGCGGCAATGATGTCGATGGCCGCGCCCGCAACGCCTCCCACCGGATTCCAGGCGCCGATGGCAGCGATGATGTTTATGGCCAGATACTTTTTCCGGTTGCTGCGGTTTTGCAGATATGTGTGCCGGTTGAGCACGTGCGTTATTTCGTGCGCGATAACGGCGGCCAACTGCGACTCGTTATCCAGCAAGGCAATCAATCCCGTATTGACGTAAACGGATCCGTTGGGCAAGGCAAAGGCATTGGGCACGGGATCTCTAAGAGCGCGGAACTGCCAAATCACGTGCTCGAGATTCCGATCGCGCGGCAGCAGCGATTCGCCAATTCGCTGTAGGTAGGCGTTGCTAGGTTCGTCAAGAAAAACCAGGCCCTCTCGCTCGAACCGCTTGTCCAACAAGTTTACCTGTTCGAGCAGATCGAGATCGGCCTTGCCGAATTTGAATTCTTCTTTGGGAGGCGAAGCCGGCGCCTGCACCGTTAATCGGGCGCCGGGCACAGGCCAGGCCAGGCAGAAGCAGAGGGTCGCGACGATTATCTGGCGTCTGCTCAAGCTATTCATTCGTCGAGACCTCGGACGAGAGATCATTCGGGGGTGAGAAAACGAAAAATGGAAATTGCGGGCTGTACTATAGGGCGTGAGATTGGCGAAAGTAAAGAACTTTCCGTGGGTCCGTGAGTCGGGATTAGCTTTTCAGGTATCCTCTCAGGGATCGTCCCTCGCCGTATTCAATGTTGTTTATTCGCCAACCGCCTCGCCCGTTCACCAGAGTAAAGACAAATGATTTTGGCTGACCGAAGTTTTCAAAGGTAACGGTTACCAGGGCTTTCCCACTTTCATACCTGGCTTTGCCGATA
>DATNNY010000046.1:0-2357 GCA_035601635.1 Pyrinomonadaceae bacterium
TCTCGCTTCGCGCAAACATCTCCGCTAAACTGAACCTCACGATGCCCGACCTGCTGGTAAATCTTCTGAAGTTGCCGTCGCTTGATCGATTGGCTGACCAAGGCATCAACATTCGCCGCGCCCAACCGTTTGAAATCACTCCGGTGCGCGAGTTCATTAAAGACAACTTCTCTATTGCCTGGGCTGATGAGATTTCGGTTGGCTTTGCCAATAAGCCGGTGTCGGTCGTGATTGCCACGCGCGCGGGTCGAGTGATTGGCTTCGCCGGATACGAATGCACGCGCAGAGCATTCTTTGGTCCAACCGGCGTGGCCGAGCATGAACGCGGACACGGCATCGGCACGGCCCTGCTGATTGCGAGCTTGTGGGGCTTGCGCGAGCTTGGTTATGTTTATGCGGTGATTGGCAGCGCGGGGCCGAAAGATCTCTATCAGAGAGCTGTGGGAGCAATCGTGATTCCCGATAGCGAGCCGGGTATCTATGTGGACCTTTTGAAGTGAGTCTCGCCCAGTAGGGATATTAACGCAAAGAAACGCAAAGGTTCTCGCAAAGGACCGCAGAGTCTTTGCGCTCCTTTGCGTTGAATAAACATCTGGCTATCTGGAATTGCATGAACATAACGGAAAACCTTCCGATCCGACGGCCAAAACCAATTGCAGCCTCGCGCCCGCCTGGTCCGAAGGGCACTCCCATAATGGGCGTGATGCGCGACTTCAATCGCGATCAGCTTAGCTTCATCGAACGTTGCCGGGACGAATTTGGCGACGTGGTCTGGATGCGTTTCCTCTATGTGCCGGCCATCTTTCTTTACCACCCCGACGAAGTCGAATACGTCCTGGTAACAAACGCGAAGAACTTCATCAAGTCAATGTCGCTGCGCTCTAATTTCTTTCAGCGGCTGGTGGGCAACGGTCTGTTGACCAGTCAGGGCGAAGAGTGGAAACGGCAGCGCCGTCTTTCGCAACCGGCGTTTCATCGCGAGCGGGTCGCGTCGTATGGCCAGGTGATGGTCGATTACACAACCCGTCTAACTGCGAAATGGAATGAAGGCGAGAGCCGCGACATTCATCGCGACATGATGCGTCTGACGCTCGAGATCGTAGTTCAATGTCTGTTCGGTGCAGACGTTTCGAGCGATGTCGATCACGTCGGCGCGACCCTGAAAGAGCTGGTTAAGCCTTTCGCTGCCCAAGCAACGCTCGGTTGGATTCTCAATAATCGTTTGCCGACGCCCACCCACCTGCGCTTTCACGCGCTGGCAAAAAAAATCGATAGAGTCGTCTACCGGATTGTCTCAGAACGGCGCGCGTCGGGCGAAGACAAAGGCGACCTGTTGTCGATGCTGCTGGCCGCACGCGATGAAGACGGCAGCCGGATGAATGACCGGCAATTGCGCGACGAGGTGATGACGCTATTTCTCGCCGGCCACGAAACCACGGCGTTGACGCTGGCCTGGTCGTGGTATTTGCTCGGTACAAATCCGGATACGGAAAGAAAATTTCACGCGGAGCTTGATGAAGTGCTCGGCGGGCGCGCGGCGACCATGGCCGATCTGCCGCGTTTGAAATTCACCGAGCAGATTGCCAAAGAATCCATGCGCCTTTACCCGCCGGCATATGGTTTGGGTCGCGAAGCAATCAATGATTGCGAAATTGGCGGCTATCGCGTGCCGGCCGGCACCCAGGTGTTCATGTTTCAGTGGGCCACGCAAAGAGACTCCCGGTTTTTTGACGAGCCGGAAGCATTCCGTCCTGAACGTTGGACGGAAGACTTTGTTGAGCAGCTACCGAAATACGCCTACTTTCCATTTGGCGGCGGGCCCCGGGCTTGCATCGGCGCGTCATTCGCGATCATGGAGATTGTTCTGTGCCTGGCGGCGATTGGACAGCGGTTTCGCCTCGAACTTGATCCGAATCACTCAGTGACCATTTATCCGGCGATGTCACTGAGACCAAAGGATGGGATCAAGGTTGCAGTAAGGAATCGAACGCCTGCGGTGTAGATTTCGTCGCGAGCCTTTGATAGAGTTCACCTAGTCAAGTAAGGAGTCACACGCCATGTCAGCTTCGGCCGAAACTCTGTTACGTCAGACGCTACAATTATCCCCGAATGCCCGCGCCGCGCTGGTCGAAAGCCTGATCACGAGCCTCGACAAACCCGACGCCGAACTCAACGCGTTATGGTTGAAGGAAGCTGAAAGCCGCATGGCTGCCTATCGTGCTGGAGAGCTTGGCGCGGTTGATGCGGATGAGGTTTTCGCTGAGTTAGGAAGGCAAACTTAAAAACGAGATTCTCGCATCCAGCTCGCCGTGAACTCCCTCGCCACTCTTGCCGCTTAACATTGCTCGTTATAATCT
>DATNNY010000047.1:0-2047 GCA_035601635.1 Pyrinomonadaceae bacterium
CTGCTGCCCGCACTGAGCCGGGCCAAGCTCAAGGCGACGATGTCCACCTGTCTCAACAATCACAAACAGTTGGCTCTGTCCTGGACGATGTACGCGGACGATAATCAGGACGAGATAGTTAATTTTAACAACGCCGATACCGCCAATAACCAGGGGCACACACAGCGCCCCTGGCGGTATCAACCGCCTTACTCGCGGGCTCCCAGCCTGCCGGTCATTCCGCCCGAGGCCAACAATATGGCGCCGCAACAGAAGGAGATTTTCCTCATGCATGAATGCGTGCGGCAGGGCGCCCTCTCGCAATACCTCAAGACCGCCGACATCATCCATTGTCCGTCGGACTCGCGCTATCGCCGTCCCGTCGGCCAGGGATTCTCTTATGGCAGTTACGCCGGCACGACCGGTTTTGACGGCCAGGCGTGGCAGGGTGTCCCCTTCGACCGCATCATTACCCGCCGGGCCCACGTCCTGCACCCGAGCGAAAAGATTTTGTGGATGGAAGAAAACGACCCGCGCGGGGAAAATTCGGGCACCTGGGTGATCAATTTGAACGGCACGCCAGCCAATGATTTTGCCGGCACCACCTTTATGGATTCGCCGGCGGTCTTTCATGGCCAAAGCTGCACCTTTAGTTGGGCAGATGGGCACTCCTCCAGCCGGAAGTGGATAGACACTGCAACGGTCAACTATGCCAAAGACAGCGATCCTTCCGGAAGCAAGTACGGAAACCCGCCTTCGGAGGCCTCAACTATTCATGACATCACCTTCGTCAAGCATGCCTACGTATCCAAAGATAATCCCTGAGGATGTGGGGTTGGATACTAAGTTCGCGCAATGACAATGAAACTATGATTAGTGTATACCTTGTCGCTTCATTGGTGTTTGGAATTGTCCTGTGTTACCTCTGGCTTATTCACCATTTCTGGCTGCGCCATGTTTTTAAGGAAGACCATCAGCCCTCGGTCCACACCAGGAAGTGGCAAGCCACATCCGCAGTTTGATAACGCGCACTAACTCACACAGCAAGACCATCAAAATGAAAACCAGAATTGTCATAGCCGGCGGCGGCTTCGCTGGGCTCAGCGCAGCAATGTATTTCGACAAAAAATTCGCTCGCCGCGATGACATCGAGGTTACGTTAATCAGCCGCGAAAATTTCATCCTGTTCACTCCCATGCTGCATGAGGTCGCGGCTGGCGACCTTTATCCAGGTGATATCGTGAACCCGCTCCGCCGCATTCTTCGCCACGTCAGGTTTGTCGAAGCCGAAGTGCAAAGCATTGACTTGAGCGCCCGCCAAGTCCGTTGCACTGGCGGAGTGGCCAGGTTCGAGCTCACGTTCGAATTCGATCATCTGCTGCTCGCGGTGGGATCAGAGACAAACTTCTTTGGCCTACCCGGTGTCGGCGACTGGGCGGTAACCATGAAGAGCTTGATCGAGGCCGCGATGCTGCGCGATCGCGTCATCGCCTCTTTGGAGCAGGCGACGCTCCAGAAGGAAGACTCCGACCGCCGGCGCTTGCTCACTTTCGTGACCGCGGGTGGCGGTTTTTCTGGTGTGGAAACAACCGGTGCGCTGAACGACCTTGTTCGCGATGCGGTGCGATTTTATCCGTCATTAAGTGCGGAACTGATTCGAGTTGTAATCGTTCACTCTGGCACTTTCCTCTTGCCCGAATTGGGTGAGAAACTTGGGCGTTACGCCGAACTCAAGCTGCGGGAACGCAAGGTGGAAGTGATCAAGGGCGCGCGCGTCGCGAGCTACGATGGCTCGCTGATTACTCTTAGCGACGGCAACTCAATAGCTGCCGAGACCCTTCTCTGGACCGCGGGTGTAAAACCAAGCCCTGTGATTGATCAATTGCCGGTCCAAAGGGAGAAAGGCCGGATCCTAGTCAACGATGTCCTCGCGATTCCCGGATTCGCAGGGCTTTGGGCCGCGGGCGATACCGCCGCGGTGCCCGATACTAAGACGGGGAACTTTCATCCGCCGACAGCCCAGCATGGACTGCGTGAAGGCCGCCTCGCCGCGAGAAATATCGAAGCC
>DATNNY010000048.1:0-2609 GCA_035601635.1 Pyrinomonadaceae bacterium
TAAGCCGCTAACTCGTCGCAGAAAGACGCTTGATCCGCAAGAGAGTAAATAGAAGAACTGTAGGCATTGTCAACTTAAGCGAAAACCGATGGAACTGGCTGCCATTGGTAGCACTGAGGATGCACGCTTGCGCAACCTGCGGTGGTGGCATCAGCGAAATTATCGTTAAGTTGACAATACCGTCCGGATAGAGGACCGCAGCACGAAAAATAGTGAGCAGGCGACAGAGTTCATGGTCGTCGGAGATTAATAACCCATCTGGCTAACTTCAATGATTACAGTGGTGACGGAGTTTTTGGTAGTGACGCCAAAAAATGTCTTGACAAATTGCCGTTATAACGACTATCGTTACCACGTGAGGAAAACCGGCAAGTCAAAACCAATCAAGAATGAGCATGAGCGCACGTTTGTCACGCTGCTGCGGGTTACCGATATGTTGTCCCGGCGACCAGCCCAGTTACTGAAGAAGGAAGACCTTTCGATGAACCAATACAATGTGCTGCGGATTTTGCGCGGCGCTCCTGACGGTCTTCCGTGTGGCGAAATCAGTAACCGAATGATCACCCGGGACCCCGACATTACTCGACTCCTCGACCGGCTGGAAAAGCGGGGGTTCATCTCGCGCAGCCGGGAAAGCAAGGATCGCCGGACGGTGACGGCTCGACTAACGTCCGAGGGATATGCACTGCTCGCGCGGCTCGATGAACCTGTGCAGGATACGCATCGCCAGCAATTGGGTCACCTGAGCGAGAAACGACTGAGAGAACTGAGCGACCTGTTAACGGCCTGCTGCGACCGGCTGGCCTAATTTTTTTGACACATTACTCGTTATAACGACTATCGTTATAACGTCCCTGGAGGTAAAAGGAGAAAAATGAGCGCAGCTAATGTATTGCAAACCGCAACTACGACCTGGAACATCGATCCCGTCCACTCGACGGCCGAATTCAAGGTCAAACACATGATGATCTCGAATGTGAAAGGACAATTCACCGGTATCAGCGGCGTATTCAAGCTGGACGAAGGTGATTTGACCAATTCTCGAATAGAAGCAGCCATCGAAGCGGCCTCGATCAACACGAGCCACGGTGACCGCGACACACATTTAAAGAGCGCGGACTTTTTCGACGTTGAAAATTTCCCGACGCTCTCGTTCGTTTCGACACAGGTCACTCGCAGAGCAGAGGGCGAACTGGCAGTGGAAGGCGATCTGACAATTCGCGGAGTGACGCGCAAAGTCGTTTTCACTGTCGAAGGGCCGAGCGCGCCCTCAAAAGACCCTTGGGGGAACACACGGGTAGGCTTTTCGGCGACTACAAGAATTAACCGAAAGGACTTCGGCCTGACCTGGAACGCCGCACTCGAGACAGGCGGAATTCTGGTTAGCGATGAAGTAACGATTTCGCTTGACGTTCAAGCAGTGAAGTCCTGAATGCGCCGTCCAGTGGGGGTGGATAACGGCACGCTTTAGTCGGAATTCCTG
The DNA here is from genome assembly GCA_035601635.1 of Pyrinomonadaceae bacterium. Classification (GTDB taxonomy): domain Bacteria; phylum Acidobacteriota; class Blastocatellia; order Pyrinomonadales; family Pyrinomonadaceae; genus UBA11740. The sequence continues at coordinate 1,484 of DATNNY010000048.1, forward strand.
CGCAGTAGCGATATGGGGAGACGAAGCGTGCCGAATTATAAAGATGAGGGTGGTCCCAGAGCGCAACCAAACTAACCAGAGCCGAGTGATTCTGCGTGCGGCGTGAAGTTGCTATTGAGAGAATCACCGGCAGGAGAAACCGATGATCAAGATAAGAAAGGCCGGCGAGCGAGGCAAGACACAGACGTCGTGGTTGGATAGTAACCATACTTTTTCTTTCAATCGACATTACGATCCTGAGTGGTCCGGATTTGGTGATCTTCTAGTCATCAACGAGGACTTTGTCGCCCCAGGTCAAGGCTTCGGAACTCATTCCCACGACAACATGGAGATTTTGTCTTACGTAGTTGATGGCCAACTTGCACACAAAGACAGCACCGGTACGAGTTCCGTGATTCGGCCGGGCGAAGTGCAACGCATGACTGCTGGTACTGGTGTGAGTCATAGCGAATTCAATCCCTCGCAGACCGACCCGACCCACTTTCTTCAGATCTGGATTGTTCCTGAGCTAAAAGGGCTTAAGCCCGATTATGAACAGCGCGAATTTCCCAAATCGGAAAGAAGCGGCAAGCTGAGACTGGTCGCATCCCGCTATGGCACCGAAGGTTCAGTTACGATTCATCAGGATGTGAAGCTTTACAACGCCTTGCTCAAAGCCGGAGAAGGAGTTCTACATGAACTGGCGCTGAGCCACCACGCATGGGTTCAGGTTGTCAAAGGTGAGGTGGACCTAAACGGCACAACTTTGAAGGCAAGTGATGGCGCAGCGATTAGTGATGAAACCTTGCTCAAAATACGTGCGTCCAAAGACGCCGAGATTCTGCTGTTCGACCTCAAATAGACCATGGGGTAACAGCTCCGAACCCACGTAAATTCTTACATCAGCTGAATTCCATTAGTCACTGGTTTTCAAGTACTGAGTCTGGTGCGAGATACGACCGTTACGGCGCGCCTCTTCGCTTCTCAGGAGGCAATCACAGGATTGCGAAGCCCTCTTGCGCAAAGTGTTGGTCGTTCGTCAGCACCTCGGTGATGCTTCGACCATGACAAACATTCATCGAGACGCAATCAGTTAAGCCGTACCCTTGTCGAGCCTCGCCTCGTAGAACGCGAGGCCATTGAGGAA
>DATNNY010000049.1:0-3670 GCA_035601635.1 Pyrinomonadaceae bacterium
CTCCCTGCGAAGGACTTCTATTCGCATGCTGGTCGTGTCGGTGATCAAAGACGACACCAGTTCGCCACCGACTGAGCGAACATACTTTTCACCAGCCTGTCCCATGCCGAGCTCCAAAGCAGAAACCGAAATCCCTAACCCGGTCGTCCGCCGAGCGGATGCCTATCTCGAAGAGAAGGTTCTAAAGTAGAATGGACTAAAACTCAGCTTGAATCGAGCACTTTGTCTGCGCTGAGCGCCGCTTCCAGGGCCAGACGGGTCTAATAGCGAAGGTCCGAAAGCACCCCGCGCTGCGATGCAGCAAACTGCAAACCTTCGTCAATTTGTTGTTGCCGGATTTGATCCGAAATTCATTGCCCCAGACCGCTCCAGTTCAGTTGCAAAGCGGCGATGGCGGTTCGACCATGTCGCGCGAGCGCGTGCGATTCTCAGAAGCCGGCGTTCCGTAATCTGTCATTCAGCGAACCGAGGATCCTTTCTACCGCTACGCTCGTTGGAACCGGTACGGCATTTGACAAATTAATAGATGAGTAGTTGAGAGATTTAGTCGAAGGAGTAGGTGAAATGACTGATTTGGCCGAAGTTGATTCGTTTTATAAAGCCTTGAAGCTGCCTCGCCGACGCGGACGCCCCGTATGGCGCGCAACGGACGGACTGACCCGACTTCACGAAGCAGCCGTAAGGCAGGCTGCCTTTTATATCGAATTATATCGAAATATTAAAGCACACCGATAAAGGTCGCCGTAACGGGCGCCATGAAAGGGTCATCGAACAAGCCTTTGAATATATGAGAAAAAAAGGCCATCGAATACCGAATCGGGACAGCCTCGAATACTTCCTCAGGCGCTCGAAGCGCAAGACCAAACCCTCGAATATGTGCTGAATATCAACCTGCAGCGGCCTGCTAAGCAACCCCTACGCGATCTTGTTTCGGACGTACGCTTAGGGGGTCGAACATGGACCAGCTCGGCCCGCGAGGGCACAAAGATTATTATCGCGATCTCGCGGCTACGCTCGCAGAGATAGCCGAACTTAAACAACTCGGGCGCCAAACCCGACGGCATCCTCCCGAACAAATTGATCATCTTGTCAACCTCCTAAAGGCCTACGGCTTCGTAACACCGATCCTCGTCGATCACGAAAAGAGGGTCATCGACGGTTGGGCCGTGGTCATAGCCGCCAAAAAATTGGGCCTTTCAAAAATTCCGGTGGTTTGCAATCTCGACCTGAGCGACGTCGAATTGCGAGCACTCAAGATAGCCCTGAACAAGATTTCGGAATTGTCATCCTGGAACGACGATGATTCGACGCGTGGGGTCTTAAGTTGTGGAAGTGAGCAGACGCGGAGACGGTCGCGTTGTCTCCCACTAGCGTGGCTCAGGTCAAGATCCGCCCGGTGTGCCCGCCTCATAGCGTTTTGCGCCGATTCCTGCCGAACATGTCCGTTATCGGCGGATTAGCGGATGTCACGGGGACACCGTCAAAGTGACGCGAATGACCCTAATCGGTTAACTCGCGCCCGCCTTCTGCGCGCATTCCCAAGCCGCCTTTGCGAGCGGGACCGTGCGCTTGGCGGACTCGATCGCCTTGGCGTTGGCGGCGGTGGAGTCACGGATGCGGCCGGCGATACCTTGCGCGATGCCGGCCAGACGGAAAAGGTTATAGGCAAAATACCAGTTTAGGTCCGGCAAACCCGTGCCGGTGTAAGTGCAATAGATCCGGGCCGCCTCTTCCATGCTGGGGATGTTGAGCGCTTTCAGATCCGCGCGCTCCAGCCCTGGCATGATCCATTGCATCAACAGATAGGTGAAGTCGGCCATCGGATCGCCAAGCGTCGACAATTCCCAGTCCAGCACCGCAATCACGCGCGGCTCAGTAGCATGAAAGATCATGTTGTCGAGCCGGTAGTCCCCATGGACGATGGAGACGCGCTTCTGCTCCGGCAGGGTCTTCGGCAGCCATACGATCAGTTTTTCGACCTCCGGAATATGCTGCGTCTCGGACGCGCGATACTGCTTGGTCCAACGATCGACCTGGCGCGCGAAATAATTGCCGGGCCTGCCGAAATCGCCAAGGCCGATCTTTTCGGGATCGTACATGTGCAGCTTCGCCAGCGTCTCGATCTTACTGCTGAAGATCTTGCGGCGCATCTCCGGCGCCTGGCCAGGCAGCGTGGGATCCCAAAACACCCGACCCTCTTCCACCGACATGATGTAGAAGGAGGCTCCAATGACCCTGTCATCGGTGCAAAGCGCATAGGCCTGCGCGACCGTAAAGCCCTGCTTGCCGAGCGCAGAAATGACGCGGAATTCGCGGTCCACCGCATGCGCAGACGGCAGCAATTTACCGAACGGTTTTCGGCGCATCACATAAGAACGACCGGGCGTATCTAGCCGGTAGGTCGGGTTGGACTGCCCGCCCTTGAACTGCTGGACGATCAACGGGCCGGCATACCCTTCGACATGTTGTCGCATCCAAGCATCGAGCTGGATCTCGTCAAAGCGATGGCGGTCCTCGACTGCCTTGGTGCCTGAAAACTCGCTATCCTTGCTGAAGTCGCCCGCCATCGTACCTTCCGCCATCCTATCATCCATGAGCTGTGGCGTCATTCGCACAGCATGAAAGCTGCATACGCACCGCTTGGATCAAATCGCTAATGATCTGCTTGATCCCCTGGTGCTAACTTCTTTTTGTCGTTCTTCGCTGAGATGCAGATGTTGCCCAGCCCCAGGAGCCGACCGGACAGGATCAATATCTGGTCGACCGCCTCTTCAGGAGTTCGCATGCCATCGGGGTTGTACCAGTATGCGGCGCGATCCCATTGGTTCATGATGGAGAGCGTCACGAACATGGGATCGACAGGGCCATTTGATCCAACAATTTCACTTACGAGATCGTGTATTTTGTGGCGATACTCATCCAGTCGCTTTTCGAAATGCTTACGATCCTTCTCGGAAAGGAACATTTTGCTGAACTGCGGATCAATTAAGCGGTCGTTTGCTCTTGCGATCACTCTGTGACGAATCTTGTAGTCCACGTGCCGACGACCAATTTCAAACAGGCGTTCGCTGCGCGGCTTCTGGTCGAGTTCGTGGAAGACGTAGGAGAAGAAGTCATTCATCCCAAATTCAATAGCTTCAATAAGCAGTGCTTCCTTCGACGGATAATAGTTATAGAGAGTGGGCGCCTTTAGCCTAACCGCGCTCGCGATCGTACGCATACTGCAGGATTCATAGCCCCGTTCAGCAAACAAAGCGATTGCAGTCAGGAGTATCCGTCCCCGCATCCGACCCACCGAGGCTTCCTGGCGTTCAACGATCGTACCTTCGTCGATAGCTTGCCCCAGATAGCTGAGACCAGCCCGATCGTTCGGAACCCGAGCTCCGGTGCGAGTTCTTTTCATCGCCTTCCGCTCATGGACTTATGCCCCAGACGTAAATGCCTATCAAAGAGATCAGTTACCCGAGCCGCCAGAACGTGACAACCGCCTTCCATCGATGGCTCTCCGGCAGAGTAGGCCAAATTAGCGATTGAGACCGCGCCATTCGATCTCTTGAAGCTTTTTCCACATCACCTTGCCAGACGCATTCTTCGGCAGTGCATCAACGAATTGGACGATCCGAGGAGCCTTATATGCGCTGACGTGCGCGCGGCACCAATCAATGATTGT
>DATNNY010000050.1:0-5589 GCA_035601635.1 Pyrinomonadaceae bacterium
GGACGCCGTCAGAGTGTACGGGTTGCCCTCGTCAACCAACATTTGCATGGCAGTCGCTCGCTCATCTTTGTAATCCACTCCGTAGATCGGAACGGCGTTGGTCTTTGCATACTGAATCAGCAGTGGATGTTCCTCCCGGCAAGCGACACACCAGGTCCCCCAAAAATTCAGCAGCCAGACTCTGCCGCGCATCTCCTGGGCAGAGAAAGTCTTCGTCGGATCTTGCAGTTGCTTTAGCTGAAATGCGGGCGCAGATTTATTGATCAGCGGCGAAGGAATTTCGTGCGGATCGCGACGCAGGCCCACCAACAGGAAAGCCACCAGGCCGATGAAGAGAACCAGAGGTAATAGCAACAATCGATTCATGGTCTAGTCAACGGCAGAAGTTGCGGCCGTGGTAACTACCTTGGATACCTGCTCGGCCTTGCCTGAAGGAGCCTCAGTGGCCCGCTTTCGCGACGCGAGCGCGTACCTTCGATCGGTAACTGCGAACCCTCCGCCAATCGCCATCAGCAAAGCGCCGCCCCAAATCCAGTTGACCAGTGGCTTGTGATACACGCGCACGGTCCAGCCGCCCCCGGGGATTTCGTCACCGAGTGACAAATACAGATCTCGCCAGACACTGCGATCGATCGCCGTCTCAGAGGTAGCGTTTCCGGAAACTGTAAAGGCGCGCTTCTCGGGATGCATGACCGCCACCGGCCCCCCATTTTTTGTGACTTCCATATCCGCACGCACCGCCTGGAAGTTCGGTCCCTTGTACTGGGCCAGATTGTTCAGACGGAATTCATAACCACCGACGCTGACGGTGTCGCCGATATTCATCTTGACGTCTTTCTCAGTCTGATAACTCGTCACCACCGTGACGCCGGCAATGAACACGGCCACGCCAATGTGGGCCAGATGCATCCCGTAATAGCTGCGCGGCGGCGCCTTCAATCTGCTCAGCAGGCTCGATTCGCCGGATTGGCTGCGCACTCTGCTCCAAATATTTTGGATAGAGGTGGCTATGATCCAACAGAACAATAATAGTCCGAGGCTGGCGCGCCACTTCCAGCCGCCAATTACAAACGGCAAGATGACGGCGGTGACCAGACTCAACACGAAAGCCAATCTCAAACGAACGGCGAGTTCGGGAATCTTTGCGTGTTTCCAGCGAGCAATCGGTCCCACGCCAATCAGAAACGCCGCCGGCGCCATCAAAGGCACAAAGACACTATTGAAATATGGCGGACCCACAGAAAGTTTGCCCAGGTTGAGCGCATCGACAAACAGTGGATACAGCGTGCCGAGCAAAACCGATCCCGCGGCGACGATCAGCAGCACGTTGTTCGTGAGCAGGAGCGACTCGCGAGAGAGGACTTCGAATTTGGAACCAAGGCCGACCTGCTTGGCCCGCCAGGCGTACAGCGCCAGTGAACCTCCGATCACAAATGTTAGAAAGCCCAGAATGAAGATGCCGCGTTTGGGATCGGTGGCGAACGCATGCACCGAGGTAAGCACGCCCGAACGCACCAGAAATGTTCCGAGCAAACTCAAAGAGAACGCAGCGATCGCCAACAGCACCGTCCAGCTTTTGAATCCACCGCGTTTTTCCGTAACCGCGAGCGAGTGAATCAACGCCGTGCCGACCAGCCAGGGCATGAACGAAGCGTTCTCGACCGGATCCCAGAACCACCAGCCGCCCCAACCCAGTTCGTAGTAAGCCCAGAAGCTTCCCAAAGCGATGCCGCAGGTCAGGAACATCCACGCCACCGTGGTCCAGGGACGCGACCAGCGGGCCCAGGTCGCATCCAGCCGCCCACCAATCAGCGCTGAAATCGCGAATGCGAATGCGACGCACATGCCCACGTAACCCATGTAGAGCATCGGCGGATGCGCGACCATCGCCGGGTCCTGCAGCAGTGGGTTCAAATCGCGGCCGTCAGGCGGAACGGGCAGCAGGCGCTGAAACGGATTCGAGGTCAACAACATGAACAGTAGAAAGCCCGTGCTGATCACCGCCATCACGGCCAACACGCGGGCGACCATTTCTTTGGGCAGGTGATTGCTGAACAAGGTCACTGCAACCATCCAGATGCTGAGCATGAAAGTCCAAAGCAGCAGCGAGCCTTCGTGCGATCCCCAGGTGGCGGCCAGTCGGTAGTGAAGCGGCAGTTGCGAGTTTGAGTTGGTAGCTACATTCAGCACCGAGAAATCATTGTTGATGAATGAATAGGCGAGGCAGCAGAAGGCAATGGCTACAAAAATAAATTGCGCCTGGGCCGTGGGCCGGGCGAGGGCAATCAGTTGCGGAACGCCACGGGCCGCGCCGGTCAGCGGCAGCGTTGCCTGCATTACTGCCAGCATGAGCGCCAGGATCAGTGCGATTTGTCCAATTTCAGGAATCATTTAGTTGACTCACATCTTGGTATCTTTTCTTTAGCTCGGGGAGAATCTGGCGAAAATTGAAAACTAAGTCATCGACCGTTCTAACCATTCGCGGAAAGCAAACGGCATACACTCCCCAACGTGATTCGTCCGGCGGAGCCACGACTCGAATCTCACCTTCTCCTACTTCCCAAACGATTCCTGCTCTTCGGCCATCCGGAGCAACCACAAAACCATCTCCCCATTCACAACCTTCATCGTCTTCAAAATCGGTGATGGCACCGAAGCACCAGCCATCAGTTCTTGTTTCATCGACTAAATAGAACCCGTGATAAACGAGTGAGTCTTTTGGCCGAGACAGGAACGCGGGCAAGTCGGCACTGGTTGAACCCGCGCTTTTATCAAGTTTTAGGCGCCTCGGGGAATAATCGTCGTGGCTCATACTTCAATTGAGGCTGGTCGAGCAGATATACGTGCTTAGACACACGAGGCTTTGCGCGGTGAATTCTAAGCCGCCAATCGCTTCTCCTCTAGTATGCTCAGGCAAAGAGAGCGTATCGTGGCCAACTCGCGTTGAAACTCTCGTTGTGCTTCTTCCGCCGGCAACACATCGAAGAGATCGGCTAACTGCACACCGTGACTCATTATGCCGTCGGCTCGGCGCTCGGTTAGATCTTGCCGCACGAAAAGAGAGTTCTTGGCATTGAAGAAAATTCGAACTGCATCCGTAGCTGTCATGAGACCGCCGGCTAACGATTCAACAATCCCCAGATTCAACCAGGCAAAGAGGGCCAACTTCTGCTCAGGCGTTCTATCCGAATTGGAGAGAAGCATCTGGAGATCGATCACGCTAGTCATGCTGTTTATCGTCCCGGTTCCCCTCGGAAAAACTTTACTCCAGCGACTTTGCCAGACTGATGCTCAAAGTAGTGCGCTTCACCGATGTTACCTGCCTTAATAACCTTTTGCCATTTTCCGGGCAACAGTTCTCGAAGATAAGTGCGAAGCGCCGCGTTCCGTACTGGGTACTTGATTGTACCACCTTTGATCGGCTCCCATCCGTCAGGGATTGATCCGGACGCGTGAACACTTGGATAGACTTGAAGGGGCATGTGACCATCTTATTTATTTCGATAGCGTCCTTGCCGCTTCGTTCGCCGAGTTCTTCACCTTCTGCATGTCTTTCGCCTGGTCTAAAGCTCGCGCAGCCTCGGGCGGCATATAATTCTCGTCGTGCTTGGCCATTATTTGGTCGGCATAGAAGACCCCGTCCGCACCCACCTTGCCCTGAGCTACACAACCGCGCCCTTCCTTGAAAAGATCGGGCAGGATTCCTTTATAGACGACCGGCAGAGTGGTAGCAGTATCCGTGACGGAAAACCGAATAGTCAGTCCATCGGTATCGCGTTTCAAAGTACCGGCTTCAACCAGACCGCCAATCCGAAACGTGCGCCCCACCGGCGCTTCTTTTGCAGCGACTTGCGTGGGGCTGAAAAAGAAGACGAGATTATTCCGAAAGGCGCCCAAGACGAGCCACGCAGCTAGGCCAAGCGCGGCCAGGCTGGTAACGATAAAGACAATTCTCTTGTGACGCTTCTTCATTGAATCTCCTGGAATGAGTTTTCCAGTTGCGAGTTATGATCTGAACGTTCCCGAGGATGCTCTCTTCGGGCGAGATCTCGTTTTCGCTTCAGCAGCATTAGTATTTCGCCGCCCAGCAAAACGAAGGTCACGCCGTAGGATCCCCAGACATAAAGTCCGTAACCACCCATCCAAAAAAACTTTGACCAGTTCATAAGCTAAGACGGGCAGGGACAAGCCCTGCCCCTACGCTAAGGCTTCGGCCAACCATGGCGATTCGCGTTCTCTCTCTCGAATAATGTAGCGCACGCGCACCAGAATCACAGTGATCGAATACATCCAGCACGCCGCCAACAGAATCAACATCGCCGCGAGCATACTGGGCGCCATTTTAAAACTCCTGGCGGTGATCGTTGCGCCCTGATGCAGGCTGTTCCACCATTGCACCGAAAAATAAATGATAGGGACATTGATCACTCCCACGAGTGCCAGAACGGCTCCGGCGCGATCGGCCCGCCGCGGATCGTCAATGGACGATTGCAGCGAAATGAATCCGATGTATAGAAACATCAGAATCAGGGTCGAGGTCAGCCGTGCGTCCCAGACCCACCACACTCCCCACGCCGGCCGGCCCCAGAGCGATCCTGTCACCAGCGAGATAAAGGTGAAGATCGCGCCAGTCGTGGAAATGGCCGTCGCCATCATCGATGCCAGCCGCGCGTTGAAGGCCCAGCCGACACCGGCGTAAATAGCCATCAGCACATACAGGAACATTCCCATCCAGGCGGCGGGTACGTGAACAAAAATTATTCGGTAAGCTTCGCCCTGTTGAAAATCAGTCGGTGCGACAAAAAATCCAACGTACAAGCCGGCGATGAAAAGCAGAGTTGTCAGAACGGCGAACCAGGGGATCATTTTGCCCGCGAGCGGATAGAAATTCGCAGGAGCTGCGTATTTGTACCAGTTTATGTTTCGGTTGGACATTGGATCTAGTGTTCGACAATTTTTACTTTGTTGCCTGACTTCGAAAATGACCGTTGTAATGTCATCGACAAACTTCATGAAGCTCTGATCAAGTTACTGCGAGCTTCCTTTTCCAAACCCGCGTAGCGGGTGCAAGCATAAAGCCTGGGGTGGAGCGAAGCCGGAACCCCAGGTTGACGACCCGGAAAAACCGAGCGCGGGAAGTGTGCGACAGCCCAAAACCTGGGAGTTGCTCATGATCAACCGCTGTCGCCGCGCTTCGCGGGCTCTTTCCTTCTACTCAGATGATCCTGGGGTTTCGCTTCGCTCCACCCCAGGCTTTATGCTATCGCCGCGCTTCGCGGGCTTATAGACAAACCTTTCACCAACTTGATCAGAGCTTCCTGAAGTTTGTCGTTCACCCATCATTCCACAGATATCCTTAAGGCTGCACTCGTCGCCCATGGTGCAAAAACCAATGTCAGCACCAGCGTCGCACCGAGCAGCAGCAGATACGGTTGTGGACTCGTACCACCAACACTGGCCTGGACTGCGCCAGCTCCGAAGATCAGGACCGGGATGTAAAGAGGCAAGACGAGCAAAGCAACTAAAACATTCGCGGCGCGCAAGCCCAGAGTGAGTGCCGCGCCAATCGATCCGATCAAACTCAGGGCC
>DATNNY010000051.1:0-11943 GCA_035601635.1 Pyrinomonadaceae bacterium
GGTTTTTGAGCGCAGCCGCCGGTTAGAAGTGCCACGGCACTTAAAAGCAGTAAAATCCTTTTCATCGATCCTCCTGAAGTAATTATGTTTGGAAATCAGTCCCTCGAGGGGCCACCCGGACACCGGGCCTTCGCGGGAAAATCCAGTCGACCTAATCGAGGAGTAGCCTCCACAATTAATTTGAATAGCGGCGGTAACTCTAGTGCATGGGGCAAGGTAAGTCAACGCGATCAAGAAACGCAGTAAGACCAATTTGGAATCAAGGTCTCTTAGAGGAAGTTGCTGATTAGTTGAAGGGCGAAGCCGATAGCGAGACAAATCAGACCGACCTTTGCCCATCGATCATATTTTTTGGCTAAGGATACTTGGTTCTCGTCGGTTCCTTCCAGCAAGAGTGCCGATTCTCCGTGTCGATTAATATCGGACGGTAATCCGAATTTCCAAACAAGCAGCGAGCCGACAATGCCAAATACTAGCCCCGCACTATTAACGATCTTGGCGCTCAACATTTCGGGCTAGTTATACATGTCGCGTGTCCCTCAATCAATGGCGGGCGGGTTTTCAAAAAGACACCTACTGAAATTGGGTACAGAACCGCGAGCGGTAGCGAGCGGGATAAGCATTCAACTTCCGCGAAGGGCTCTCAAAGATAGTCAACGTTTTGAGCTTGAGTCTTTATCCCGCTCGCTACCGCTCGCGGTTCTGTAACGTTTTGCCGTCTGCTTCTCGAACGACATCCGTACTTTTTGGGCAAAGCCAACATTTTCCGGAAACCGTTTCAAACGGTTCCCCTTCCCAAGCGATCAGATTCTGTTTCGCAAAATGCCCTCTCGCAGTTATGATATCGGGCTACAGACCAAGAGAGATGAATGCCCTACCCATTATTGTCGGCACGCTCTGCATCCTGGCGATCGCTTATCGCTACTATTCGGCTTTCATAGCAGCGAAAGTGCTGGCGCTCGATGACTCGCGGCCGGTACCGTCGACAACTATGTATGACGGCCACAATTATTATCCAACCAACAAGTGGGTTTTGTTCGGTCATCACTTCGCGGCTATCTCCGGCGCCGGGCCTTTGATTGGTCCAGTGCTGGCGGCGCAATTCGGATTCCTGCCGGGACTGCTGTGGCTGGTTATCGGAGTCTGCCTGGGTGGTGCGGTGCACGACTTCATGATTCTCGCCGCGAGCGTCAGGCGCAAAGGAAAATCGCTGGCTGAGATCGCGCGGACTGAAATCAGCCCGCTGTCGGGGCTGGTCGCGGGAATCGCGATTCTTTTTATCGTGGTAATTGCCCTGGCCGGGCTGGGTCTGGTGGTGGTTAACGCTCTGGCTGAATCGCCATGGGGAACTTTCACCGTCGGCTTCACCATTCCACTGGCTCTGTTCATGGGTCTTTACATGTATCGCTTTCGCAAAGGAAAGATCCTGGAAGCGAGCGTGATCGGCGTGATTGGAATGTTGTTGGCCGTCTATCTCGGCGGCAGGATTGCCGACTCATCCTGGGCCGCGGCGTTTACGTTGTCACCGCATAGAGTAACGCTGCTGATGGCGGGATACGGCTTTATTGCTTCGGTTCTGCCGGTTTGGTTATTGCTCTGCCCGCGTGATTACCTTTCGTCTTATCTCAAGATCGGGACCGTGGCCTTCCTGATTATTGGAGTAATCCTGGTTCACCCAAACCTGCAAATGCCGGCCGTGACACCATTCGTGTCCGGCGGCGGTCCGGTGATACCGGGCAAGGTTTATCCATTCGTCTTCATTACGATCGCCTGCGGGGCCATCAGTGGATTTCATTCGCTAATTTCGTCGGGCACCACGCCCAAGATGATCGCAAAGGAATCCGATGCGCGCATGATCGGTTACGGCAGCATGTTGATGGAAGGAGTCGTCGGCGTAGTCGCGTTGATCGCCGCGACGTCTTTGTTCCCGGGCGACTATTTTGCAATCAATACCCAGCAGAAGACCGACGCACAGAAGGCGAGCTACGTTCGCATGGTCAATGCCGAAACCGAGCAGGGCTTCAACCTGAAAACGCAGGAGCTCGATCGTTTAGAAGCAGACTCAGGCGAGAAGGTGCGCGGCCGCACCGGCGGCGCGGTAACACTCGCGCTGGGCATCGCCAAGATTTTCGACGGCATTCCCGGCCTCCGTGGTTTGATGAAATATTGGTATCACTTCGCGATCATGTTCGAGGCGTTATTCATCCTGACGACGATCGATACCGGCACCCGCGTGGCCCGCTTTCTTTTAGGCGAATTCGGGGGACGTGTGTTCCGAAAACTGGAAGAACCTAACTGGCTGCCGGGATCTATCGTTACCAGCGCGCTGGTGGTTGCGGCGTGGGGGGCGTTTATCTGGAATGGATCGATCTCTACGATCTGGCCGATGTTCGGCATCGCCAACCAACTTCTGGCGGCGGTGGCCTTGTGCGTCGCGACCACTGTCATCATCAATATGGGCAAGGCCCGATACTGTTGGGTAACCGTCGCACCGCTTTCATTCGTCGCCACGACGACGCTGGTTGCCGGATGGGACTCAGTTCGCGACATCTTCTGGCCCCAGGCGCAGAATCCTTTGACAGCCACGCAGGGCTACATCAACACCTCGCTGACCGTTTTGATTATGACTGCGGCGGTCATTGTTTTAATCGATTCAGTGCGCAAGTGGATTAGTGGTCGCAAACCAACTGAACTGGCTCCCGACTCTGCTCTGGCGGAAGCCTGAGAACTCCAGGAGCACAACTCCTGGCTTGATAGTGTTCCGTTAGGATTGTTGCTCGCCGTGTACCTCATAGTCATCGTCGAAAGCCGAAAGTTGGCGCTCCAGACCGAATTAGAAGCTGCCCTCTTCACCTAACCGCGATCCTCGAAGCGACTGATTCGCTGTTGTATCTCGTGGATGATTTGCTTTACCTGCGTGATGTCACTCTCACTTAGGTAGGGAACGAGTTCTTCAAGAAGCCGCTCGATTGGCGGGCTATAGGCATGCAGCAAAGTAGCCACATCGTTTTCATAAAGACCCACGCGCGTAAAGTTCCCTTGCCGGTAGAGCGACGGAAGCGCGTAGAGTTTCAGCAGAATCAAGCCTTCGACGGTAGCGCAGAGGATATCCTGTTCTACAAAATGCCGAGTCGTTGTGTAGCTCTTCCGCACGTGATCGAATAGAGGGTTGCTGGTCAGAAGCACATCAACCTTCAAGTCCCCGAACTTGCCGCGGGCGAAATCCTCGTCACGAGTCGTTACGATTAGTTCAGGCATTTGCTCAACCGAAGACACCGCCATAATCAGATCGATGTCTTCCGTATTCCGCCCTTCAACGTATTGAAGCAAAGCAATGCCGCCGACAAGTACGTATTCGATTTGGCGTTCGCGAAGCAGAGAGAAGAACCGGGCCACGGTTTCGATAAGGAAGTCTGAGTTCACTGAAGGTTCCTGATGATTCGCTGGCTTGAATACAATCGCATTGCGAACGACTTCGCCGATATGCACCCTGAGTGAGATGTCTGCTGAACTCATGCGGAATTTTCGTTTTCAAGTTTAACTTAGAAGCGAATCAATGACTATGAAAATGATTCAGAAGTATGGAAACGGGTATGACCGGTTCGACACATCCGCCGGAACCTGGTTCCAGCTCATTTAGAGATTTCAGCTCCGATTCTTCCCCTCCCGGTTGGACAGTTCCCTCATAAATCAGCAATAATAAGCGACTTTTCAGGGCGGCTTTATCTCGCCAAACGCGTAAACGAAACGGAAAGGATTCTCTTCATAGTGAATTTAATGTCGAACTTTGCCACGGCGATGCGTCGCCGACTATTGATGCTCTTATTTGTAATGCTCGGAAGTGCGCTCGGCACGCCCGCTGTCCTGGCTCAACCACGGGAAAGTGGCGAGGCCGCTCTGAAGCTGCCCGACCTCTCCTCAGTAGCTTTCATGGGGATTGATGGACACACGCTCTTACTGGTCGGTCTAGTGTTTTGTTTTCTCGGCTTGATGTTCGGTTTGGCGATTTACATTCAGCTGAAGAACCTGCCCGTGCATCGCTCAATGCGCGAAATTTCAGAGCTGATCTACGAAACCTGCAAGACCTACCTCACTACCCAGGGCAAATTCATAATGATCCTTTGGGTATTCATCGCGGTGATCGTGGTGGCTTATTTCGGCGTGCTGCGGCCGGTACCCGGACATCCGGTAGCGCTGACGGTGCCGATGATTTTGTTCTTCAGCTTAATCGGCATCGCCGGGAGTTATGGCGTGGCGTGGTTCGGAATTCGGGTCAACACGTTCGCGAATTCGCGCACAGCATTCGCAAGTTTGGAAGGCAAGCCCTATCCGATCTACGCGATTCCACTTAAAGCAGGCATGAGCATCGGCATGCTTCTGATCAGCGTCGAGCTGCTGATCATGCTCTTCATTCTCCTTTTCATTCCCGGTGAGTACGCCGGTCCGTGCTTTATTGGCTTTGCCATCGGCGAAAGTCTGGGTGCGGCGGCACTGCGCATCGCCGGCGGCATCTTTACCAAGATCGCCGACATCGGTTCGGACCTGATGAAGATCGTTTTCAAGATCAAGGAAGACGATGCCCGCAATCCCGGCGTAATTGCCGACTGTACCGGCGACAATGCCGGCGACTCTGTCGGACCCAGTGCCGACGGTTTCGAGACTTACGGTGTTACCGGCGTCGCTTTGATTACCTTCATTTTGCTGGCCGTGCCGAATACCAGGATCCAGGTGCAGTTGCTGGTTTGGATTTTCGTCATGCGCATTATGATGCTGGTATCCAGCGCCGTCTCGTATTTCGTTAACGCGGCAGTCGCCAAGGCCCGTTATGCCAACGCCGGCGACATGAATTTCGAAGCCCCGCTGACTTCGCTGGTGTGGCTGACCTCGATCGTTTCGATCGCGCTCACCTATGTTGTCTCTTACCTGATTATTCCGGTGCTCGATGGCGACGGAACGCTCTGGTGGAAACTGGCGTCGATCATTTCGTGCGGTACCTTGGCCGGCGCAGTCATTCCCGAATTGGTCAAAGTATTTACTTCGACCAGCTCTCGCCACGTACAGGACGTCGTCAAGTCGTCTCAAGAGGGTGGCGCGTCGCTCAACATCCTGTCGGGCCTGGTGGCCGGCAACTTCTCGGCGTATTGGCTGGGCATCAGCATCGTCGCTTTGATGGGCGTCGCTTTCCTCGTTAGCACGATGGGGCTCTCGATACTTATGGCCGCGCCCGCGGTATTTGCGTTCGGTCTGGTGGCTTTCGGATTCTTAGGGATGGGTCCGGTCACGATTGCCGTCGATTCCTACGGCCCGGTGACTGACAACGCGCAATCGGTGTTCGAGCTTTCGCTGATCGAACAAGTGCCGAATATAGCCGAGGAGCTTAAGAACGATTTCAACATCAACGTGGTTTTCACCCGGGCCAAGCACCTGCTCGAAGAGAACGACGGCGCCGGCAACACCTTCAAGGCTACGGCCAAACCCGTGCTGATCGGGACCGCGGTCGTGGGCGCTACGACGATGATCTTCTCGATCATCATGGCCTTAACCGACGGCCTTACCAAAAACACCGAGAGCCTGTCGTTGCTGCACGCCCCATTCGTGCTCGGCCTGATTACCGGTGGCGCCATTATTTACTGGTTTACCGGCGCATCTATTCAGGCGGTGACGACCGGGGCCTATCGCGCGGTTGAGTTCATCAAAGCGAACATCAAGCTGGAAGGCGTGGAAAAAGCGTCGGTCGAGGACAGCAAGAAAGTCGTGGAAATCTGCACCAAGTATGCGCAGAAAGGCATGTTCAATATTTTTCTGACCGTCTTCTTTTCTACCCTGGCTTTTGCTTTTCTCGAGCCATTCTTCTTTATTGGCTACTTGATCTCGATCGCGGTGTTCGGCCTTTATCAGGCTATCTTTATGGCCAACGCCGGCGGCGCCTGGGACAACGCCAAGAAGGTTGTCGAGGTCGATCTCAAACAGAAAGGCACGCCGCTTCACGATGCCACGGTAGTCGGAGACACGGTGGGCGATCCTTTCAAAGACACTTCGTCAGTCGCGCTGAATCCGGTGATTAAATTCACGACGCTGTTTGGTCTGCTGGCGGTGGAGCTAGCGGTGAGTATTGGCAGCGAGACCGGCGAGTTTGGAAAGAATGGACCGCTGGTGACCCATTTCCTGGCCGCGGTCTTTTTTCTGATCTCGGTCTTTTTCGTCTGGCGCTCTTTCCATAAGATGCGCATCGGGGCGGAAAACCAGGAAAAAACATAGGACCCATTGGGTCTATTGGACCTATACTGAACCCATGATTCGATCGATTCTGTTCCCGACTGATTTTTCAGCCGTTGCCAACAGCGCTTTCCCGTTGGCGGTGGCGCTGGCGGCGCAGTTCGACGCGATCGTTCATTCCGTTCACATCTCGCACGGCGGCGATCCCCACATCACCGAAACTTCAAGGTACGAATTTCCCGGCCTGCCCACTGGTTCGTCGTCGGTGCGAGTGATCGAAGCGATTATTCCCAAGGGTGATGAAGACCCGGCCCAGGTAATTATGCGTCACGCCGCGGAGCGCGTCTGCGATCTGATTGTGATGGCGTCGCACGGACGTTCCGACGTGGCCCAGTTCTTCCTGGGCCGCAGCGTGGCCGAGCAGGTGGCGCGCGATTCGAAAATTCCGACAATCATCGCACGGATGTATGGTCCACGCCGCACTACCCGTCCGATTGATCGTTTCAAACGTATTCTTTTCGTGACGGACCTGAGAGAAGAGTCAAAGCATATTTTGAGCGTCGCTGCTGCAATCGCCGGCAAGACCAAAGCGGATTTGGAAACTCTTTGTATTTTCAACGAGGGCGACGAAGAGCCGGCCGACGGCGGGAAGGCAATCCTGCAGAGGTTTTTTACCGAAGCAGGTTCTGCGTGCGGTAAGTTTAGACGGCTGCACGGCGGCGTGGGCGAAGAGGTAGTCGAGTACGCCGGGCGTCACAAAGCGGATCTCGTCGCAATTACGACCACCCTTGGCTCTGGTGGTGATCCGAATTTAACCGACACGGCTGAGTTCATTCTGCGCAACGCACCTTGTCCGGTTTTGTGTGTGCGATCTTAAAAAGCAGAAGTCAGGGGTTAGGAAAAAATGGATACTGCATTTGCCAAAAACGAGACCCTCCTAAGCATAGCTCTGGCGCCTTTTGACGTTGTGCGCCAAGTCGGTCTGGTAATCGCTTTTAGCTTATTGACCGCCCTGTCCGCACAGGTAGTAATCCCGACCGGGGGGGTACCAATCACCGGACAGACCTTCGCCGTGTTACTCACCGGGGCGTTGCTGGGATCGCGTCTGGGAGCGATGGCAATGATCGTTTATCTGGCCGAGGGCGCCAGCGGATTGCCATTCTTTCAAACGGGTCACTTCGGACTTTTCTATTTGATGGGTCCAACTGGAGGCTATCTTATTGCCTTCCCGGCGGCCGCCTACATCACCGGGGCATTCGCGGAACATGGTTGGGATCGGCGCTTCCTCACCGCTGCCGCCGCGATGGCGATCGGATCAGCAATCATTATGTTGAGTGGCTGGGCCTGGTTCTCAGTCCTGATGCGCACCTCTCCAATGCTGACTCTTTACGCAACCGTAATTAAATTTATTCCCGGCGACATCATTAAGATCTCACTGGCCGCAGCCGTGCTGCCCTCGGGGTGGAAGCTGTTGCGCAAGTAGCGTCAGAAGCCCGAGCGTCACGAGGGCGCCGCCAACATCAGGAAATCTTCAAAGGAAATCGAGACACCGGTTTTTCCCACGATGGTCTGTCCGTCAACAAGCCCTTGCTTACGCGCGGGCTTCTGACACCAAATCCAACTCCATGAACTTCGCCCCCGGCACCGGATTGTTGTAGTAGGCATCGATCTCCTTGAACCCAAGTGACCGGTAGAGAGCGATCGCGTCATTCATTTTTGGCGGCAGAGTGTCAAGTCGCATCCTTTCGTAACCGATATGCTTTGCCTCCCGAATAATCTCTGCCGCGAGTTTTCGGCCCAGACCATGACCACGAAACTCGGAACGCAAAAATAGACGTTTGATTTCGCAGATGCCGTCACCAATCTTTCGCACCGCGGCACAACCGGCAACCCTTCCGTCATCGACGGCGAGCAAGAGTCTTCCGTCAGGCGGCGCATATTTTCCCGGCAACTCCGCCAACTCTTTTTCAAAACTCTGGAAGCAGAGATCGACTTCCAGCCATGCTTCGTATTCTCTGAAGAGTTCGTGCGCGTGATCGATGTCTTCGGCGGACTCGGCTCGAATGATTTCGGTGAGTGAGAAGTCGTTCATGATCTTTAGTGGCACAGACTTCAATCTGTGATGGTTCGCGGCTCCGCCGCCTGATGTGCGGAAAGGCTCCGCCTCCGATTCACTCTGGAGCATAGCCTCCTCCCACCGGCAAAGAGCGTGACGGAAAGGCGGTAGCCTTTCCTCGCTTTTGGAGACGATTCGCCACCTGGATCACAGACTGAAGTCTGTGCCGCCTAAAACAAAATGCGCGGCAAGCAAAAAGGTGGCTCGGCCTTCAGTCCAACTGAATCAGGCAGAGCCTCTTTGCTTAACCGCGCCATGCGCGTTCTTCTTGATTTCAACTTAGGCCGTGAACGAAGAGCCGCAGCCGCAGCTTCCCGTCGAGTTCGGGTTCTTAAAAGTAAAGCCGGAACCCATCACGTTCTGAACATAGTCGATTTCGACCCCGTTCAGATATTGCGCGCTGAACATATCAACGAACAGACGCACACCCTTGTCATCGAGGATAAAATCGCCCTGGCGTGATTCTTCTTCAATATTCAAGCTGTACTGAAAGCCCGAACAGCCGCCGGGAACAACGCGCACGCGCAGACCGGCTGTCTCTGGAAGGCCCTCTTCGCTGGTCATAAACTTCTTGATCTCGCCGGCCGCCGGTTCGGTAACACTCAAGCTCACAGTCGGCGCCGCCGGAACTGGGGTGGCCGTGGACGTAGTGGTGGTTTGATTCGCTGACATATTCAATTAACTCCTCTTTTAAATCTTCGTTTGTAGATTATCAATGCCGAAGTCATCTTACTGAGATTTTCGCAAAACGACAAGCTCTGGTTTCATGGCCTCGATCGAGACCTGGCGGGCTACTTCTTCAGCCACTTTTCGAAAAGCCTGGGCCTGCGGCGATTCAGGGTGACCGACCACGACCGGCACGCCCTTGTCACCTCCCTCGCGTACCTCGATCCCCATCGGAATCGACCCGAGAAAGGCCACGCCGTATTCCTGCGCCAGCTTTTCGCCGCCGCCTGCGCCAAAGATGTGGTAGCGATTTCCGGTATCCGGCGCGATGAAGTAACTCATATTCTCTATCACGCCCAACACCGGCACGGCCACAGTTTCGAACATGCGCAGAGCCCGGCGCACATCAATAAGCGCGACCTCTTGCGGCGTCGTCACCAGTACCGCCCCTTGCACCGGCACGAGTTGCGCGAGACTAAGTTGCACATCGCCCGTGCCCGGCGGCATGTCCACTATTAGATAGTCGAGTTCACCCCACTTCACGTCCGTCAGAAACTGTTTGACCAGCCCGTGCAGAATCGGACCGCGCACGATTAGAGGTTTATCGCCCGGCTGCAGCACAGCCATAGAAATCAGTTTTACGCCATAGGCTTCGACCGGAATCAACTTGTTGACTTCGATTTCAGGCTTGGCCTGACCAGCGCCCATCATTATCGGCACGTTCGGGCCGTACACATCCGCGTCCATCAAACCAACCCGCGCGCCATCGAGCGCCAGGGCAACGGCAAGGTTCACCGCGACTGTCGATTTGCCGACGCCTCCCTTGCCCGACGAGACGGCGACGATGTTTTTGACGCCGGGCACTGACACTTTGTCCCCCAGACCGCGGCCCTTTGGCACTTCAGCATCCATGGTTACGTTAACGGAACTAACTCCTGGTATTGCGCTCACAAGTTCACGAGCGGAGGTTTCCATTTCTTCTCGCACCGGACACGCAGGCGTAGTCAGGACGATGCGAAACGAAACCTCGCCACCTGTTATCTTCAGATCTTTAATAAATCCGAGCGTGACGATATCTTTGTGCAGATCGGGATCTTTTATCTGGCGCAAAGCGTCAAGCACCACCTCTTCGTTCAACTGAGACATGGTCGGATTATGCCGAAACGGTGCGGCGTTTGTCGAACGAGACTGTTGCAAAGTAGTGTCCGCTTTGCTAAAGCGGAGTTCAGAGTACCGACTTCAGTCGGGCTTTTATTATGCAGGGAAGAGCCCAACTGAAGTTGGTACTCTAAACGCCGTTAATGGGGACAACCTGATCATTGCAAAGATGAGCGTGACGCACAGGCTGCGGACGAGCCGTCCGCGCTCCCAGCAAACAGGAGTCGTTGACTCTGGCTGGGGTCAACTATATTCTCGCGCGCTGAATAAGGAATCCATTTCATTAGCGAATTGAAACTGATGGACGACACTCAGAGCACTGACAGCCAACCCTCCACAGGACGCCTTTTGGCATTTCTTCGCAGACATCGGCTGGTGGTAACGCTGCTGGGCATTACCGTCCTTTTCTTTTTTTACATCGATAAGGTGTCCACCAACCCGCCGGGCTTTTATATCGACGAGTCCGCCATCGCTTATAACGCATATTGCATAGCCCATACCGGGGCCGGCGAATTTGGAAATCGCTTTCCCCTGTTCTTTCCGGTCTACACCGGCGGTTGGATCCAATACGCCAACCCGACGCAAATCTACCTTCTGGCAATTCCCTTTTCCGTATTTCGGCCAAGCATCACTTTAGCGCGAGTATTTAGCGCGACGTGGGTCTTTGCCGGCTGCGTGTTGTTGGGTTTACTGGCAACGCGCGTATCAAGTCAGCGAAGAATTGGCGTCATTGTGGGACTTACCGCGATCCTCACTCCGTGGTTGTTTGAAGTCAGTCGGCTGGTAATGGAGACTTATTTTTACCCGATGGCCCTGGTGTTATTCCTGCTGTCAGTTTTTCACGCCCAGAGAAAGGAAAGTTGGAGTTGGCCTACTGTGGGAATGCTTGCCGGCGCCCTGATGCTTCTGACTTACACCTACACCATCGGCAGATTGCTGGGGCCTTTGATGGCCTTCGGCCTGGTGTTCTTCATTACTTCTCAGGACCGGCTGATTAGCGTTGTGAAGACCTGGGTCTTGTTCGCCCTGACGCTGATTCCGTTACTGATATTCAGAACAAGACATCCTGAAGCCCTGACGCAAAGGTTTTATTTAATCTCCTACATCAAACCTGATTCGCCCTGGAAAGAGGTCGCACCCACGTTTGTCCGGCGCTATCTGTCGGACTTTAGTCTCGTCAGCCTGCTGATGGACGGAGACGGCAACCCCCGCCATCACGTGCCTGGTTCGCTGGGCAGTTTTCTGATTGCAGCGTTCATCGTCTCGCTGATAGGACTCGTGGTTGTGATTGTGCGTCATTGGCGGGAGCCCTGGTGGCGCTTCGTAATCTTTGGCGCGGCGGCCTCGGTCGTGCCCGGGGCGCTGACGGCCGATCAGTTTCATTCGCTGCGCATTGTCGCTTATCCGGTTTTTCTCCTGGTGCTAATGATACCCGGACTGGTGTTCCTGCTGGAGCGACCTCGCATCGCCGAAGACGGATTGCCGTCACAGGCGAACACTCCAACGGCAAACTCAACCTCTTTGCCGCCTCTGTCACAGACCGCGCGCCAAGCCACGCTGGCGCTGCTTTTAGTTGCTATAGGCTTGCAAGCAATCTATTTTCAATCCGTGTATCGTCGCAACGGACCCGATCGAGGTTGGGCCTTTGACGCCGATTACAAAGAAGTCTACGACGCGGCAGTGGCGCTGCCCGACCGGCCCATCTATTTACGCGACGGCACGGAACCGGCCTATGAACACGCTTACTGGTACGCGGCCGTCGAAGGCCGGAACCGTTCAGAGTTCGT
>DATNNY010000052.1:0-13430 GCA_035601635.1 Pyrinomonadaceae bacterium
AACACAATGAACCAGCGATAGTCGATGCGCACAGGAATCCCATAAACCCGCGCGACTAATATTTGGCGTTTGAAAAATCCAGTGGAGTTGGCGGACATCTAAGAAAGGTAAAGGCGCTCTGGAGTTCCGCCTTTAGGCGGAGATTATCTTTGCGAAACAAATTCCGCCTGAAGGCGGGACTCCGAACGCAATTGTAAGACGCTTACCAGGCGCCAGAGGTTCCCGATCAAGGCCTCCCTCACGGTCGGGCTACTGCCCCTTACGCATTGCTGGTAGCGTGCTGCCACTCAACTTCAAACAGCGGCACCGGTTGCTCGCGGTTCTTGACGCTGATGGGTTCGCGTGCTGCCAGTTGATAACGTGAGTGCGCGGCTTTGGCGGTGACTTCACTTACCAGAATTTCTCCGGCTTTGGCATTTGATTCCAGGCGCGATGCGGTATTGACCGCGTCACCGATGGCTGTGTATTCCGATCGCCGCTCGGAGCCGATGTACCCAACCGTGACTTCGCCGGTATGCAAACCGATGCCGATACCGATTTCCGGAAAGCCTTCTTCACGCAACTCGTCGTTAATGCTCAGCATGCGGCGCTGCATCGCCACGGCCGCCGCAATAGCATTTGCCGCGTCTTTGGGCGTGACAGTAGGCGCACCAAACAGCGCCATCAATCCATCACCGAGATATTTGTCCAGCGTCCCGCCGTGCGCAAAGATGATGTCGGTCATGGCCGAAAAGTAGCGATTGAGTAACTGCACGATTTTTTCCGGCGGCGCATGTTCTGAGATTCGGGTAAAACCGCGGATGTCGGCAAATAGCACGGTAATCGTCTGCAGCACGCCACCTAGTTTGAAAGACTCGGGATTCTCGAGCATCTGCTTGACGACATATTCCGGCAGGAACCGGCTGTAGTTAGCGCGCGCGACTTCTTCTTTAGCGAGGCGTTCGTGCGAACGGACATTCTCGACCGCGATCGCGGTCTGCGCTGCGACGGCGCTAATCAATTCCAAATCGTCAGGCTTGAAAGCGGAAAAAGGATCAAGCCTGTCGGCATAAAGCGCGCCGTGCACTCCGGCCTCGGTAAACAGCGGAGCGCAAATGGTCGAGCGCACTCCCTGCGAAACGATCGATTCGACGCCCGCGAATTGCTCGTCCGCGGCTGCATCCTGTGACAGCAGGGCCACGCGGTCCTTCATCACTTTGCGCGTGATGGTCCGGCCAATCGTCATCTTGCGCGCGTAGGCTTCCAATTTTTCATCTCGAGCGCGCGTGGCAATCGGGAACAACTTTGCGTCGTCGGCATTTTGTTCGGTGACCAGACCTTCGGCCAAAAGGGCAATCACCCGATCGGCGGGCGTCGAACGAAAGATGATGTCGGTGGCCATCTTGAAAATCCGATCAAGATCGAACCCCGAGCCGAGTGCTTTGCTCATTTCGTAAAGCTCGCTCAGGATGTTGGCCTTACGTTGCAGCGATTCGAGTACTTTGTCGCGGGGCGCGCCGGGAGACGTGGTGGAGTCGGCCTGACGCAGTACGGTCGTCAGCACGTCTTTCGCCGACATCAAAAGCTGAGTATGGCCCAGCGGCTTGTCGTCAAAGCTGAGATCGGCCGTGCGTTCTTCCTTCGGCTGTTCAAAACGCAGCGTGCTGGCCCCGATCGTAATGCGATCCCCGTCTTTCAACAGATGCTCGAACTTTTGCTCGCCATTGACAAAGACTTTGTTCGCGCTTCGTTTGATCTGACCGTTGACGACGACGCCGTCGATAATCATGAACGAACCATCGTTATCGGTTTTAACGTGCGCGTGGTGCCGGGAGGCGCGCGGGTCGTCAAGCACAATCTGATTATCGGGCGCACGCCCAATCATGCACGCGGTGTTTGCGTTCAGTGGATGCTGCGCCTGGCGTCCGCTGGCGTCGGTGACTTTCAGTTGGGCCATACAGATTTTGAAAAGACTGACTACTGGTACGATGAATCTGCAAGAATATGATCGGACGTTGATTCTACAAGGTAAATACCATTTCAGCCAGCAGCATTTTTCCCTGAGGATCGTTTACTGTCAGAGCCCCCGCGTGCCTCTTGCCCTGGGGCGAGTCCGGTGCGATGATGTCGCCCACGGCACCCGGCTGAACTGCGACTGTTGATCGGAGGATTCCCACATGACCCGCCTTTCACGCCTATCTTGTTGCGCTGTGATTTTGGCTGCCGCGGTCCTGTTTTGGATCCCTGGAAAGACCCACGGTCAAACATCTGAGGCACAGCTAAAAGGCGCTGGATCGATTTCAGGCAAGGTCACTGTCGGCGGCAAAGCCGCGTTCGGTATTACGATCGGGGCGGTTGGCAGCGACTCTTATCCCAACCAGGCCAGTGCGCACACAGCAGCGACAGATAATGAAGGACGCTATCGACTCTTCGGTCTGGCGCCAGGCACATATCACGTGACGGCTTTGACGCCCAGCCTCGTCGCGGCCGAAACAATTTCTAGTCCCTATGGTTCCGGAAAAATGGTCCTATTGTCAGCAGCAGAAGCTGCCGAGGATGTAGATTTCAAGCTGGCGCGCGGCGCTGTGATCACTGGACGCATTACTGATGAAGAAGGTAAGCCGGTAATCGAAGAGCGCATGAATCTCGAATTAGTCTCGCCGGCAGGAAGCGAGGCGCTACAGATAACTTCTTTCTCAATGGACACCTCAATGTATCAGACCGACGATCGTGGCAGTTACCGGATCTACGGACTATCGGCGGGCCGGTACAAAATCAGCGCCGGAACCGAGGCCGGCGCCTTTTCAGGCACGGGCGGGCGGGGGCACTTTACTCAGACATTCTATGGGGACACGAATGATACCGCGAAGGCCACCATCATCGAACTGAGCGAGGGGATCGAAGCGTCCAACATCGACATTCGGCTGGGTCATCGCTCGTCGACTTTCAGCGTCGCGGGCCGCGTGGTTGATTCTGAAAAGGGTGAACCAATCGGCGGCTTGCGGCCCGGGTACGGCCGCGTGTCACCGACCAATGCCGGGTCGGGTATTTTTATTTACGGACAGCCTACGAACCCGCAAGGCCAGTTCCGGTTTGACGGATTAGAACCCGGCCATTACACCATCTATGTGTCTTCGCGTTTTGACGGAGGAGATCTTTATAGCGAGCCGATCGTTTTCGACGTCGTCGACCGCGACGTGACCAATCTTGAACTCAAGGCCTTGCGAGGACTGACCCTCAGCGGTGTAGTGGTACCGGATAGCGAGTCCGCCAGGAACGCGTCGAGTCAGCTGAGTGGGTTGAGGATAACCGCCAGCGTGAGGACCGACACGCACACGCCCAACAACAATTCAGCGGCTATAGTTGCGGCTGACGGCAGCTTTAGCATCAAAGGAATGGCGCCGGGCAAGGCCTTTCTTTACCTCTTCTCGCCGAACAGCCCGAACTCTCGGCGCTTTTCGCTGATACGCGTCGAGAGCGATGGCGTCGACCAAACGCAGGGCATCGATCTGCAAGCCGGCCTATCCGTTACTAATCTCCGCGTTTTTGTGAGCTATGGCACCGACGGCATACGGGGCGCAGTGAAATTTGAAAATGGAAATCCGCCAACGGACGCGCGCATCTCCGTGGGCATCCACCGCAACGAAGGGCCCGTCGATCGAGGGACGACAGTTGATACTCGCGGACGTTTCATGATCACTGAAATCCCGCCGGGCAATTACGAAGTTACCTTGAACATAGGCTTCTACAGCCCAACCGTGCAGCCGCCTCCGCGCCCGCGACCGCCTCTGAAACAACTCGTAACCGTGGTTAACGACGCCGAGGTTGAGGTCAACTTCACGGTACCAAAGGAAGGTGGCCCGTGATTCCGACTCGTCAACAAAAAATCCGGCGAATCATCCCAGCCCTGATTGGTGTCGCATTGTTTTCGGTTACAGTGTCCCGCGCCCAGGAATCTTCTACCGGAAAAACCTCTTCGGCCAAGCCATCGAATACCATTACCGGGACCGTTGTCGGTCAGGGAGGCGAGACCATGACTGGCGCCACGGCATTTGCCTCGACGGTGGGCGTAGCAAGACAACCTCGCAGCACGGCGGTCGATAGCAGCGGCAGCTTTAAGTTTGACGGTTTGGACGCGGGAGTCTATTCCGTCTCGGCCTATCTGCCCGGGTTTGTATCTGCGCCGCCTGCTTCCCCGGAAGAATCGCGCCGGTACTATCACGCCGGCGATTCCGTAACGCTGACCTTGATTAAGGGCGGGGTGATCACTGGAACGGTGACAACAGCAACCAATGGGCCCGTGGTCGCCGCGCCAGTCCGCGCATTCCGGATCAAAGATTTAAATGGGCAAGCTGAGCCGACCGTGGTGCAGGCGGCGCGCGAGCGTCAAACGGATGATCGCGGGGTCTATCGCTTCTATGGATTGCCATCGGGTACTTACGTAATTTCGGCCGGCGGCCAGACCGGCTCTTACATGGGACCAAACTCCGGGGCTTACGAAAAGGACGTCCCGACTTACGCGCCTTCGTCCACTCGCGACACCGCGATGGAAGTGTTGGTGCACGGCGGCGAAGAGATTACCGCCGACATTCAATATCACGGTGAGCCCGGCCAGGTCATCAGCGGTAGCCTGGCTGGCCTGGTGCAAACCTCTTCCCTGAGCATGGGCGTAGCCACCGCGATTGTTACGTTGACCGACGTGCGCAGTCGTATCGTAGTCATGTCAGTGGGAGCCAATTCGTTCACGAATAACACGTTCAGATTCTATGGCCTACCGGACGGCGAGTATGAAGTAGCAGCCCAGCAATATCTTCAAAGCCGCGACGCTTTCGCATCTGAAGCGCGCCGCGTCAAAGTCCAGGGGGCGGATGTTACCGGCATCAGCTTGAGCCTTGCTCCACTGGCTTCGATCACTGGGCGAGTGGTGCTCGAAAGCAATCCGCCGGCTGATTGCGTTAAGCGCCGATCGTTCGCTTTGCCGGAAACCATAATAAATGCGCGTCGCTCTAAATCAGAGACAAAGCCGACAACCGGGCAGTCGGCAAAGAGTGACCCAACACCCGGGATTCCTTTGGTAGCCTGGAATCAAGCGGCGGACAGCGTTCCCGATCTAAAAGGTGATTTCCTGTTGCGCAATCTTCGGCGGGGCCTCTATCGCATCGACTCGCAACTGCCGGGAGCTGGGTGGTACCTTCGATCGATCGCAATTGGAACGCCCATCACAACGTCGAAGCCTTCTGAGCGGAACATACCTCGCGATGGCCTGATGCTTAAATCGGGCGAGAAGGTTTCAGATCTCACCGTAACTATCACCGAAGGCGCAGCCCGTCTGGCTGGTCATATTTCTGCTGCGGAAGGTAAACGAGTGCCCGCCGGATTGCGCGTCTATCTCGTGCCCGCTGAGCGCGAGAACGCCGGGAACGTCCTCAGCTTCTTCGAAGCCCCCGTGCAAAGTGATGCCACTTTCGCCATCGACAATATCAGGCCCGGTCGTTACCGGATCATTGCTCGAGCCGCGGATGATGAGGATCCGGCTAAAGTAAAACCGATCAGGCAGGAATCCGATCTCCGCGCGCGGGTTATCAGTGAAGCCGAAGCGTCGAAAAAGGAAATCTTGTTCAAGCCATGCGAACAGTCCGCTGATTACGAGCTGCCATGGACGTCTCCGTCAAAGCAATGACTGATTCTTCAGCCGGCTTTGCCGTCAGATGTGCAGAAGGGCTCAGCCTTTCCGGTAAATTCTCCCTTCAATTCAAGGCTCGGCTCCCGATCCCCGGTTCGAAGCGTGGCATCTCCCTTACCAATTTGACTCAACGGAAAGGGAGATCCTTTCCGCACTTCAGGCGGCCAAGCCGCTACGCCTCGGCCTTAACCTTGGTCACACTGACATCCATTTTTCCCAACTCGACATCGAACCGCTTCGCTTGAACCTCGAGTAGAAAGAGAAACGCGCAGCTACGCACAATCGTAAGACAATCCAAAAAAGTAGAGCGTTCTGCGACGCGCGATCTTTGTGGTAGATTTGATGGCGATGGTTTTTTGGCAGGCGGGCGATGCCCGCGGTGGAATTGAATCTTAACTGGTGTAGTGGCGGGCTACGGCTCGCCCACGATTGAGACGAGCGAAGTCAGTAGCCCTTCGTCTAAAAAAAGCGGAGTGACCGTGAAACGAATTCTTTTAGTTCTTACGCTTACCTTTTCGATGATCGCGCCGCTCGTGGCGCGGCCGGTGCCCACGTCCTTATTGTCCCTGCGGCAATCAAAGGCAGCAGCGCCGGCCAGAACTACGATCGCCAAGCCGGCCTCGGATATTGCCGCCAAGGTCCTGCCGAATGGCCTGGAGATTGTCGTGCTGGAAGATCATTCGGTGCCCATTGTGACGATCGAGCTGGCAGTGCGCAACGGATCTTTTACCGAGCCGCCCGAACTCAACGGGCTGTCGCACCTCTACGAACACATGTTCTTCAAAGCCAACCGGGCCATCGCAAATGCCGAACAATATCTGCAAAGGATTGGCCAGTTGGGCATTGCCTACAACGGCGAAACGCGCGAGGAAGTTGTCGAGTACTATTTCACCACGACTTCCCCAAATCTGCGCGCCGCCATGAACTTCATGCGCGACGCAACGCGTTATCCACTGTTTGACGAATCCGAGTTCGAGCGCGAACGGCAGGTGGTGATCGGCGAAATTGATCGCAACGAATCAACACCCGGTTACTATCTCAATAAAGAGATGAACGAGCGGCTCTTCTACAAGTATCCCAGCCGCAAGCAACCTCTCGGCGATCGGAAGACAGTGGCCGGCGCTACCACCGCCATGATGCGGCTGATTCAGGGCCGCTATTACGTGCCAAATAATTCCGCCCTGGTGATCACCGGCGACGTGCAGGCCGAAGATATTTACAAGATGGCGCAGGAATTCTTTGGCGATTGGGAGCGGCGTGAAAAGGATCCTTTTGCCGAGTTCCCTTTGGTCCAACACCCGCCCCTCCCGAAAAATGAAGGTGTGGTCATCAAACAGCCGATCGCGAACGTGTTTCTCGAAATCGGCTGGCAAGGTCCCTCCATCGGCAAGGATGATGCCGCCACCTACGCGGCGGATACTTTTTCTTTCATCATGGCCCAGCCGGACTCGCGTTTTCAACGCGACCTGGTGGACACCGGACTGGTCAACGGCGTCGGCATCGGCTATTACACCCAGCGCAACACGGGCCCAATTTCGATCGTGGCGCAGACGACACCGGAAAAGGCGCAGGCCGCGCTCAAAGCTATTTACGCGGAAATTTCGCATTTCAACGACAAGGACTATTACACAGACGAACAGCTCGAAAGCGCGAAAGCTTTGCTGGAGGCAGACGATCTCTACTCGCGCGAAAAGTTTGACGAGTACGCAAAAACGCTCGGCTTCTGGTGGTCATCGACCGGCATCGATTACTTTCGTGGTTACCTTGGGAATCTCCGTCGCACTTCGCGCGGCGACATCAGCCGCTATGTCACGACCTACATCCAGGGTAAGCCGCACGTCGGTCTGGCCATGATCTCAGAACCGGGCCAGCAACAGGCGAAGATTACCCCCGAGGATCTTGTCGGACATTAGCAACGCGGCAATCGTGGGCAGTGATCGAGTCCCGAGACAATAGCCCGACTGTAACGAAGGGCTCAGTTTACCGAAAACGCGGAACGACGAAAGACACATGAAGAATCAACTTTACGACGCACGACTTACCAAAAGCTTTCCATCGATCGCTGCCTGCTGCTTGCTGATCGCTCTTTTAATCGCGCCCGTCACATATGGACAGACGACAACGGCAGCACCGCCGGACTTTCAAAGCGTCATCGCGCGCCAGGCGTCTTTGGTAACAGAGTTCGAGATCAACGGACTAAAAGTTCTGGTGAAGCGGCGCGAGGGCAGCCAGACGATCGCGGCCGGACTCTTTATTCGCGGCGGGGTCGAGAATATCAGCGCCAGCAATGCCGGCGTGGAAGCGTTCATGCTCAACGTGGCCAGCGAAGCCAGCGCCAACTTTCCCCGCGATCGGATGCGCAAAGAAACAGCGCGTATGGGAACGGTGATTAGTGATGGTGTCAACTACGATTATTCGGCGCTCTCGATGGCCGCCACGCGCGCGAACTTCGATCGGTCGTGGGAGATCTTCACAGACGTCGCGCTGCACCCGTCGTTCACCAAAGAAGATGTGACGCTGGTGCAGTCACGAATCCTGGCCGGCTTGCAGGGTGAGACCGACGAGCCGGATGCTTACTTGCAGCGCTTGCAGGATCGCGCGGCCTACGCGGGCCATCCCTACTTGAATCGGCCCGAGGGTACGGCTGATAACATTCGTCGCCTGACTGCCGAAGACCTGCGTGCCTATCACCAGAAAATCATGCAGACTTCGCGTTTGTTGCTGGTCATTGTCGGAGATCTCGATCCGGCGCAACTGAAAACGCTTATCACGGCATCATTTGGAAAACTGCCGCGCGGAGATTACAAGCCACAGCCGCTCCCACCGCTTACCTTCACCTCATCGACCGTTGATGTCACCAGTCGCGAGTTACCCACGAATTATATTCAAGGCTTGTTCACCGCGCCGTCGATCACTTCGCCAGATATTTATCCCATGCGGGTTGCGTCTTCGCTGTTGCGGGATCGGGTGTTTGAGGAAGTGCGGGTGAAGCGAAATCTCTCGTACGCGCCCGATGCTTTTCTGCGCAACCAGAGCGCGAACATCGGCGGTCTATATGTCACCGCAGTCGATGCTAATCAAGCGGTGCGGGTCATGCTCAACGAAATTGCCCGCTTGCAGCGCGAGCCGATTGGCCGGGATGACATCAATGCGGTGATCGCGCAGTTTCTGACGAGTTATTACATCGGCGAGGAAACGAACGCCGCCCAGGCAGCCGAGTTGGCCCAGTATGAATTAATCGGCGGCGGCTGGCGCAACTCGTTGACGTTTTTGGAGAAGCTGCGCGCCGTTACCCCGGCGGACGTGCAACGCGTGGCGCAAAAGTACATGCGCAACATTCGCTTTGTGGTCCTCGGCAATCCGCAGCAGATCGATAAAAACGTGTTCATCGGCCAGGCGGGCGGCTGAACTCACTACTTTACCCGTGACGATTGTAAAGCGCTGCCGGGTGGCGGCGCTTTTTATTTTCAGGCCAACTCAGCCGCGCTGTCGCAAGTGTCGCGCACGCGAGATCGCAGAATCCGTGCGAGTTATTTTGATAGCGGAGGTAGACAGGTTAACTATATAGTGACGTCCTCGTCAGCAGCATTTAGGACATACTTTGAATGGATGAAACGAGGGAACCAATGCCAAAAACAATTTCAAGAGAGGAATTGAAACAGAAGCTCGATCGAAAGGACAACTTTCTCCTGGTTGAGACTCTGCCGGCCACGGCTTATCATCACAATCACCTGCCCGGAGCAATTAATCTGCCGCTCGACAGCGTGACGACGCTGGCCGGTCAGCTCCTTCCAGATCAAGGTGCGGAGATTGTCGTTTACTGCGCCAATCCTACTTGAAAGGCTTCAGAGAACGCCGCCCGTGAATTGGCGTCGCTGGGATACACGAACGTGCGGGACTATGCCGAAGGCAAACAGGATTGGATTGACGCGGGATTTCCGGTTGAGAGCGAGCACCGCCACCACTGAACGGTTCATCGAGATTCAAAGATGGAATTTAGACCCTTGACTCCGACCGATTATGAACCGCTCCGGCAGTTTCTGTCCGATGTAGGCTGGCAGCATCGGGTCTCCGATGCGGAACAGTTCAACAAGATGATGGAGAATACCAGCCGCTCTGTTGTCGCGGTCGAGGGAGCACGCATTATTGGATTTGCCAGAGCTTTATGCGATGAAGTTTCCAACGGTTATATTTCAATGGTGGCCGTGGCGCTGGATCAGCGCGAACGGGGCATCGGTCGCGAACTCGTTCATCGGCTGACCAATGATGACGACAGAATTACGTGGGTGCTGCGGGCAGGTCGCGGTAGCGGCGGCTTTTGGAAAAAGATTGGCTTCGAGTCGTCTGATATCGCAATGGAAAAAATCAGGTCTTGAGACAGCCTCACTCTATCAGAGCAGCCTCCCTTTCCATGCCGGGACATTCGTCAAAATCGCAGAGCATAATTGAGGCGCAAGCTGCGACCCATCTCCGATGCTATCCCTTTGATGAATGATAGATGATTGCGATACAGCTTGTCGGTTAGGTTCTGTCCGCTCAGTGAGACAATGTGCGCGACTCGACTGGTCACAAACGTGTACGAAGCGTTGAGATTGAGCAGACCATAACCAGCCGTAGGTGTCTCGTTATCGAAGACACGGTTTTGCCGGTTCACCCAAATCATTTCCGGGCGCACACTGAAAGCCTTGTAGCGCCACTCGACTCCCAGCATCCCGCGCAGAGGTGGGATTCGCGGCAACGGTTTGTTCAGTTCAGTAAGTTCCGCTCGCACATAGTCTACTTTGGCATTCAGCCAAAGAGTGGCAGCGACCTTCGCTTCTATGCTCGCCTCTGTCCCAACGAAACGACCGTTCGCTTGCGCATAGTCAATGATGGGCAAATTTGATCCCGGATCAGTTGCACCAGTAAACGCCGGGTAAACAAAATTGCGAAGGTTGTAGTAATAAACGCCGGCCTCCAGGCGCACTCGATCTGTGTTGTGACGCAACGAGAAATCAATGCCGTCGCCCTGCTCCGGGTTCAAATTCGGGTTACCGATATCGAAAACCAGAATGCCAGGATGCGGACCATTGTTGTAAAGCTCTTCGAGAGCCGGAGCGCGGAAAGAGTGCTGGTAGTTAGCGATGATCGAACCACCCATCCAGATGGGTACGCGGACACCCGCGCTGCCGGAGAATCCCACAAAGGTGCGCTTGCGGAAGTTACCCTCAGGGTTGTAGCCGTTCTGCTCGATGCGTCCGCCAAATTGAAAACCAAGGCGCTCGAAGTCAACTCGTTCCAAACCAAAAACGGCAAGAGAATGTTGCCCGGTGTGCGGCGCTGGAGCCTCCTTGCCAATCGATTTGTAGTCGCGCGTAAACCCGGACAGGCCAAATGTGCCGGATAATTTACCGTATCGTCGATGATTGAGGTTCGCACGATAATTGAAGTTCTTGTTGGTGGCGGTCGATTCGAGTTCGGTTTTGTTTTCGTCTGATTCAAACTCGAACTCGCGAGCCTTGTAATCGTTATAGCTCAGGGCCACATCTGCGTTCTCAATAAAACCGGGTAAGTCCCTTAAGCCGCCTTTTACTTGAAAGCTGTGACGGCGCTCTCTCAGAGACTCTAAATCGATTGCGGCCGGCACGGCAGGAATGCCATGACGCCGGCGGTCATCGGAGTAACTAAATACCAACCAGCCTTTGCGAGGAAACCAACCAGCGCCTCCGCTTACACTGTCAGTCCGAGCGAAAGAATTCAGAATTGTGCCTGCAGGCGTGCGATAGTCATTAGCTTTCTGGGCCTCTCCATTTCCAAAGATCAAGAAGTTTCGGAAACCGTATTTGAAACCACCACTCACACCCGCCTGCCAGTTATTCGTGCCGCCGAAAGTCGTGAGATACCCGGACAGTCCTCTCTGATAAACGTCATTGGTAGAGATGCCGTTTACCACGCCGCCGATCGCGTTGCTGCCGTAGAGCAGTGTCGCCGGACCTTTAACGATCTCCACGCGATCGAGCGAGAGCATATCAATCGGTTCAACTTCATCGGCCGACTGCGAGGCAATGCCTCCGACGGGTAGTCCATCCTGCAGCACCAGCACCCGATCACCATCGAAACCGCGAATGACCGGCCGGCCGGAACCTGGACCGAAGCTGCGTTTTGCGACGCCGGCTTGATACTCAAGTGCTTCGCCGATTGACAGTGTATTTTTTTGAGTGAGTTCCAGGGCCCCGACCGAAGTGATCGACTGATAAGACGAGCCGGCCGCTTCGGCCGAGCCGCTCGCCGTTACTGTTACCTGCTCGCTCACTGGAGTGAGCGCCAATTGAAAATCAACCGTCTGATCGCCACCGGTAACCTCGACGGTTTTGACGACATCCGGCACACGATCGAGATGGGCGAACAGTTGATACTTGCCCGGCGCAATTCCCTTCAATTCAAATGCGCCGCTTGCATCAGTCAATACAGATCGCCTCAGCTCGGCGATTGTTACGACGGCATTTCGCGCCGCCGTGTTCGCCGGCTCGATCCGAACAATTCCGTGAATCGTTCCCGTTACGGAAGGACCCTGGGCAAAAGCCGCCAACGATAAAAGAAGCAGACTGACGGTTGCGAAAAGGACAGCTTGAACACGCACGACTTAACTCCCTGTCAGGAAGGTTCTACGGTTATTACTTGGGGTTTTTGACGAGTCAAATGAAACTGACTTTCATTTTCAAGTAGGAGAATAGCCTGTAGGCTGCTTTTCGTCAAGAGGCTGGAAGACTCTGCGGATGTGAGACGGTAGAGAACGGATTTCGTCAGCTTCGATTCGCCGTTTTCTTTTGTATCGCTTAATCTGTACTCCTATTGTAGCTCCTCCTCGGCCGTCCAGAATTACATCAATACCGCCATCATCGGAGTAGGCAGTCGCCCTGGCATTCCATCCAAGGTCTTTGAATATGCTACAAACCATGTCCTCGAACATTCTTGGATGTACATTAAAAATAGATTCTTCTTTGGCGCACAAATACTTGCGCACCTCTCCCGCCCCACCAACCACCACACTCACACCCACCACACCACAACCCACACACCACAGCCAACAGAACCTGAGTAGATTGCAGTGGGGCTCCGCCCCGATATATCCGTGTGGGTCTGCGGACTATGAAGAAGCTCGTGAGAAGGATCTTAGTGATTCGCAAAACTCAACAATTGATCGCCACCCCGCCCCCCCTTTTTGAAATCTCCAAGTGGCCAATACGTGGACAAAAAAAACCGGACGCAACGTGTACGCGATGGTAAAGAACGGGAAAGAATGTAAAAACCCTTGATTTCTCTTGGTGGCTGCAACTTTCGAAAAGGCAAATACTTAGGGTTTTGCCCGGTTGGCTAATTCGCAACGCAGAGGTCGTGGGTTCGAGTCCCATCTGCTCCACCAGAAAAGTCTAGCAACATCAGTTACTTGGCATAGGATCGCGTTTTCGAAGGGCCGTTTTACCGATTGGCGCGTAGGCGAGCCCGAGGAATCCAGCGACAAACCACTTTGACAGCAGTTGCCCGCGTTGTAGATGATGGGCACCATTCTATTCTCGGTAATCGGGCAAGGCGCAGCACACTAAGTCGCGGAGAACATTATGTAATACTGCTCGGGCGAAAGGATTCGCTTCCATTCCTCATCCGATTTCATGATCTTCTTAGGCGCAGCATCATCGGCTCTGGTCCGTCCTTTGTTTTGAGCGATAACACAACCCAGCGATGATTGGCTCATAGCAGCGACTACTCCAAACGTCGCGCATGACTCAAG
>DATNNY010000053.1:0-4207 GCA_035601635.1 Pyrinomonadaceae bacterium
CAATACGACTGAAGTTCATCCAACAGTTCGGACAAAACGTTTTTAAGATCGCAACGGGATCTGCAAGGATTGTTGCCTCTAAGCAGCCTTGACCATTTCGTTGTTTTTCAGAGTCAACGATCATCAGCGCATGACCGTCGAAGTGAAATTCCGCCGATTTGATGCCGCGGAAATTCGAGATTGTGAGTCGAGCGATTTTCAAACCACTTATTTTTATCAAACCTGGAGTCTGTGCGCGGGACATAACCTTCTGTTGATCGAATTCGAGGACTCTTCCTCTCTCAAGCCTCTTCACGGGTCTGCTCTTCTTTCGCTGAATGGCGAATGAGAGTCTGAAGCCCGGTCAAACCGACACGTTTGGGCGGACCTTTCATTGGACAGGCCTCCACAGGTGAATTCTACCCTTTCAACAGATAGCTTTACCTTCGAGTACTCGAGGGCTTGGCTTTTAGAACAGACACCGAGAGAAACGGGTTTTCGATGGCAGCTGATATTCTGGAACGTGCTTTCGCGCGTCAAGTTGACCAGCAGAGAACCAATCTAAGCCCTACCATGAGCATAAAAAAACAGGCCAATCGGCATAGCATAGAATCCGGTGAAACTGTGTACGACATGGCCGTGGCCCAGACCGTAGCCTCCGCTGCTCTGCCAAGCACCAGGCAGCTGCAGAACAGCTAAATAGAGTCAGCAGAACCCATCGGCCAGGCTTCATCGGACTAAATAGTTTTTGATTCAATTCGGACACATTCCTCTCCCGTGAGTTTACCTAGTTAATGTAATCATTCATTTGAAGGAGCTGGTTAGAAACTCCTCTGTGGGGGCAGTCGGAGTCTGATGCGAAACCGCACCCGGTGATTCGTTCGGTATAGAATTCATATCTTCTCGATATCATTTGCCGTGCATAGCGTTCGTGCTCTCTCCTTAAATGACACGAGAATTACTCCCCATGTGCGCAACGAAGTCCGGGTGTGAGGATCAACTGTCAAAACTGTATTTGATCCCCAAACACAATCCGCTTACTTTGCGTGCTTTGTTGTACGAAGGTAGGGCTTGACAGTCTTGTAGCCCGGGAAGGCTATCTTTGCTTCTTCATCGGACACTGCGCTTGTGATTATGACTTCGTCGCCCTGATATTTCCCTGAAGGATCTACAAAACATGTCACTTCGCATCAATGATATCGCTCCAGATTTCACCGCTGAAACCACACAAGGACCGATTCACTTCCACGAGTGGATTGGGAATAATTGGGCAGTCCTCTTTTCTCACCCCAAAGACTTTACACCCGTCTGCACTACAGAGCTTGGCGCTGTCGCTGGCCTGGAAAAGCAGTTTGCCGATCGCGGGGCAGAGGTCATCGGTCTCAGCGTCGATCCGGTCAAAAGCCATGGAAAGTGGGCTCAGGACATTCCAGGACGTCAGCGGACACAAGGTAAATTACCCGATAATTGGAGATACGGAACTCAAAGTCGCCAAACTTTACGACATGCTACCAGCCGACGCAGGTGATAGTAGCGAGGGCCGTACACCAGCGCTCAACGCACTGTTTTTGTGATCGGCCCAGATAAGCCTTTGATGAGGCGGTGCGTGTACTTGCCAGAGAATTTCTTGGCATAGTTGTCTACCACTGCTAAAAGTCACACTTCAAGACAGTCCAAATAGGGTAATTATAAACGTAAGTTTCTCATCTCTCTTTTCGAAACGCCAGAAAGATCTATCAATGAAAAGTATACCGGTCTTTTGTTTTATCGGCGTCAGTGGCTGCCAGGTCAGAGGTCGAGGACGGCACGTGCGGGCGTTATATCGGGTTCAATCTAATGAGGATGGCTCGCCACGCTGGATTGCTTGATCTGCGCACGTTCACTAGAAGGGATGCCGCTAAGGACGCGGTTTTGGGCGAGCGCCCTATCCCGTAATATTTGGCCAGCGTGGGTTCCCGACTAGGCGACAGTTCGGACAACGATTGCGGCAATTGGTACAAGAATGTTGCACGGTCGTTAATCTCTGAAGTAGTAGGGATTCGCAATTGAAGAGTCAAACCGATGTAAACCGACCTGCTATTCGCTGCTGAAGTTGCGCGGCGAGCGCGGCACGACCTGAACGATCGCCGATGGGTAGACAACCTGGGCAAGCGTGCTCAAGAGGCCATACCAAGGCGCTCAATTTAGCAAGAGGTGCAAAAGAATATGAAAAGGCTACTAGTATCTGCGGTTCCTTTTGTTGGGCTATTTTTTACAATGACTCTAATTAGTAATTGGCCGACACAAGGGCAGGATAAAAACCGGGACTTGGATGCCCTCCACCCGAAACCGTGAACTTTCGGGTGGATTTCACGATTGGAGACTCATTGAAGATCATCATTGCCACTCTACCGATTACTGGCCGTGCAAACCCGGCGCTTAATGTGGGCAGCATTCTCGTTAAGGCTGGTCACGAAGTCGTCTTTACCTCTGCGCAGTCCTTCCAAGCTCGAGCCGAGTCATGTGGCCTGAGATTCATATCTTCTCCAGCGAATAACTCCGAAGAAATGACGAATGTGAACTCGCGCTTTCCCGAGCGTAATAAAATTCCTGTTGGACCGGACCGCGTTCTTTTCGACTTCAAGCATGTTTTCTGCGATCCTATCCCTGCGCAATATGAGGGATTGCTGTCGATTCTAGAAACATTTCCTGCAGATGTAATCCTGGCAGACAATCTCTTTGGGGGAATTCTGCCGTTTCTCCTAAAACAAAATGTCCGTCCCCTGATTGGTGGCCTGGGAATAAATCCTTTATTATTCCATCGCGACGATCATGCTCCTTTTGGTCTAGGTCTTCCACCCGTTGATCCAGCATCTCCTGCAGCCGAGAGGTATCTTCAAATCGAAGAGGACTTAGATGCCAGATTGACCAGCCCACTTCGCGCCTACGTAGATGGAATCTTGCAAAAGTTGGGAGTAGGGCCGCTTCCGATGTCTTTTCTGGATAGCCTGGTTGAGCTACCGGATCTATTTTTACAACTGGGCTCACCCAGTGTCGAAATACCCAGAGCCGACCTTCCCGAAACTGTACATATAGTCGGTGTCTTGCCCTCCTTTACCAAGGGTGTTCTTCCGATGGAAATACAGCCTTTTCTTGAGAGCGGAAAACCGATTATTGCGGTCACTCAAGGAACTCTTGCCAATCATGAGCTTGATCAAGTCCTTCAACCGACGCTCGACGCATTGGCGGACCGGGATGATCTCTTGGTGATTGGAACCACCGGCGGTCGTCCAGTATCCGCGCTCGAACGTGCGCTTTCGAAGAATGCAATGGTGTTCTCGTACTTGCCTTGGGATGAGGTGCTTGAGCATGCCTCTGTCTTCGTGACGAATGGCGGGTTTGGTTCCGTATGTCGTGCCCTGGGCCTGGGTCTGCCGATGGTGGTTGCGGGTAAGGGTGAAGATAAAGCAGATGTTGCCATGAGAGTAGCGCATGCAGGTGCTGGAATCGACCTGCGAACCGACCGGCCAACCCCCGAGGCATTACGGGACGCCATTGATGCAGTTCTCAAGGAAGAATCTTCGTACAGAATTCGTGCGAAAGAAATCGCAGAAGAGTTAGTACGAATCGATACACCTACGAAGATTGTGGAGTTACTCCAATCAGCGGTAGACGCGCGACGCGCAGGTACGAGCTAGCCTAAGTTCCTGAAGAACTGGGTGGCACTCACAAAAATACAGGCATAAATAACGATTAGTGTAGGAGCATGACGCCATGGAAATCATCATCCCTCAAGAACGACACGCATTAACCATCGAGCAACGGCGCAACGCATTGAAGTACCTGACAGAAACCCGTGATGCTGTGAAACGGCACGTAACTAACCTTACAGAGGCACAATGGAACTTCAAACCCTCAGAGCAAAGGTGGTCAATCCTGGATGTTCTTGAACACCTGGTCATCTTCGAAACCTATACTCATCACGTGATCAGTAGCATGAAAGATCTCCCCCCCGACGAGTCAGATCACGATCCCGAGGAAATCGAACAGTTCCTCCTTAGAGGATGTTTGAAAAGCCTCATATTGGAGCGAGGCGGTTGAGCATAAGGCGTGTTGCAGCGATGTCGATGAGGGTCTCGGAGGTCTGCACTCTGTACTCGTAGTCCTTGCTTAATCGCCGATTGCGACCGAGCCAGGCGAAGCTGCGCTCCACAATCCAGGTGAGGCCTGTAATCTTGAACGCGCGCTG
>DATNNY010000054.1:0-10057 GCA_035601635.1 Pyrinomonadaceae bacterium
CACCTTTTCTATAACGATTATCTTGGTTCAATCGCGCCCTTTGGCTGGCGCGAACAGCACACGATCGTCTTCGATCATCTGGTTGCGCCTACGGCGTTTTATATTTCCCGCGAAGAATTCGCCGATTGGTGGCGTGAAATCGGCGCCGGCGAGGTGAATATCAGCTGGCATAACAGTAATAGTTGGCGGGGATTTGGGCGGATTTAATTTTCGAATGCGGTGGCAAGCAGCAAGCGACACCGCTTTGGTTTCCGCCTTTTGTGGCCTTTTCATGAGGTATTAATGCGGGATCCAACCAAAGCGCCGTCGCCGCTACGACCACCCCAGCACGGCTGCCGCGTCCGCGGGGCCCCGGTTCGCTCTGCCGGCGCACTCCAAAGCAATTTCGTTGACGGCCCTTCCGGCAAACCGCTATGATGCCTATGGTCATTCCCGGCGTTCGTGCCCAACCACAGCAGGCGCCATCGACCTCTCGGTTTCTCGCCCTAACCCTCTCAATTTTAAAGAACCCTGAACCGGATTCCCAAGAGTATTTTTATGGCTGTAAAAATTGACGACCTCCTGGTCACTGCTATTGCGCACTTTGCCTCAGACCTGCATTTGAAAGTCGGCTCGTTTCCCGTAATGCGCATCGGCGGCGAATTGCATCCGATCGTCGAAGCGCCAAAGCTTTCGCCGGAAGACACCCTCGATATGGCGTTTTCGATGATGTCGAACCGCCAGAAGCAGAAGCTCAAAGAAGTCTCGGAAGTAGACATCGCCTACAGCGTCAAAAGCCTCGGCCGTTTTCGCGCGAACATTTTTCAGCAGCGCGGATCGGTAAGCATCGTGCTGCGCGTGATTCCCGATCAAAGCCGAAGCACCGCGGCGCTCGGCCTGCCGCCAGTAATCGACAAGATCGCCGAAGAGCGGCGAGGCCTGATCCTGGTGACTGGCGCAACCGGTTCCGGTAAGTCCACGACCCTGGCGGCGATGATCGATCGGATTAACGCCACGCGCTCCGGACATATCGTAACCATCGAAGATCCGATCGAGTTTCTGCATCGCGATAAAAAAGCTTTCGTCACTCAGCGCGAAGTCGACGTCGATACTCGCTCGTTCGCCGAAGCTCTGCGCGGGGCGCTGCGACAGGACCCAGACGTAATTCTGGTCGGCGAGATGCGCGATCTCGAAACTATCGAAACAGCCCTGACCGCGGCCGAGACTGGTCACCTGGTTCTTTCTACTTTACACACTCTGGACGCGACCGAAACGATTACGCGTATCGTATCGTCGTTCCCGTCGCATCAACAGAAATCCATACGAATACAATTGTCCGGAATCCTGAAGGCCGTGATTTCGATGCGTCTGGTGCGGGCGGCGAAAGGAGCCGGCCGGGTGCCCGCCATCGAAGTAATGGTTTCGACAGGCCTGATTCGCGATTACATCATTAACGAAGAAAAAACCTATTTGATTCGCGAAGCGATCGCTAATGGTGCGTCACAGTATTCCATGCAGACATTCGATCAATCACTGTTTCGTTTGTTGCAGTCGCGCCGGATAAGCTTCGAAGAGGCCGTGCATAACGCCACGAACCCTGACGAATTCAAGATGCGAGTGTCGGGGATTCTTTCGACTGAGCAGGCGATCGACGCTGACGATCGCGGCAACGGGGCACCAGCCGAGCCGAAACGCGAGGAATTCGAATCGATGATCGTGAAGCTGTAAGGCGGAGCGCCTCAAAGTAGACCGCGTCACTTATTGCCGGGAGCGCGGACGTCTCGTCCGCCCAGCGCCGGCAGACGCTCAAATGTCTCGCGCCTTGTACTAGTTTTCGCGCTTCGCGCTCAATGCGGACGAGACGTCCGCGCTCCCGGCACCTTGGGCCTTCGATTCACCCGCCTTAGCTTCCTGCCAGAGATCCTCCAACTCCGCCAGCGTTGTCTCATCGAACTTGCGCTCTTGCTGGTGCAACTTCTTTTCAATATAAGCGAAGCGCTGCCGAAATTTTCTGTTACTAAGCTTTAAAGCGGCCTCCGGCTCAACGTTCAAACGGCGGGCGATGTTCGTTATGACGAAAAGCAAGTCACCGATTTCTTCGCGTACGTGTGCGTGGTCAGTTTCATTGTTGCTATCGGCATGCGTGCTGATGGCCTCGCGCAACTCGTCGACCTCTTCCTGTAGCTTTTCAAAGATGTCCTTGATCTGCGTCCAATCGAAACCTACGCGCGCTACTTTGGTCGAAATCTGATGGGCTTCCATCAGCGCCGGCGCTTTAGTTGAAACGCCGTCGAGGATAGATGTGTTTTCGGGTTTGCCCGAATCTTTGCCGGCGGCGCGTTTCTCCTCGGCCTTGATCGCCTCCCAATTGCGCAGCACTTCAGCCGAGTCGCCCGCTTTGGTGTCGCCGAAAACGTGTGGATGCCGTCGCACCATTTTCGCGTGCACTTCTTCGATGACGTCATCAATGTTGAATTCGCCTCGCTCGTTCGCGACCCGCGCGAAGAAGGTGATTTGGAATAGCAGGTCGCCCAATTCCTCGCGCAGCGCGGCGGGACGCCCCTCGCGTGCTTCTTCAAGAGCGTCGAACGCCTCGTAGGCTTCTTCCAGCAGCATGGGCGCCAAAGTGGCGTAGGTTTGTTCGCGGTCCCAGGGACAACCGCCCGGCGATCGCAACTGGTCCATCAGTGCGACAAGGTCATTAAAAGTTTTCGGCATCGAATTGATTGTCCAGAATCTCACGTGTCTGTTCAAGTTCAAATGGATCGCTCTATTATTGCTGGGAGCGCGGACGTCCCGTCCGCCCCTGGCGCCACAGTGTTGCTGACGGAACCAGGCGTTACGAAGCGTCTTGCCTTGATGGAATTCATTTGGAGAACGCGGACGACTCGTCCGGATTGAGCGCGAAGCGCGAAGCCTTGTCAATTCAGGAAGATTTGCATCTGGGGCGGGCTGACGTGCCGTCCGCGTTCCCAGGACGACGTGGTGCTTTTGCGATCAAGCTGATCCCGATGCTAACATCGCAGCCGTCTCAATAAATCTAGTTCAAATGCGCGTGACGAGGACGATTTCGGCCCCAGTCCGCGCCGAAGGTTTTTATGAATGAAGAGCAACCAACTTTAAAAGTAGTCGATCGACGCCCGTTCAATGCCGATGGTACGCCGCGAGAGCTTTCGCCGGAGGAAAAGGAAGCTTCAGAGCGCGCGGCCGCGGAGTTTTCGAAAGGTTCGGCGGCTGATAGTGCGCCGCCAGGTCATGCGTCGGCCCAACCGGCCGCCCCGGTGGAAGTTAAGGCTCAGCGCGAAGACGCGCCGGCGGAGGCCAAGGCAACACCCCGCGCGCAAAGGGAGCCCGCCCGCGCCGGCCGCGATCCGCTGGATGATCCCGCGAGTTTCCTGAGTCTAATTATGTCTTTGGCCTCGAATGCGGCAGCTTCTC
The DNA here is from genome assembly GCA_035601635.1 of Pyrinomonadaceae bacterium. Classification (GTDB taxonomy): domain Bacteria; phylum Acidobacteriota; class Blastocatellia; order Pyrinomonadales; family Pyrinomonadaceae; genus UBA11740. The sequence goes on from DATNNY010000054.1 coordinate 3,418, forward strand.
TGGGAATGATGCCTCATCCGGTAACGGGTGAAACCGGTGTCGATCTCAAAACCGCAAAGCACTGGATTGATGTGCTGGGTATGCTCGAGGAAAAAACTCACGGCAACCTCGATCCGCAGGAAGCGCAGGTAATGGAAAGTCTTTTGGCGGATCTGCGGATGCAGTACGTCTCTTTTACCAATGCGCCCCAGCCGGCGCCTTCAAAGTTCAGTGCGAGCGATATCACCGGCGGAAAGTAGGGACCCTTTTGGCTGCGAGCTGGAGTCATTTCCCATTTGTCATTTGACATCTTTTATTTGCCATTTCATGCGTGAGAGGTTCCCACTAGTTCCGCCTTACCAATGGAAAATGAGAAATGGAAAATCCTCCTGAGGTCTGACCACCGACGAAATGAAACTAACCTTCCTCGGCACCGGCACATCAACCGGGGTTCCTTCGATCGCCTGCGACTGCGAGACCTGTATCTCCGACGACCCACGTGATAAGCGCTTGCGCGTGTCCGTCCTCATCGAACACGCGGGCCAAACCATAATCGTTGATACGTCGACTGATTTTCGCCAACAGGCTCTGCGTCAAGGTCTAAAACACCTCGACGCAGTGCTGGTGACGCATTGTCACGCCGATCACATCTTCGGCCTTGACGACATTCGCCCGCTGAATTTTCGGCACGGCGCGCTGGGGCTTTACGCGAACGAGCGGGCCTGGGTCGACATCCGCCGCATTTTTAAATACGTCTTTGAGCCTTCGCATTTTGGCGGCGGCCTGCCGCAGATTGTCCCCCACACGGTCGTCGCCGGCGCTCCGTTCTGTCTGGGCCGCGACTTGGAGGTTACCCCTCTGGAGGTAATTCACGGGCGTCTGCCGGTCATCGCATATCGCTTCAATGACTTTGCGTATGCGACTGACCTCAGCGAAATTCCGCCGGACACGCTCGCCGGCCTGCGCGGTTTGAAAGTCCTGGTGCTCGACTGCCTGCGCATCAAACCACACAGTACGCACCTTTGGCTGGAACGCGCGCTCGAATATGTCGAGGAGTTAAAGCCCGAACGCACGTACTTCACACACATTACGCACGACATAAAACACGCGCGCGATTCAGCGTTACTGCCGAATGGAGTTGAGTGGGCGTACGATGGATTGGTGGTAATTGACTAGTTAAGGTTCCGCGATGGCCCGGATTCGAGGGGCAGGGAAGGAGCAATGAGTTATGCGACGAACGAGTGTAATGTTGATATTTTTTCTGGCTGTCTGGCCCTTAGCCGTCAGTGCCGGCCAACAGAGACAAGTACCCATCACGGTTGTGGCGAGCCTGGACTCTGAAACTCTAAGGAGTGGAACCCCGCTCCTGCTGCGAATCACGATATCAAATGGCCTCGCCCGAGTGATCCGATTTTCAACGTTTTCGTTGACCCCTAACTCATGGAATGGGGAGACTACCGACATCAGCCTGGTAGATATTTACCGGGAGCCTCGGTCAATGGGTCTGTTTTATGCGAGACCAAAGATTGGTGATGACGCCCCGAGGTTCATCGCAGGAATGTCGAGTTATCAGATAAAGCCTGGCCAATCTTTGTCCGTATTGGTCGATATCAGCAAGTGGCAGATCGTCGATGGCTGGAAAGCCGGAAAATACCGCATCACTGTTCGCGCAGATAACATCGATATAGACGCCTACACAAGAGCGTCGGTAATAAGCGATCCAGTAGAAATTGAAATCAGATGATGATCGCAGTCAACGACTTGATTAAGAGAATCTCCTGACCCGCTCAGCTCTGACCAACTGACAGATGCGTCTATTTCACGGTATCGACAACGCCAAGATCGCTCGCCCCACGGTTCTTACGCTGGGCGTGTTCGACGGCTTGCATCTTGGGCATCAGCTCATCATGAAAACGGTTGTTGAGCGGGCTCGGGCGACGGGCGCCGTGCCAACGGTGATCACGTTCGATCCTCATCCGCGCGCTCTACTGCATCCCGAATCCGCGCCGCCGCTCCTGCAAACCTTCGATCAGAAGATAGAAGCGCTGGGTGTCCTGGGCATTGAGCAAACCATAGTCATTCGCTTTGATCAGAACTTCGCACAGATTCGCGCCGAAGATTTCCTGCGCGCGGTGATTGCTGATCGGCTCCACGCCAAAGAAGTTTACCTCGGCTGCGGCTTTGCCTTCGGTCATGGCCGCGAGGGTAATATCGGCCTCCTGCTATCTGTCAGTCAGAGTCTCGGCTTTTTTGCTGACGAGGTGCCGGAGCTGCGTTTGCGCGGACGACGCGTCAGCTCGAGTCGCATTCGCGAGCTATTGCAGCAGGGTCGGGTGAATCTGGCGCGGCGCATGCTCGGACGTCCCTATGGCGTCGAAGGGCGAGTCGTGCGCGGGGCCGAACGCGGCGCCAAGCTGGGATTTCCGACGGCCAATCTTCATCCACAGAATCGGGTGATACCTCGCAATGGGGTGTACGTCACGGCGACTTTGATCGACGGCCAGTGGCGGCGCAGCGTGACTAATATCGGAACTCGTCCTACGTTCGGCTCAGCCAACGAGAGTTCGGTCGAGACCTTCGTGATGAACTGGTCGGGCGATCTGTATGACGATGTGGTGCGAGTGCGCTTTCTGCATCGCTTGCGGGAAGAGAAGAAATTTGGCTCGATCGATGAGCTGAAATCCCAAATCGAACGAGACGTGGCGCGGGCGCAAGACTACTTCGCACGCGCGGGAGTGAAGAGAGAGCTGTCGGTCGTGTGACCCAAATCGGAGCGCGGACATCCTGTCCGCCCGCGCGCAGCCTTTGATGGAGATTCCTGCGCGTGTCTGAGCGGGCTTCGCCCGCTGGCGGACAGGATGTCCGCGCTCCAGCCTACTTCTTATCGCCGTTTGCCGGGGGCAGATTCATCTGATTGCGGAAGAGGTTCAGCAGCAGCAGCGTGCCGATGCCACCACCGCCGCCACCGTCGCCTCCGCCCCCCGACGCCATGATGTCGGGCGTAATGCGCACGCCTTTCTCGCCGATAACTTTCAGCACTTCAACCAGCGCCACTCCCTGAGCTCCGAGCGCATTGACCTGTTCATGATAAGCGACGCCCTGCGCTTCGCCCATCAGGCGTACTTTCTCGGCTTCGGCTCGACCTGTTTGCGAGATGTAATGCGCTTCGCCTTCTCCCTCCGCCTTGCGCTGCTCGGCGCGTTTGCCCGCGATTTCAACGCCGACGGTCGCGGCCATCAGATCGCGCTGATTATCGGCCTGAGACTTGGTCCGCTCCAGCTGAATGCGTTTCTCTTCGGCTTCGCGTTGTGCGTTGTACATGTTCTGGCGTTGCTCAGCCAGAATCTTTTCGGTCTGCGTCTTCATCAACTCTTCCGGCAGATGAATGTGGCAGATCAGCACGTTGACTACGTCAACGTGATACTTCAACAGATGCGCGCGCACGCGAGCTTCGGCACGTTCCTGTTCCTCGTGCCGGTTTTGCAAATAAGCCATCGCGGAAGACTCAGACGCCTGATTGCGAAAGATCGAATCAATCAGCGGATGCATGACGTTTTGAATTAAGCGGTCAATGCCGCCAATTTTTGCGACCATGAAGGGAGCGTCTTCGGGCTTGACGCGAAACACCACCCGCACTTCCAATTGCATTGTAAAGCCGTCTTTCGAAATTACCTCGAACGGGTTAAAGGTGTTAACCACTTCGCCCGAAGTCCATTCGACGGTTTGGTTCGTAGTGGGAATGACGATCGGCGTGATCGCCAGCGTGTTCACATAGTAGCGGCCCGGTCCGACGACGGCTTCCTGAATGCCGCGGTAGCCTTCGGGCACGACATAGGCTTCGTGCGCGCCTTCGTCGAGCCGCCGATCGGCCGGATCGCCAGTCAGCATTTCACTCTTAATCATTTCCGCGTCGGCTGCGTCGAGATGGGCAGCCGATTGCGCGGCCTGCTCTTTTTCTTCGCGCTCCATGCGCTGGCGCACTTTGGCGGCCATTTGGCGGCGAATCTCGTCTGAAGGATCTTTGCCGGTGTTCGAGACGATGACGGCCACTTCGCCCGGCTTCACTTCCTTGGCGCTTTCCGGAATGACTTTGAAGAGCAGCGGGTTGATGTAGTAAGTGCCGGGCAGCAGGATGTCTTTCTGGGGACCACGCTGGCCCTGGCTATCGATGAACTCGTGTCCATCCTGAAAGTTGTCATGACCTTCAATCGATTCGGCCACGTAATCGCCGGGGTTCAGAGTGGCGCCGTCCAGAGCCTCGACCAACCCAATCTGGTTTTCATCGATCACGGTGGCGTCGTAAAGGCGAATGGTAAACAATCCGGGCTTAACCTCCGTGCCGCCTTCAAACGGCAACGACTGATTGAGAATGCGATACGTTCCGGGGGTGAGAATGTCTACCTGTGGGCCACGCTGTCCGCCGGCAGACACGAAGAGCTCTGCGTTCTGAAAACTGAGATGCCCGGCAACCGATTTACCGAGCAGGCGGCCGGGATCAAGCGAAGCACCGTCGGCGGCGATGATCACGCCGACCTTACCCTGCGGAATGACCGTGGTCTTGGCGACTGAAACTCGGAACAGATACGGATGAATGGGCCACAAGCCGGGCGGCAGCGTTCGCAACTGAATGCCTTTGACACCGCCTTGTTTGATGAACGCAATCGGATCCTGAAAATTGTTGTGCGCGTTCTGCGCGCGATCGAGCGCGAAGATTCGTCCCGGCAACATCGGCTCGCCGTCAATCGCTTCGACGATGCCCAGCTCATCAGCTCCGATCTCGATCAAGGGAACCTTGCGCACCACCTTCTCAAACGGAAACCTGATCAAATGCAGTCCGGGCTTTAGCACTTCGGCCTGGATACCGACTTCGCCTTCGGTGGCCACCACGCGTCCCGGCGGCATGCGGCGTCCCAGATAGCGCCGTTCTTTGATCGCGATTTCGCGAGCGCCGACGTTCACAAAGATGCGCCGCAGAATGACCACCAAAACAATGAAGAGGACAAACGCGACGATCAGCACGGGGAGAATTGAAAAGATGTCGATGTTATTCATGAGTTACCTCTACTTCTTTGACAATGCAAAAGACTGGAAAGAGTTGGGTCATTGATTAGGTCGTTTATCGGCAGTTGCCGCCGCTTCCAGTTCGCGGCGCGCGCCGTCGAGGGTGCGCTTCAGGACAAAGCCTGCGCCTGAGCTTCTTGAGCGGGAAGAGAGTACCCAAAACTCTCCATCAAATAAAGCGCGCAGCTCAATTGCGGAAATATCAGGGAGCCCGGCCGCTCGCCACAGCTGCAAGGCGGCTTCCACTGTGCCTCGATAGATGTCCGCGTCGTCGCTCAGAGCAGCAAAGTGCAGGGCCCTGGCAGTGCTCCCGCGATCCGGCGCGGCCCTCCAAGAGGCCAGCACGGCCTCCGCGAGGCTCCGGTTAACCGGCAATTCGTTTTGACTTATGAAAGACAGCAACGAGAGCAGCTTTGGATCTGAATCAGAGACTTGGACCAGTTCCGCGAGCACCCGATCATACAATTCCGGAGCGCCATTCCGATGCGCTTCCTCAAGCGCTGCGCGCTCACCGTTTCTCGCCCGTTTGATCAGGACTTCACGCTGCCGAAAGCTCAGGGCGTGGGGTTCAGTGTCATCCGCCTCTGGCGAAAATTCGGAGTCGAACAAACCACGCGGGTTCGGTGGCGGCGGCAGGACCCTGGCAGAGTTATCTTCCGCCGGCTTTTGCCAGAAGTAAATTCCGATTCCAAGCAGGACGAGAATTGCGGCGGCGGTAAAGAGAAGCGTGACCATTTCGGTCCCGATGGCAAAGCGGCGTTTCAGCTCTCGGACTCTGTCTATCGGTTGAGTGAATTATACGCCCAAGAGGTTTGAAAAGTTCAAGGAGCGCCTGGAGCGCGGACATCCTGTCCGCCCGCGCGCAGCGCGCAGACCTTTGATGGAGATTCCTGCGCGAGTCTGAGCGGACTGCGCCCGCTGGCGGACAGGATGTCCGCGCTCCACTTTGTTACCACTCTTCCTGCGCACGAAACCAGGCACTGCTGAATGGCCAGTCTTCAGGTCGACGGCACAATCCAGCCATCACGGGATTGTATTCAATGTAAGCGATCGCCGCGACAAGATGTCTATGGCTCCGGATGTAACGATCAAAATAGTCCGGCATCCAAAATGTTCCCTGTCGATCCAACACCTTGTTAGCTTCGTTAGCTGTAAATGACTTCAGTGATTGCATGATGCCGGCGAGCGTTTTCCCGGGGAGTGGCGTGGTTATCAGGTGAACATGGTTGGGCATCACGACCCATGCGGACAAGAGGTATTTTTCTTTGTCGAGAAACAGAATTGCGTCTTGAACAATCTTTGCGACCCGTGGCTGCTTCAAATGACAACTTCCATGTCCCTGGTCCAGATATGCGGCGACCTGCTTTCGGATCTCTTTAGCCCCTAGATCCGACGATTGATGAACGAGTTCATGTGACCACTCTTCCAAAACGGTTTTTGGAAGAGAGTCAAAAAGACGAAAGGTAATTGACTGTGGGATCGATCCGCCGTCGAAATGAGGCAGGTAACCGCGACTGTGCCAGCCGTATCCTCTCGGTACCATCTTATGGAGCGCGGACATCCTGTCCGCCCGCGCGCAGCGCGCAGACTTTCGGAAAGC
>DATNNY010000055.1:0-7033 GCA_035601635.1 Pyrinomonadaceae bacterium
ATCACTGTGAACTCGAATACGGCTGAGTTGGACGGGATCATCGAGACCACGGATCGCAAGTTGATCATAGAGAAAAATCGCGCTGCGAAAGACCGCATTTTTGCATTTTACAAAGACGGTCTACCTCTTTTTGGAAAATACATGCGCTTCAAAGAGCGTGTTCCTCGAACCGCATTCGCTTTGCTCCGGCATCGCACCTAACCAGCACGCGCCACATCTCTTTGCGCCGTCATTGTGCCGATTTGCGAATGCAACAGAATAAAAGCGAATTCAAACGCACATTATTATTGATATTACTGGTCTTTTCAAATGGGAGAGCGTTGCTCTGCCAGGGCCGAGGTCCATTCTTCGGGTGAAGTAGGCGTGCCAGCAACCGCGTTGGTGCTAGGCACGCCCGAACCGCTCACGACCAAGGGCCGTGGCGTTTAGCCAGTGAAAGCTCACCGGCCTGATGGGCTCCGGACGGGTTCGCCGCCATCCCCATCACCACGATTGATCCGCCCCATAGTGCGGCTTCTCCCGTGGTCCCCGCGCTTTTGGGTCCGGGTCCCCAGCAAGCCGGCTCAGTCGGCCGGAAGTGTTGATGTCATCTGGACAATATTGCGAAACTCGCTCAGAAATTCCGGTTGACGCTTTTCAAGGTATTTAGCGACTTTGGCATTCCCGACGAGCTTCGCGAGGTATCCTCTGACAACGGTTAAATGAAGGTGGTCTTGCCCATAAGTGTCTTGGATAGTGGTAATTGCTTGCTGTAGTCGCGAGAGCTCTCCCTCCATTCGCGCTAAGGCTTCTGCCGTCATACCCTTCATTCGCTTTGGAGTGGCCGAATCGGCAAGCTGTGCTTGAGGTGTTCCCGCGAGTATCGCGGTCGCGTAGCTAACGGAATAATTGTTAGCGTGGATCAGAAGCTCCGCGGCTTCAATTTGACGGAGTGAGTTCATCTTCCGAAGCACGTCAAAGATCGCCATGGGACAAATCTTATCTTTGAGCAAATTGACTACTTCCTCGCAGATGCCGTCTATCAAAGTAGCTTTGCGTTGAAGACTGCGAACGTTGATGTCGAGCGCTTTCGCGATCTTTTCCCTCGGAACGTTTCGCTCGATTGCCTTCGCAATCATCCTTTGCTCCTGAATTGGGGACAAACGACTAATGCGCTTGTTGTAGGTGAATGCCTCGTCATCGGTGGATAACAAGCATTCGACTTCGGTATGTCCCAAATCCTTGAGCGCTTCTATGCGGAGGTGCCCATCCAAGAGAAGGTAGGACCCGGCGTTCTGTGTGTCTCGCCATACCGCCGGCGGCTCAACGAGCCCAATCTCTCTAATCGAGGATGCGATTTGCCGATACTTGTGGCTGGCTTTAACGGTTTTTCCGATCGTGCGGACGGGTAGTATTTGGTCGATCGCGACAACTAAGGTGTCTGAGTTGAATGCCTGAACAACTTCTTCCAGTGCATCAGGGCTAACATACCTATTCATGGCGCCGGCCTCCCGCTTAGCTGCTCCTCCAAAAATGCCGGCATTAGCCCGAGGTTTTCCAATTGAAGGAGACGCGAAAACTCCTGGTCCTCTCGCAAGGCCCGTATGGCTTCGACGACAAAGAGAAGCCGATTCTGAGTTACTTCAGCCTTTTTAATCAATAGTCTTTGGCGATCAGCCTCCTGGCGATAGACTCGGATCATCGACTCGGTTGTGAGAGGCCGTTTCGCGCCATCAGAACGGCCGAATCTCTGCCCATGCAGGTGTTTGCCTCGCCGCCTCCGTTGATCAATTAGGCGACGCACAGCCACAAGCTTTTTTCCTCGCAGCTTCTTTTCCGTATACGCTTGCGTCAATGCCCGCTGCACCTCATCATCATCAGACTTCGCGATCTCAATGGCCATATTGAGAGGTAGGATGCCGATCTCGACCGCGTTGACTAAACGCTCCTCTCCCTTGCTGAGCAGAGTGCCAATCATCCGAATATAATCGTGGGTAACGCCGATCTTCTCAGCTATTTCTCGGTCGTCGTATCCTCGTTTCCGTAGCGTGTTGATGTCTTCTAGAAGATCAATTGCACGGTGCTGCCTTCGCGCGCAGTTTTCCACTAGGCTCATAACGAGGCAGTCACTTTCCTCCGCATCGATGATCAACGCCGGAATCTCCGACTGGCCAAGTTGAACGAATGCTTCGATTCGGCCCTGCCCGCAAACTAGGTCGTATTCAAAAGAATCTGTTTCCGAGGTGCGAGGACTCACAGTGATCGGACGTTTTAATCCAACCTGCGCAATGCTCTTAACGATCTCGCCAAAGTTCCGCTGGTTTCTGGCTCGTGGATTTAGGATTCGGATCTTTTCAATCCGGATGGTTGTCAGCGTTCTTTGTGAAAGTGGCGTCGGGTTCAAGATACTCATGCGGCTTCTCCAAAAGAGCATTGCCTCGCCAGCGAATAGAGAAAATCCAACGACTCAAATCGATATGCGTCTAAGGAGAGAGAATTGTCCTCCGTGAGCTTCAGGCGCGGAAGAGTCATGTCTATGCTGGGAAAAACGTAGTAGTCTAGCGGGCCTGAGTTTGAAGCGTTTAGCCGCACAGCTACGGTCAGGTCTGGCAATAGTCCGGTGTCTAGTCGGATGCGCCAACGCAGCGAGCCGCCGCTTGTTGCAAGTGCGCGGACAATGACCACTGCTACCGTGAAGCCACCGTTGACGGTCAAAAGCTGGTTGTCTTCGTTGCGGACGACTTCGCCGCCTGCGAGTTCAAATCCAGCAACTATATCGTGCAGAACCTGCGGATAGGCTTCACGAATATTGCGATTGATTTCGATGTATCGGTAGTCCCGTTCGGGGATGTAACCGATCAAACTGTAGGCACGAATCAGGCTTCCAAAACGGTATCGATAAGCGCTGGAAGAAGGCATGTCGGCTCGCTCGTCGATAACAACGCCGGATAAAGATCCCTCTTCTTCGAGAATTGCCTGCAGCAGCGCCAGAAGTTGTTCGTCTGAATAATGATTACTGCGCGCATCAATTATAGTTCTAGCTCTTTCAAAAAGAGTCTGCGAAATAATAGATGGATAGACACCTTCCGCACGCACCCAGGTATCGCGACTGTTGACCACCCGCTTTTGCTTTAGCTTGAATGAGACTCGGTTGAAGACATTGTTCCCAATGTATTTTTCGTTTGTTAGTATCTGATGCACTGATGATCGAGTCCAAGGCCTCTCCAAGTCCGTAAGTAATCCGTCGCCATTTAATCGCGTTGCTATTTCTTGTTCCGACAATCCGTCGTCGACGAACATGGAATAGATCCGGCGAACCTGACCAATTTCGTCGTGAGGGCCAAGGGTAAGCACCACCCGGTCTGTCTGGAGGCTTTTTCGGTCGCCTCGCTGAAGCTCTCCTTTGGGAGCACGGTTCTCATCGATTAGCTGTCGTCGCAGGCCATAACCGGCTGATCCGCCCTGTCTAAAGCCAAGTTCAACCAAGCGACACTGACCAGCAAAGACCTTGACGGAGAGCTCGCGGCTATATTCTCCAGCCATAACTCGCTTCACGTTCTTTAGTAAAATCGACCCGATGCTGCCATCATTATCGAATTGCTCTTCGCAATAGTGCACTCGAATACCGGCTCGCGAGCAAAGATGCTCGTAATAGGCACCCTCATCAGCGTCTTGGAAGCGTCCCCAACGACTTACGTCGTAAACAAGAATTGCCTCGAAATCACGAATCGGAGACTGCACGTCCTTCATCAGCCGCTGTATCCCGTCGCGGCCGTCAACCTTCAAACCACTACGACCAGAGTCTTCGTAAATCTGAGAGATTTCGAAACCGCGCTGTTCTGCGTAACGGCGAATTGCTTCAAATTGATTCTCTGTTGAATATTTTTGAAGGTCGGTGGACATCCTTACGTAGGCAGCTGCTCGGGCGGGCCTATCGGCAGAATCCTTACTCGGAGCTGGGCGACTGATTCGCCTCATCAATTGCGGACGCCTTTTTACTAAATGGCGGTCGACGATTGCGTCTAAAGCGACGCACACATCGTGATCATCTTAAGGAACTAAACCCCGGAAAGTCGTTTCCAAATATGGGTAAGTTCTTTCCTCATTTTGGCGGAGGGGGGCGCGCGCTATTTGGAAAATCAAGGGAATCGATTTGCGATGGAAATCGCCGCAGCTCTTCAACGAGCGTCGGTCGAAAGCGGGCTGCAGATTAAGACAGTCGCTGGATGGACCGGCGCGAACGAGCGGACGGTCAAAAATTGGTTTTCAGGCCAATACGGTCCGAGTGGCGAGCATTTGGTCATTCTAGCGCGGCATAGTCATGAGGTGCTCAATACAATGCTCGCGATAATGGAACGCAGAGATTTGCTCGTAACACAGGAAATCGTAGAGATCGAACGACGTATCGCAAGACTGATGGTGCTTGTGCAAGAAATTAAAGGCCAAGAGTGACTAATGTCCTGCTGTCGAGGGTGCAACTTCTTTAAGTTGTCGGAGGTAAGCGGATCGCTGTCACGCGACCGACTTGAAGCGCTCGAAGCGCATGGCCAGTCGATTCCTGTCAGGATGGTCCTTTGTTCGGCCGGGCAGGCGAATATTCCGACCGTTCAGCTGTTTTAGTGCTTCTAGCATGGGGCCATCATTTTGGCCGAGCAGTCGATCTGACACATGCATACGAAAGTCAGGATCGATTCCAATTAAATGCGCGTCGAAGGCTGCGTGGTGAATTTTCGAAAGAGGAATTCCATTCGTGACCACTGGCTGGCCAAGCATATCGTCTTTATCCGCAACGATGTGCGCGGCATCAAGCAGCAGAGGCTCGGGAAGGCCAGAAAGCGCGCAGCGTCCATCGTAAGCTGCTATTACTGCCTCTCTGAATGTTGCCTGATGCAGCCGCTGCTTGACCGTGCGCAGCGCGTATCGCCGCTCCAGGTTGTCTGTCGGGGGTGCCAGAGTCTCTGGATTAGGTCCAAACGTTACGCGGGCCCTCAGTGCTTGTGCGTCCCAGCCTGAGATGAAGGTCGGAAGGAGGGCTTGGTAGCGACCCGGTGCTATCCCAAGAAAATAGATGACTGGTATTTGGTTCTCGTGAGCCTCTTTCAACCATCGATTATCGGCCGCATCCGGGTTTTTGCCCATGAAGGCGTAGTCGATTGTCTCATCACCCTGGAATATCTGGCGATGGACTTCCCGCTGGTCATCATACCAAACCTTACCGCCCGGCTTCGGAAATACTGTTTTAATGGACAGTAAGAAACGCATCTGTTGAGGTTTGAAGATGCCGCGCTGAGGATTGACTAGCGGAATGCGCTCTTCCCGAAATAAAAACCCGGGCTTTAATTCGGTAGCGGTTAGATGGTCATGAATTTCATTCAGCCCTCGGACGCGTTCGAAGGCGGCCACCCGCATCAGCGTATCGAGACTTGGCGTGTCCATCCGGTCGCTTCGCGAGTGTTGCTGACAATTAAGGGCTGAGGTTGCAACTCTGCCATAGTTCACGCGAAATTCGAAGTGCCACCTTCGGACCGATTCAGTCCACAGATTAGTCTGCTAACGGTCGGCCATCAGGGGGAGCGCTGACAAACGTGGCCCGGGTGTGCCTCTTGAGCGGAAATGATGCGCCGCCGCTACAATAAGCTTAGTTTTAAAGGGATCAGGTGACTTGCCGGTCCAGCTTCGGAGGGCAACGCTCTATCCAGCTGAGCTACGGGTGCGTTGGGGCTCATTTAGCCGATTGGCCGGGCAGGGGCAACGGCCCCCTGCGGCGGTACGAGGCAACGGATAGAGGAGACTATAACTTCGATCGGGCATCTTGCCTCCGAATAAAAACAATACGCGATATCGGCCGAGCGATTCGTGCTAAACTGCGCTTGCTGGCCAATGCAAGCAAACGAGGGGGCGAATCTTGTACAAGAAAGTTCTTCTTGCCTATGACGGCTCGGTCGAGGGGCGGCTGGCGTTGCGGGAAGGCGCGAAGCTCGCGCAATATTGCGGCGCCGAAGTGTTCCTGCTGGCTGTAGTCGAACCATCCTTCGGCGCCACCCTGGAAGGCGGCGTCATGGTCCCGATCGACGACCAGATCGCGACCTATCAGGCAATCCTTGACGAAGGCGTCAAGCGGCTCCAGGCCATCGGTTTCTCGCCGACGGCGCGGTTGGGCATGGGGGCCGCCGGACAGGAGATCGCAGGGGTTGCCGAAGAGATCGGAGCCAACCTCGTGGTCGTCGGTCATCGTCCGACCGGCCCGCTGGCGCGATGGTGGTTCGGCTCGGTCGGCAGCTACCTGATCAAGCATCTTCGCTGCAGTGTCCTGGTGGCGCAGACCGAAATCAGCGACGATCAATTTGCCAGACTGACGGGATCCGCCGCGCACGCCTAGATCCTCGCGGGCAACGGTCCACGTTAGAGCGTGCGGGGTGCGTCATAGAGGCACGTGTCGAGCGCACCTCGCGCGGAAGGCGTCGATGCGCGCTCATTTTGGCGGCGCACCAAATCTTATAGTGCTCGCAGTCACGGCCGGCCGGCGATAGCATTGCAGGTGCAATCGAACCGGGCATCGCCAATGAGTGGACCGAGCTCGACACCTGAGTGGGGCAACGTGTCGGAGGATTTTGCGCTGTTCAGGACGCTTAGTTCCGAACAGCGGCTGAAGGCGCTGAGCGCAATGGTCCGCCGGGATCTGGTGCGCGGGCAAATGCTCGTGGCGCAAGGGGAGCCCTCGGATTCATTGTTCATGGTGTTGCATGGCGCGCTGGCCGTGCGCAGAACCGGCGATTCCGCCCCGCTCGCCGAACTCCGCGCCGGCGAATTGGTCGGCGAAATCGGTTTCTTCGCAAATGTCCCGCGCACCGCCGATGTCATTGCGATCCGCGACACCAGCGTTCTGGTGCTGACGCGCACAGCCTACCAGGTCCTGGCGGAGGAAGCCCCGGCGATCGTCGAGGCGGTGCTCGCGGCGCTGGCGCGGCGGTTCGCCAAGGAGACCGCGCGCCTCACCCCTGTTCGCGCATCGCCGAAGGCACGAACCGTGGCGCTGATCGACGGCGGACGCGAA
>DATNNY010000056.1:0-3157 GCA_035601635.1 Pyrinomonadaceae bacterium
CTTCAGAAGGCATCTGAGAAAATGTTTTCTCATACAAGGGTCTAAGCCTCTTTAAATAAAGTTTGAAATGTGATCCTCGGATCGGGCCGACGCCTTCCTTTAAACTCGGCCACCCATCCGGAGACGCTACAGATCAACTCGACCATCGCATCCTTCCTTTGCCTCTCTTCTGACACCGCTTGTGACTCAGGGAGTCTGCCTGCCATTCCTTGGTTGATGATTCTTATTTGTGTCTTTTTATCTGTTCCCATTTTGCCGACCTCGCTCGCCTTCTCAGACTACGGAATCTCTCCTGTACTACCGCGTTTTGTATCTAATTATTCCCGAAGTCCATCGGAATAACGGTGCGTGTCAGACGGTATATCGGTCATGCGCGCTAACGCCTGAATTAAGCCGCGGCGCTAAGCGGCGTCGGCTTGAATGAATTGTTAGGCGGCCGCGAGCTTGTCAGCGTGTCTGTGAATAAGTTTCCACTCTGCTCCGTCGCGGCGAAAAATCTCTGTGACCCGAAGAGTCATGGGGACGCTTGAATCTTGACTCCGCATATTGACGACTGATCGCTGGATGCCGACCCAGTAGGCTAGATCGGTATCGACAGCCATGTGCATGATCTCAAACGTGTTGGTGCCACCGGGCTTGAAAAGTTGAGCTCCCTTGGCGTTCGCAGCGTTCACCTGGTCAGCGCCTTGCACACAATCCCCCTTGGGCCCAAAGATTGTGGCAGGAGAAGTTTGCGCAGAGATGCGATCAAGTGGATCAAAGTTTCCGTTAATGAACTCGTCAGAAGCCTCTTTACGAAGCTTCATGAACTGCTCGAAGTCGCTCTTGTTATTCATTTACCGATCCTCCTAGTTCAGCCGTCTAACGAGACTCAAGATCAGCGACCGCGCCCGAAAGCGCGCATCGCTGCAATTTCTTAATTCCTAATTCTTCCTTCAGCCTTGCCGCAAAGCGGGGCGCGGTTCGCTGCATCGCCCGGTTAGATGAAGAACATGGCATCCTAGTCCATTTTGAACGTGACAGGAACCTTTACTCGTATGACCGAATTGGGTCGAAATAGGAGTCGCACGTCTACTCCCGATCAAACACAAGAATGCTCTTGGGCCTGCTTTGACCCACCAGGCGCTCGGTCATCGTCAAGGTCTTGAGATCTGTAGAAAGCTCGATCTGCGAGGTGCCCGTAATTTTACCTTTGGATTTGTAGGTGATTTCCAGACTGCGCTCGTTCACGCGGCGGCCCGAAGATGCGGTGCCTTTATCCCCGCCGTTTGGATCGAGGTCCGGATGATCGTTCCCATCTAACTTGACCCTCTTAACCGTTTCTTCATCGGAACGTTTAAATGACAGGCCGTTACCCTCGGAGGGCTGGATCTGGAGCTCGATCCCCGCCTTCACTTTCGCGCTCTCGCTGTCCCACGTGCCCAGAAAACCTGAATTTCCCGCCGTCCGCTCGTACGCGTAGGGCAAGAACAAGGTCGAACCGTTAGGCAAAGGTTCTCCGAACAATGTCGTACCGTCTGGCAAATATTGCGTAAAGGCGTCGTTCAGCGTTTTGCCGTCTTCGGAAAGCGTCCATTGCGCCTTGAGGAGCGTGCGGCCCTTCAGCTTGCGGACGACCTCCCAGCTGTTGGGTCCTTTCACCGTGATGGAGAAGGTGGTTCCGCTCAGAGCTGGCTGGTCGCTCCCGTCGGCCACGACTGTGTCCACTTGGCCGGGGCCAAAGGTGAGGGTGTATCTGTTTGCGCCTGCGGCCTCAACCTTCATTTCGTCGGTGAGTTTGCTCTTGGACGGGTTCACCTTCCATTTGCCGACGAAGGGATCGTTCGCCGCCCATAACGTGCCGATAGCCAGACAAACAACCGGCAGCGACAGAAGACTACGCAGTAGTATTTGCATTCCCAAATCCTATCCGCAGGCGCCGCCCCTGTCGTCCGAAATGTTGTGGAACGGATTAGCCTGTTGCCAAGCGGCCTTCTTGCCCATCGTTCCGGCAACGAAAGCTGTGTCGAGTAAGTGCGGTTGCGATGCCCACGGGCGTGCCTGGTTCGATGAGTGGGCTCGATCTCGTCAAAAACTAATAGACCGGATAGAGCAAACAAGTTCACAATCAGCCGTCACGCTTCACCGCGTGGCGGCTTTTTGTTTCGCGCACTAACTACCAATCGTCCATTCCCTGTGATCCGTCATGGCCGCACATGTTCCTTAGCTGGTTTTTGACGGATAGGAGTCGCGCCTTCAGTCCTCGAATATAATCATGATCAAGATTATCGGATAGCTCCCATTCTTTGAGCAGGGCTTTCAGTCCATCAATGCGCTGGCATTTTTTAATTAGCCGGTCGCTGTGGCCGTTATCTTGAATGGTTTTCATACCGTTTTATTACGTGGCGCGAGATGTCATCGGCTTTCTTCGTTCCCTTCAACTCGCGACGAAGTTACCGGGAGCAGACGCCGGGGGCGAGGAAAAAGTGAACTCACCACTCTTTGGAACCGCCAGTGTGGTCGTGCGTTTCAATCAAGTTGCCCGTCCGTCGTAAACGCGAATCACAGCATCATGTAAGCGGCTCTTTACTTTTCGGCCCTTGGGACTAGTTCGTTTTCGCCATCCTTGCTCTGGGCGAATCGTTGTTGGTTCGTAACATTTTGGCCGCTTCGTAACGAATCCGCTATGCGTAGCAAACCTCGAAGTACATATCAGTGAACTATCGTAGCGATATCGCTCCGTAGTCAGAAGCAGAAACAGAGATCGGACGCGATTTGCAATTATTTCAACACCTTTTGGGCGCTCAGTCGCATCGACCTGTAAGAGTATTTGACGCTTTTCGGCAGCATCGTTTTCTGAGACTCTGCTATCGCGATGCTGGCAAAAATTTATTCCGCTGCCGTTTATGGCGTGGACGCTTACGAGGTTGAAATCGAAGTGAACGGCGCTGGGGGCGATCCAAACATCATCATCGTTGGGTTGCCTGATGCAGCGGTGAAGGAAAGCCGCGACCGCGTCACCACCGCGATAGCAAACAGCGGCTACTATTGGCCACGTGGTCGCACGACGATCAATCTAGCCCCGGCAGACATCAAAAAGGAGGGACCAAGCTTCGATTTGCCGATTGCTCTTGGAATGATCGCCGTGACCGAAGAACTCGACAGTTCGCCATTTGAG
>DATNNY010000057.1:0-4721 GCA_035601635.1 Pyrinomonadaceae bacterium
TCCACCGAGCGTAACGCCAGCTTCGCGTCTTATGACAATGCCTACAACCTGGCTCCGGAATACAATTACGGCGCCAACGACCGGCGGCACGTAGTGGCCTTTAGCTCGGTGCTTAATCTGCCGTGGGGATTTGAACTGGGCACGACCGCCCGTTACCTTTCCGGATCGCCCATTGACGTGAGTGTGAGCAGCATTATCGCGCCCACAGGTTTGGTTCTGCCGTCATTCCTAACGGCTTCCCAGGCCAATGCGTATTATTCGTTCCTGGTCACTCGTCAAGGCGCCGCTGCGGGCGCGTGCACTACGGCGACCAACTGCCCCGGCTTTACCAGTGGCGACCTTAACCAGGATGCCGGGAACTTCAACGACCGGCCTTACACTGCTCCGGGAGTAAGTCAAAAGCGCAACTCTTATCGCAATCGGTCGCTGCGGTTTTTTGATCTTCGAATCCAACGCAATTTCAAATTAGGTGAAAAATTTGAATTGGCGCCCTCGGTTGAGATCTTCAATGCTTTCAACTTCAAAAACATCACCCTGGGTTCGACTACCGCGACAAACTACGGCAATCCCGGCATCAATGAGAACACGGGAGCCGCACTTGCGCCGTCAAACCCCACATTCCTGGCATTGCGCGATCCCGTTACCGGCGCGCTCTTGCTAACCAATAGCCCAGGTAGCCCGCGCCAGATACAACTGGGGCTACGCTTGAAGTTCTAAGCTAGCAAGCATCAAGTTCTACCTAATCAATCGGGTGTGACCTTTACCAGGTCGCACCCGATTTTCTTTTGCGGGAAAGTCTGCGAAACTGCTTTCTGAAACAAGTCATGCCTGGTCTTCAGCCACAAAGTGATGCGCCCCACGACTTATCAGCTCGGTCCGCGCTAATAAAGTCGCAGGCACGTGAATTGGGCTTACACAAGATCGGAATTGTGCGCGCTCAAGCTTTGTCATCCGAGGGCGGGCGTCTTTCAGAATGGCTGGGTCGCGGTTTTCACGGCGAGATGAAATGGATGGCCCGCGATCCCGAGCAGCGGGTCACTCCGCAAGAGATTTTCCCCGGTGCTCGCTCTGTCGTGGTCGTCGCTTTGAACTACTACACTGCCCACGAACATTCTGACAATCCCGGCAAGGTGTCGCGCTATGCCTGGGGCGACGATTATCACGAGGTGGTCGGCGACAAACTGCGCCAACTGCTCTCCTGGATCAAAGAGCTTTGGCCGGACGCAGAAGGCAAGGTCTGCGTGGACATTCAGCCGGCGATGGACAAGGCCTGGGCCGTGCGCGCCGGTCTCGGCTGGCTGGGCAAGCACTCCAATGTAATCACAGAGGAATATGGTTCGTGGGTTTTCATTGGCGAGTTGCTCCTGAATTTCGATCTCGAATACACGGACGAGAACGTCGCCGACCAGTGCGGCTCATGCACTCTCTGTCTCGAGGCCTGCCCGACCGGCGCAATCGTTCAGCCCTACGTCGTTGATTCTCGCAAGTGCATTTCGTACGCGACGATTGAATCGCGCGCGCCGGAGATTGACGAAAAGATCGCGACTAAGCTGGAAGGTTGGCTTTACGGCTGTGACATTTGCCAGGATGTTTGCCCCTGGAACCAGATGACGCCGGCCACGAATGAATCGCGTTTCGAACCGCGCGAAGACAACGTCAACGCTTCGCTCTCTGAAGTTTTGGAACTGACTCCGGATGCTTACGCCGCCCGCTTTCGTCACAGCGCCATGAAGCGAGCGAAACTCGCCGGCCTGAAGCGAAATGCCCGAGCACTCAGTGAGCGCCGGAGGCGCGTCATATGAGTAACCCTGACTGTCTCCTGTTTTGAGGGATTGCTTTGTCTGGTAAGACGATCCACGAAACAACACGAAATGAAGTCGCTTGTTAGTGTGATTCGTGGATCATTCTGGTTCCGGCGAAAACATAGCACGACCCCAAATTAGAGCACTGCCTAAGATTGGGCTTTAGACTTGAGAGATGTGCACACTGATATTGAGCCGAGGTGAAATCATGAAGCTTCTGATGCTTTGTTTGTTTGGACTCATCGTGATGACGATTCCTTGCGAAACTATTAGAGCGCAGGCCCCCGTCACGCCCGCCGATCTCCAGAAGCTCGCCGGCGATTACTACAACTGGCGCAATCAAAATTACCCAGTTTCGAGCAGCGATGCCGGCCTGCATACCTGGGACCACAAGCTAACTGATTACGGACTGTCCGCGCTGCTCGCACGGCGACTGCATGTCAAAGAAGTGCTCGGCAAAGTAAGGGCGATGCAGACGGAAAAGTGGAGCAAGGATGATCGCATCGATTGGCTCTTGTTTCGCTCTCAACTGGAAAGCGTCGTCTTCTTTGATCGCGTGATCGATTTTGAAGAGACTGATCCGCAGACTTACGTCAACGAATGCAGCAACGGCATTTTTTCTCTGCTCAAGAAAAACTACGACACGCCGCGCAACCGCTCGCTCGCTGCCACCTCGAGGCTTAAACAGATGCCTTTTGTCATCGAGCACGGCAAACAGAACCTCAACAAACCAGTTCGGCTTTATGCGCAGCTGGCTATCGATTCGGCGCGATCGATCGACAGCCTCTTCACTGACAGCCTGATGACGCTGGCCAAAGATCTGCCGCCGGCCGAAAAGAATGATCTGATCAAGGCGCGCGACGCGGCCCTTGCTTCGATTCACGGCTTTGCGGATTTTCTGGAAAAGCGCCTGCCCGGCATGGTCCCGTTCAAGCCAATGGGAGAGGAAAATTACAACTATCTGCTGAAGAATATTTATCTGCTGCCGATTGACGCGAAACAGATCGAGATGCTGGGCCAGGCTGAACTAGCGCGTTATCGCGGCCTGGAATCGATGTTGCCCGATCCTTCACTCGCCGATCCAAATCCCGCGCGCGCAAAAGTTATCCCAAAGGATCAGAACGACTTTTTGAAAGCATACGAAAGCCGTGAAGCCGAAATGATCGGCTTCCTGAAAGAGAACCACCTGGTCACGATGCCGGCTTATCTCGGCCGCTTTGAAATCCGGCAGTTGCCGGAAGCTTTTAAGCCGACCAGTCCCGGCGGGTTCATGAATGCCCCTGGCGTTTACGACAAAGACGCGAGCGGCTTCTATTTCATTCCCACTTACAATCCGCAAAGCCGGAACTTTTATATCCGCGCGGCCATCGAAGACCCGCGGCCGATTCTTGGCCACGAAGGAATCCCGGGCCACTTCCTGCAACTCTCGATCGCCAACCACCTGACTGACGAGATTCGCCGGCAGCATTCGGACAACATCTTCATCGAGGGCTGGGCGCTTTACGGCGAAGAGATGTTGATGCGCACGGGTTTGTATCCGGTGAACTCCGCTTCGCAGGGACAGGTTTTGCGCCTGGCGCGTTATCGCGCCGCTCGTATCGGCGTCGATGTGAACCTCCATACCGGCCGCTGGACGTTCGAACAGGCTGTGAAATACTTCATGGAAGCCGGCGGACTTGATCGCGAAGCAGCCGAAGGCGAAGCCGCGGGTGCGGCCGCCAGCCCAACGCAGAAGATCACCTACATGACCGGCAAGTGGCAGATCATGCGGCTGCTGGGGAAGTATCGCGACAAAGCGGGCAAAGACTTCCGTCTGGGTCAGTTTCACGACGACTTGATTAAGAATGGAAGTTTGCCGCTTTCGATTATTGAATGGATTCTGCTGGATGATCGCTCGTCGCTCGATCAGGCATTGAAGTAGGATTTGTTCCTGACACAAGTCATCGGGTCGTTAGGCACGAGATGTTTATAGTTCCCGGTGCTCTTTTTGAATTCAAGCTCCAGAGGAGCGAAATGTATGTCGCTCCTCTGGAGCTTAGAAAATCTAGGGCTATTGCGAACTATAAATATCGCGCTCCTGACGGAGCTGAAGAGTTGCGACCGCTGAGAGTCTTCGACTTAATAAGACAGTAAACTTGAACTCCTACGCACATGAACCCAATCAATCCATCTTTCGCCGAAGACGTCGCCGGCAGCTTTGCCCAACAGCCAATCATGAATTTGATCGGCGCCCGGCTTTTGCTGGTTGAGCCGGGAGTGGTTGAAATCACGCTTCCTTATCGCGCTGATCTGGCCCAGCAGCACGGTTACCTGCATGCCGGCGTGGTGGCGACCATCGCCGATTCCGCTTGTGGTTACGCTGCCTTTACTCTGATGCCCGCAGGCTCCAATGTTCTCAGCGTTGAGTTCAAGGTGAACTTGCTGCGACCGGCGCAAGGCGTGGAATTCGTCACCCGCGCGGAAGTGATTAAAGCCGGACGAACTCTGACCGTAGTGCGCGCGGATGTTTTCGGCATTGACGACAAGGCAGGCCGAGAATTGGTAGCCACGATGCAGGGCACAATGATCAGTCTTCACAGTGAAGAGTGAGAGACCGAGATGGTGAGGTCAGCACCGGGAGCGGACCGGGGTCCCCGCGCGGGCAGCCCGGGTGGGGTGGAGGATGCGACCGGGTCGCAAGACTCGACACGGCCTGCTGGTGATCCCATGATGTCAGACGCCGAATTCATCACACGCTTTGAGAATTGCACGCTGCGGGGCGAAGACTTTCATCACCGCGATCATATCAAAGTCGTCTGGCTTTACCTTCGCTATTATTCAGTGCTGGAAACACTCGACAGATTTTCCGCCGGATTGAAACGTTTTGCCACTGCTAACGGAAAGCCGAATCTCTATCACGAGACGATCACCTGGGCCTAT
>DATNNY010000058.1:0-7128 GCA_035601635.1 Pyrinomonadaceae bacterium
TTACGAGCACCGACCCAGGTTTGCAAAACCTCCCGTTGCTCTTCGGTAATTGCCAGTGCTTCACAGGTATCCCACATAGTGACTCGCAGCATATAGCCGTTGAGCTCTATTGTAAAGATATTTCTGAGACACTACACTAGACGCTCTCAACCGCTGACCCGGATTGATCCTCTTCCATAGCGATAACATCTAATCAATGTCGGCAGTCATCACCAGCGACGAAACCCTGGTAATCGAAACGCCTGAGCGCGTGCCGCTGCACTTTGCCCTGGCGTCGATCGGCAATCGTTTCATCGCCTGCGCCATCGACCATACGATTCAAATCGTCGCGCTGATAGTCCTGATTCTTACTTTCGCAATTATCGCGGACTACGCAGACCTCGGCAACCGGCTGACCAACGCCCCCAAATGGATCATTGCGTTGCTGGTTGTGTTTGTCTTCTTACTAATGTCCGGCTACTTCGCGATTTTCGAATGGCTCTGGCATGGTCAAACGCCGGGCAAGCGATGGATGAAGCTCAGGGTAATTCGCGAAGACGGGCGGCCCATCGGTTTCTTTGAAGCGATCGTAAGAAATCTGCTGCGCGAATTCGATATCATGCCGTTTCCGTTCTACTCAGTCGGGCTGATTTCTGTTTTTTCCACTGACCGGGACCAACGCGTCGGCGATCTGGTAGCGGGAACGGTGGTCGTGCGCGAGCGCGAAGCGGAAGCACCGGCCTTTGCGGAAGTCTTTGCTTCACCAGTTTCGGATCCGGCGCTGCGCCGTTCGTTTCCACCAGTTATATTCACCGCCGATGTAAGTAACCTGACCGAGCAGGAAATCTCGGTAGTGGAGAGTTTTCTGCGGCGGCGCTGGGACTTGAAAGACTATCCGCGACAGTGGATGGCCTGGCGCGTGGCCATGCCGATTCTTTTCAAGCTACGCCCACGTTATGACCTGGCGACCTTCACCTACGAAGGTTTTCTGGAAGAGCTGCTCCATCGGTATCGCGAGAAGCATCGGTTCACGGATTAGACTTCGCCAATCGATTCACTTCGGAGCATTCCACGGGAAAAGAGCGCCAGCCTCCTCTGGAGTTATTTTGATCCCACCAAGCGACGCCGCGTACGCAAGGGCTGGATCGCGGCGATTACGTATATCGTCGGACGTCGGTAGAATAAGTTTGTCCGGTGTCACGCCGAGCCACTCCAGGCTCTTGCCATCGGACATCACTATGTCGGCGTCCGTAATCATTAGTCCATATACAACGGGCGGATCGTTTCTATTATTGAGCTCATAGTCGTAAACCATGTTCTCCATGACCATTCCGGCACTCCGATCGCCAACGATCAGACCGCGCTTCTCGATTTGCACGAGCCGGGCGAAAACCTCCGCCGCCGATTTCGATTCGCTGTCGATCAGCACGATAAGATTCCCGGCAAACGCATGCGAATTGCGCGGCTTCACCTTAACCTCCTTTACTTCCTTGCGCCTTTTGAAGTCGCCAACCTTTACCTCATGATTGAAGAGATAACTAATGAAGCGTTCCAGCATGTCTGAGCGGCCCCCAGAGTTGGCTCGCAGATCGACAACAGCGGCTTTGTGTCCGTTCAGCTTCTTCATCATGTTATCGATGTCGTCGCTATCGGTATTGAACGAGCGAAAGCGGTAGACAATTAGATCCGTGCCGAACTCATGGTAAAGCTTAGTCGTCTTCAGCACTTCTCCCAGGTCAGACGTGATTGTATCCCTGACGTATATCCAGCCCGAATCTTCTTCAAAGTGGCGCCTATAGTTCTTTGTTAGCACAACGACTTGGCGTCTCTCACCAGCCGGTGTTTCGACTGTTACCTCAACCTGGGACTTCGGACGGAGTACATAGTAATAGTATTTTGCCTTCCACATCGTCTTGCGCGTCGGTTCATTTCCGTCGAGCGCAATTATCCGGTCCCCTGGCTTTAGCCCCTTCGCTTCGGCATCGCTCCCCGGCGCAATGGCAGTGATGTAACAATCGTTGCCAATCATTTGCATCTTCCAACCGTAAACAGTTGTCGACTGATGTAGTGGCGGGATCAGTCTCGTGTGCGAGTCATTGAGATCGATGACAGTCTGCGCAATGATGCCGATGATTTGTGCATAGGACAAGGCCTGCTTAATTTTGACTTCCGCCACCTTGAATCGCGCATCCAAGTCAATTCCGTGAAACTTCGGGTCGTAGTAGTTAGCCTTAATCTGTTCCTTTACGACCTTGAGCATCTTGAGCCCGCTATCGCGAGTGCTGTCAATGTTCTTTTCAGGCGCGGACTGTGGGGCCGCAAGGGAAACTCCTAACAGAAGAACCATCAAAGGGATGAGTGAGTGAGTAATCGCTTTCATGCTCAATTCCCGTCCGAGTGCAAAATTCGTTAACGCTTCCGCGCATCGGGAACTGCCAAACAGCTCACAGGAGAATGGCGATAATAACCTCTTTGCCCCTTCACAGCCAGGTCAACTCGCGAGTCGTACGCAGCCACAAATCCAATCCATTTCGCGAAATTGATTTCACTCGGCACGTCTGTTAGCCTTTTTGTTTCCAACCATGCAGGAAATCTCAACTATAGAGAGGCAATCATAAAGTTATGGCGAGTGATGTCTTCGTTCTGGGTGGTAAGCGTACGCCAATGGGGGAGTATGTGGGCGCGCTCAAGGATGTTTCGGCGATTGAACTTGGGGCGATCGCCGCGCGCGCAGCTTTGGAAACAACCGGAGTGGCGCCGGACGAAATCGATCACACCGTCTTTGGCAACGCGTTGCAAACATCGGGTGATGCGATCTATGGCGCGCGGCACGTCGCCTTGAAAGCAGGAGTTCCGTTCGACCGCCCAGCGTTGACCGTCAACCGTCTCTGTGGCAGCGGCATTCAGTCGATCGTTTCCGGAGCGCAAATGATAAAGCTTGACGAAGCCCAGGCTTGTCTGGTGGGCGGGATGGAATCAATGTCGCAGGCTCCACACGTGATTCGCGGCGCGCGATCTGGTTTTGCTCTCGGGCAGGGAAAGCTTGAAGACAGCCTGACGGTCGCGCTGCTCGATACTTACTGCAACACGCCTATGGCAGGCACCGCTGAGAATCTGGCGCGCAAATTCGAAATCCCCCGCGAGGATCAGGATCAGTACGCACTGCGTTCACAGCAGGCCGCCAAGCACGCCCTGGACGCCGGATATTTTGCCGAAGAGATTGTCCCGGTAGAAGTGAAGACGCGTAAGGAGACTGTGCTTTTTGAGCAGGACGATCACCTGCGTCCTGAAACAACCTTGGCAGGACTGGCGAAACTGAGACCGGCCTTTAGCAAAGACGGATTTGTCACGGCGGGAAACGCTTCAGGAATCGTTGACGGCGCCGCGGCACTGATCATCGCAAACGAAGAATTCATCAAAACGAAAAAACTGGAACCAATGGGCCGAATCGTTACCTGGGCGTATGCTGGCGTCGAACCTGAGATCATGGGCATCGGGCCGGTACCCGCAACTCGGCAGGCACTCGCCAAAGCCGGTTTGAAACTTTCGGATATCGATTTGATTGAAGTCAATGAAGCATTCGCGGCGCAGTACCTTGCGGTAGAACAGGAGCTTGGTCTGGATCGCGAAAGGACCAATGTAAATGGCGGGGCCATCGCACTCGGTCATCCGCTCGGGGCGACGGGCACTCGTCTGGTTCTGACTTTGCTACATGAGCTGCGCCGCCGAGGTGGCCATTATGGTTTGGCAACCGCATGCATCGGGGGCGGGCAAGGCATCGCAATCATTTGCGAGCGAGTTTAAAAGCTCTGTTGTCACCCCTAACAAAAGCGACATGGATTCAATATTCAGTACTAACGCATGCAAACGTAGTGATCTATCTCCTGGTCATCTCTTCGGGGCCGGGAATTCTGCTCTTTAGATTTTCATAGAAAATCCAAATTCTCGTCCGCGTGTCTCCGGAAACATATGCGGCAACAGAGAATAACTATTGACAAACTGCGTCCTTAACGACATTACTGATTCCGCGAGAGGCGAGGCACAACTCTTGCGAAAAGCTGGCTACAAGCGTGAGACACGATAGCCGGCTTTGTTAAGGCACTTTTCACATAGCTATCGCTGTTTTAGGCTTGCCCTTTTGCTACACGTCATGATAGAAACCGCCTTCTGCACTTGTTCGCAGTTTTTCCTTCGGAACAAGGAGTCCAAGACGTTCTCGGAAGTCTCAGATAATTCGGCGCCCGATGGCTCGCGCGCAACCTGGTCTCAACAATTCTGATTTTCTCAAGGAGTTCTCCTGTTATGTCTAAATCTCTACAATTTTTTATTACCTCTCTTGTGCTCGTCGCGATGTGCGCGTTGAGTGCAATGGCGCAGTCGCAGGCAAGTACCGGCCAAATCGTCGGCACGATCAAGAATGCTAACGGGGAGCTGGTGCCGGGAGCAACGATTGTCGTTACCAATCCCGCCACGGGCCTGAGCCGCACCATAACGGCTGGTGATCAGGGCGAATTTCGCGCGGTATCGTTGCCTCCTGGAGAATATACGATCGAGGTCACGGCGCCGGGATTCGGCAAGACCACTCAGACTGGTTATAAAGTCGAAGTTGGGTCGGCTCTGACTGCGGACATCGCGCTGAGCGTACAGGGCGTGAGCGGCACGGTGCTGGTCAGCGCCGGCTCAAATGTCGAAACTACGCAGGTGCAGACCACCACCAACATCAACGAAACCTCAATCAGCCAACTACCAATCAATGGTCGCCGTTTTCAGGATTTCGTGCTGGCGACGCCAACGGCCCAGATTGATCCGTCGCGTGGGCAAATCTCACTAGCAGGACAGCGCGGCATCAATGGCAACGTTCAGATCGACGGCGCGGATTACAACAATCCGTTCTTCGGTGGATTGCGCGGAGGCGAACGCTCAAATCAAGCCTTTACGATTCCGCAGGGCGCCATTAAGGAATTCCAGGTGGTCGCCACCGGTTACAACGCAGAGTTCGGACGATCAACTGGCGGCATTGTGAATGCTGTAACCAAGTCCGGCACCAATGACTTTCACGGCGGTGGCTTTTATGTGGATCGGTCGACAGGTCTGGCGGCAAAGAACGCTTTCGGCCAGATTGCGGCGCCGACTCAGCAGCAGTTTGGCGGCTCGGTCGGTGGACCTCTCCCCATTCCTCACTTCGGCGAGGGCGGAAAGAGTTACTACGGTGGTAAAGACAAGTCTTTCTTCTTCGTTGCCTACGAACAACAGAAGCTGCTCCAGTCACGTGCGGTTCTCTTGAATAATCTGCACATCGCCGGAATTACCAGTGGCACGATTCCAACCGGGATTGACGAGGCGCTTAATTTCTCGTTAGGCAAGGAAGGCTCTTATAAACAGACCAACGATGCCAAGGTATTTCTGACGCGCTTTGATTTCAATATCAACTCGAAGAATCAGCTCAATCTCCGCTATAACCACAGTGTCAACACGGCACTCAATGCGGTCACGGCAGGCACTTCACTGACGCCGACCACAAACAGCGCTCTCTCTAACAACGGCACCGAGGGCGATAATTCAAACACTTTCGTCGGGCAATTGACGACGTTCTTTAGTTCCAACACCATTAACGAATTCCGCGGCCAGTACTCGAAAGAAAACCGGCCCCGTCTCGCGAATGAGATCTCTCCACTGATTCAGGCGTCCTACGGCAACTTCGGCACCGTTAATTTCCTGCCCACTACCGAATCCGACTACCGCGTACAGTTCGGTGATAACCTAACACTGATTCGTGGGTCGCATACCTGGAAGGTCGGCGGAGAGTATAACTTCGTGAAGGCGAGCCAGGTATTTGCTTTCCGGCAGTTCGGGCAATTTAGCTTCTCAGGTCTGGCTAGTTCAAGTTCAGACTCGGCCCAAACCACTCAGATTCTCAGAATTCTTTCTGTGGGAGGCAACACCACTACGGCCAACGCCAATAGCACTGCATCGGGTGCCGCGGTGCTTGATCCGATCAATCGGTTCGATGACACGCGCGTGCGCTATGCCCGAAATATCGGCAATGGGCTACTGACGTTGTCATCACCACAGTACGCGGGCTACGCCCAGGATTCGTGGCGCGTACGACCCAATTTGACGATCAATTTCGGCTTGCGCTACGAAGCGCAGATAATGCCCCAACCGGACACCAGTAATGCCGCGGTGACTAATGCAGTGCTCAATGCAAGTCTGCCTCTCGGGAATGTCGATCCCCGCGTGATTCGCAGTCAAAAGAATCAGTGGGGCCCGCGCGGTGGTTTTGCCTGGGATCCCTGGAACAACGGCAAGGGAGTGATTCGCGCCTACGCCGGCATCTATTATGCAGCCACGCCGGTCCTGACGCTGGCCGCGCCGTTGAACAATTTCCGCACTCCATTCGGCGACGTGACGTTGACCCTGCCTTCATCGGGTCTGCCCGCCAGCCTGAACACGGTCTATAAGCAGTTCCTGTCCATCGGAATTAACTTAAACAATTTTCCCCTGGGTTCGTTGCCCATTCTGAGCATCGATCAGGTAAACGCGATTCTGGCGAATATCTCCGCGGCCGGGGGTACTGCACCCAATGTGCTGAATGGCTTGCAGGTCATCGCAGCAGACAGACTGAAGAACCCGCGTTCAATTCAATTCGGTGGCGGCTTTGAACGAGAAATCGCGCGGGGCTTGACCGTTGGCGCAAGCTACGACTACGTCAAGACCACGCGCCTGAACTTCAATCGCGATTACGACCTGCCAACACCGATTACCCGTGCGGGCGATCTCAGTCTGCGACCATTTTTCGGAATTGTCTCGTCGACGGTGGTCGGTGCTCAAAACCGGCCAATCACGGCCTTCGGTAATAACGGCTTTGTGCAGGTGCGTGATGACCAGGCGAAATCGTCTTATCAGGCGTTGGTATTTCGCGGTCAACTGCGCCGTAAGTTCGGCCAATTTGACGCCTTCTACACCCTCTCGAAGAATCTCGATAACGATTCAACCGAGCGTAACGCCAGCTTCGCGTCGTATGACAATGCCTACAACCTGACTCCGGAATACAATTACGGCGCCAACGACCGGCGGCACGTAGTGGCCTTTAGCTCGGTGCTTAATCTGCCGTGGGGATTTGAACTGGGCACGACCGCCCGTTACCTT
>DATNNY010000059.1:0-14166 GCA_035601635.1 Pyrinomonadaceae bacterium
GCTTGAACGAATCCTTGAACGCCGGGTCGATCATATCGGCGCCGTCTTCCAACACGGCGGCGACGAAACGCAGGAAACGCGATTCGGGATTGTTCTTGTGAATGAAGCCGTAAGCCGGCGGCGGATCGACCGACTTCACGATCTTGCGAATCTCGTTGATGTAAATCTCGTGCGGAAACTGGGTCCAGAAAATGATTCGCGCCGTGGGAAAATCGCGCCAAATCGCGCGCGCGGCCTTCACCCCGGAAACCTTCGGCATCTGGATATCGAGAATGCAAACCGCGGGTTTGTGCTTGAGCGCCAGAGCGATCGTCTCTTCACCATCACCGGCTTCGAGGATCGGCTGATGCGAGGGAAAATCGCGCTCGAGTATCTCGCGCAGGTAAGCGCGCTGGGCCACGTTGTCTTCGGCGATTAGTATGGACATGGCGAATGAGTATAACCTTCACAGGCCTCTACAGGCCCATGTTCTTTCCTTCTTGTCCCACCGGATTTCGCAAACCACTTTGCTTCCGTCGTCGTGAACTTCGTCGATAAAGATGTCCCCACTGGCGCGGCTCATCCGGTATTTCGATAAATCCATGTCTCTATAGATCCAATAAATGTCTGACCGATTATCCGGTCGTTCGACAAAGATGATTAAGCTCATTCGTTTGGGATCCTTGGCTGTTTTGTCGACAATCAACGTCGCAAGACCATAGGCTCCAGCAAGCTCGCCATAGTCGGATGTCATGAACGGGTTCTCGAAGTCTCCCTTTTGAGCTGCTCGATAGCGAGCACTGTTAGGAACCCGAGACCAAGCGCGCGACATCCCTGCTCTCTTTTCTTCCTCAATGAAAGGGATTTGCTTAATAAAGTCGCTAACGGACAGTTCAGCCTCAGGCGAGGGTTGTGGTGAACTTGTCGTCTTAATTGGGGGACTGTTCTGCGGAGGTTTTCCCGTTTGCACTGGCGCTCGACAGCATGTCAGAAAACTCGTTAGCGCCGCGACGATCACTGTATCCGTAATAAGGTTTCGAATCTTCATGAAGCTTTCTTATGCTAGGTGTGCCTAGCCAACAATGTGGCTCGCCACACTTATGCACACGGCTACGCCGCCTGATGTGCGAAAGGCATGGTCAGGGCTCCGTAGGAGCCGAATGTCTATAGACCCAGCCGATTAGAAATTCTATAAGCTCCTTTAGGAGCGGAATGCGGATGATGAACCGTCAGATGTTCGGCTCCTAAAGGAGCTGCCGGGTCGATTCCAGGAAAGGTTCTATAAATATCTCGCTCCCACGGAGCGAAAGCATTAAGCCTTCCTGGAGCGAACCGAGCCACACTCAGAATCATAGTCGCGCTTCGCGCTCAGGCGGACAGGGATGTCCGCGCTCCTTTCGATCGGCACATAGTGTGGGTTCCCACAACTAACTTTCTGGCAAGCGCGGACCACTCCTGATGATCTCAACGTGTCAGAGACGCATTCGATTCGGCGATACTCCTCGCCATCAATCGGTCGAGGTCGAACTCAATGTCCTTCGCGCACTCCTTTCGGTTGCCGGCATCGAGAAACGCAAAAGCGGTCTGCGTCGCGTTGGTGTTGCTGGTCGCGTCGGCGGTGATTTCGAGCTTTCATCGCCAGCCCCGCGCCTGGCTCGCCGCTGAGACGCCGGTAGCGTTCTGGGCCTGGCGTAATCAGACGCCGGGCCCGGCTGATGTGCGCGAGGCCATTGACAAGACAAAAGCCCGCACGATTTTCCTGCGCGCGGGCCAGATCGATTTAGAGGACGGCAAGCTGCGGCGCATCCGGCCAGTTACCGGGCCGCTGCCGCAGGAACTAGATCTGCACCTGGTCTACAACGCCACTCGCTCGCTGCTGGCGCAATTGGAGCAGGTCGACGAAACAGCTCTGGCCGAAGCCATCAGCGCGGCCTACCAGGCCGATACAGTGCGCGCTGCACGAGAGCAAGCCCGCGTGCCTGGACTTCAGATCGACATTGACGTGCCAACGAGATTGCTCGGTCGATATGCAAAGATCCTCAGGGCGCTCCGAACTCATTTGAAACCGGGCACTCAATTATCGATCACTGGCCTGCCGACCTGGGTGCAATCAAGTGAACTGCGGACGACCCTGACCCAAGTCGACTTTTGGGTTCCCCAACTTTACGGCGCCGTGATCCCGGAACGCTCAGATCAATCGATACCGATCTCTTCACTCCAGTCGATTGCGCGCTTTGTAATCGAGGCCCGCGATTTAGAAAAACCTTTCTATGCGGGTCTCTCGGCCTACAGTTGCGCAATTCTCTATGACTCATCCGGCTCACTGATCAGCTTGCGCGGCGACATGGATCCGAGGGCCATCGCTTCTGATCAAAACCTTGAGCTGATTGATCAGCGGCCCTTTGAACCTCAGACGACGCAGGGCTCGGCAATAGGCAGCGAATGGCGCTACGTCTATCGAGCCAGAGCTACGGGTGTGATTGACGAGCTGGCGATGCACACCGGTGATGTGCTGGTGCTTGACGTACCCAACGCTGAGTCTTTGCGACTGTCAGCCCGGGCCGTTCGCGAGTTGGCTGGTGAAAGTCTTCTGGGTATCTGCGTGTTCCGGCTGCCTACGGTCGAAGACCCCGCCACCCTGACGATTGCGCAAGTAGCGGCAGCTCTGTCCGACTGTGATTCCAGAGCCGAAGTCGAGATCCGCTTTCTCCCCGATGCGCAATCCTCGTCGGTCAAGCACGCAACTCCGCCCACTTGGATTCTCACGGTAAAAAACGTCGGCACCGCGAGCGCAACGATCGAAACGGTGAAGGTTGATCTCCTGATAACTCCCGGCACAACCGAAAGCCTGACGACGCATGAATCGGCTTCAGTTGAATATTTATGCACTGCAGCCGGCGCGGCGAATCTGATAAACCTCGAGCCTTGCAGTCAACGGCGCGCCAACGTAATTCGCTTCAAACCTCGCACGCTAATGTCGGGCCAAGCGCTGATGGCGCGACTGGCGATGAATCTCAATTCTTCCACAGTGATTCCTGTCTTGATCGAAATGCAAACTGACACCGGGCAGCAGTATCTGGATCGGCGCGAAGTCGCTGTTGAATGCAAAGTGAAACCATGAAGGATAGCGCCAAAAAGGCAAAGTTGATTAACTCTCGGGCGTTCATGCGAAATACCGGTCGAGTTCTTCTGAGCATGGGTATCGCGACGGCAACCGTGATCGGTTGTGGGTGGTCCGGTACCTCACACTCTGTGCGCTTCAATGACTATCAGACCGAGCGCGAATTGGGTCGGCTGCCGCCACTGCCAACAATGGCAAATGGCTTAAACGAACGACGCGCCTCCTGGGACATGGACGAAAGCCTTGAGGGCGAAGACGCTTACGAGCTGGCCGAGAAGAGATCGAAAGAACTTGATGGGTTGTGGGTTCGCGCCGAGGCGGCCGAGACGAATGGCAACCTGCGCTTGGATCGAGATCTGCTCAACGAATATCTTGGGCGAACTGAGATCACTCGGGAGGTCTGGGACTCTCATGCGGCGAGCCAAGTGCGCCGCAATTCCGCAATCGATCGCGTCGATGCACTGAGCACGCTGGAGCTCGGGTCAGACGTGTCGAAGCTAAGAGCATATCTTAACGCGCGGCGAATTCATGATTCCGACAAACCCGTCGCCGAAGAAGTTAAGCACGCACTCGGCCTCGCCCAATCCGACTTCAATCTCAGAGACAACGTTGCTTATCTCAAGGCCGCCGAGCTATACCGACAGGAACAATTTCCCGAAGCAGCCGCGGCGTTCGACGATCTGGTTCGGCATTATTCACACAGCGAGAAGCGGGAAGCCGCACTGTTCATGGCCGCAGTGGCCAGAATGAAGACCAGCGTCACCTTCATACCTGCGAGTGGGCAGTCAGATTATGTGGCCGGCGCTACCGCCAGCTCTTCGCCGGATGAAGCCTGGCACGACGCATTCGCGGCTTTCCAGAAACTGATGAGGGACTATCCCCGCGGTCGATATTTCAATGAAGCGCGAGGATGGCTGGCCTATCTGATGCTGCGCACATACGACCGCGCGGGTGCGTTGGTCGAATACTATCGTTTGCTGGCTGATAAGAACGAAAACGCGCGGATTGAAGCGGCCTTCTCGCTGATGCTGGTGCGATCATCCGCAACCGACGATGAAATGTCCCAGGTCGAGCGGGACCTCGCGAATGAGCCCGAAGCCGCGCTCGCTTATGCTTATCACAACATCTACAACTATTCGATCGATCCGGGTGACGCTGACCCTCCTTACGAACCAGCCAGAGACAACCAGGGGCAGATCAATTATGAAGTTGAGCGTTTGAAACGCGAAGAACGAGAAAAGGAATGGCAGAAGAATCGCGCTCAGGTCGGACGCAAAGAACTCACCCGCACGCTCGACTTTTCCAAGCGCCTGATTACAAGTTATCCAAACCTGTCTATCGGTGGCGGATTTGCATTGCGCGCAGCGCAGGCCAGCGAAGAGATGGGCGACAACGTTGCCGCAGCGAACTTTGCTCAGCGCGCACTGAAAAGTCGACTTACCGGCGACGAGAGGGCCCAGGCGCTCTGGACGCTCGGAATTGCGCAGCATCGACGGCGTACCTTTGATTCTGCGCGAAAGAACTTCGCTATGTTACTTCGCGATTACCCGCAGAGCCCGCTTACTGAGGGCGCGCGACGCGCGCTGGCGATGATTGCCGAAGATGCCGGCGATATAGACGGTGCGCTTGAGCAGTACCTGGCGCTTAAGTACACGGTGGATATCGCTTACTTCGTCGACACGCTTATGACCCCGGAAGAACTGGCAAATTTCATTCAGCGCCATCCTGATTCTCCAAAGAAGAATGAATTGAGTTATGCCCTCGGGCTCCGTTATCTGCGCGCCAATCGCTGGGATGACGCGCGTAGGACACTCGGTCAGATTCGCACCGCCCCCGGTCGTGATTACGATCTTTACTATTATCGTGGTAAGTGCACTGGCGAGGTCACCATCAACTGCACCGATCCGAAGGTCGCCGCCTTTGACGATCAAGACAATCCAATTGTCACGGCGCGCCTGGTGATGCGTGACATACAGACCGCTAACGATCTGGAAGCGTTGGAGCAACACGCACGCCACGCGGAAGGAGATGAGGCGAAGGCCGAGGCCCTTTACCAACTTGCCAGTTATCAGTATGAAGCCAGCAGTCTGCTCTTTTATAACCCGCTGGCCTCTCCCGGCTATTGGAACCTCTCCCTCCTGGCCGGCGGAAAATATCGCATGCCCAATGAGTCGCAGATCCTTTGGAACTCCACCCAGGAGCACGAGAGACTTGCGCGAGCGCTCAACATTTATCTCGACGTCGTTAATCGGTTCCCACGGACGCGCGCGGCGCGCGACTCTCTCTACACCGCGGCCGTTTGTCACGAACGATTATCAAACTACAACCCTTACTGGCGAGAGATTTATCAAAACGGCCTGCACGCCGGCCAGCGGATGGTAACTTACCAGGACGTCAAAGCCGCGTATCCCAATTATCAGCTGCCCCGAGGAACCTTTGGATGGCAACCGTCTTTGCGCACGGTTAATGGTGGTCCGGGTTGGCAGGCACCGCCAAAGCCTCCGCTCCGTCTCACCAAAACAGCTCGCGCAAAACGCCTGGTTCAGCGACTGGCCGATCGGTTTCAGATATTCTGGCGCGAAACGGGTCGGCGCTGGCTCACTGAGATCGTGATCGCGCTGGGTCTCTGGTTCACGGCCCGAATCGCGGCACGAAACCGCAGACGCCTGCGCGCACGAATTGCTCGTCATTGCATTGAACAATCGCGACAAGCGGTAACTTATCCATGGCTCGAAATGTTCTGCGTTGATCCAGTGAAGCTAACCCGGCGTGAGCATCTTAGAAAGTTTCTGCGAGAGAAACGCGAGACGTTTTTAGAGTTGGCCAGAGACACTAGCGACAGACCGCTTCTGGTCGGGAATGTCGTTTCACATAGCTTACTGATGGGTTTGTTGGCAGGACTGATTTGGACGGCTGCTGCTGGCTAAACTCGTCAAGTAGGACGGACTATGACTTGGTGTTTGCTCTCGCATCTGACCGTAATCCGAACCTGGGCGCTGACTAGCCATCGATCTATCTTGTCTCGTTCATGGAATTCATTCTGAACCTGGAGGCGTCATCCTGAAAAAAACCATCACCGTGGCTTTGCTCGCGACCGCGCTTTCAAGTGGCGGATGGATCAGACCAGCACGCGCGCCGGCGCAAATCAGCAGAGACAACACACTCGTAGTTGGAGTTTTCAGACCCGACGGCGTCATTGTCCCATTCGCGCTATACGCGAAGCGAAGGTGGACCAATCCGTGGCACACTCCAGTGCCAGACGCTCCACTGGATGAGCCGGACACCATCGCCGATCTGCCGAAACCCTGGTACGAATCGTTCGTAAAGCCGGGGGCTGAATGGTATCTCTCGCTGTCTTCGGCCGACGCGAACGCTGTGCGCACATCGCGGAACATTCAGGTCTGCTCTCATTGCCAGCAGGTATGGGGCCTCCTTACCGATTACCCGAAGGCTAAACCGCCGGAAAAAAATGACTGCGTGCGCAATCTCGGAATCGCGCTCAGCCTAAAGAAACAAACGCGGCCGATCGAGCAGCCAACAAACACATCTCCCGATGCGAAGCAACTGCTCACGTTTCTGATACCGGAGTTCGAACGGGCAGAGTCCGCCGGCCTCGCCACAGAGCAGGCCCGGTATTACGCTGCGCAAATGCCCCCGGCTCAAGAGAGAGCCAAAGTACCTTTGTCATTAACGCATCTTTATCAAACTAAACTTACCGATGAAGGTCCGGTCCTTTCTTATTTTGAGGGGAGTAAGGAGTACGCAAAACCGCGGGCTGCGAACGATGCCGGCTGTAACAATGTCTCGCTGTTTGGCGGATGGGTCCGGCGAGACGCGCGAGGGAAGTTTCTCTTGCTGGATTCACAGTTCGCGCCGACGGACTGTGACATGAAAGAAGGGGACCTCAGTTTGCCCCTCGCAATTCTGCAAATGGACGGTAAGACATTTGCGATTGTCGAAGAAGACAGCTATGAGGGCGAAGGGTATGTCATTCTCGAAATCCGAAAGGACAAAGTTCGCCGGATACTGGAGACTCTGGCGGGCAGTTGTTGACTGGGAGCGAGTTGCCGAACTGCGCAACAGTCGGTGGCGCGAAGTTAGACTCCGTAGGAGCCGAATGTTTATACCTCCAGTCCGATTCCAAATTCAGTGAGACTCCCTTAAGAGCAGAATGTGAAATGATGAACCGCGAGATATTACGCTCCTAAAGGAGCTGCCGGGTCGATTCCAGGAAAGGTTCTTAAATATCTCGCTCCCACGGAGCGAAAGCACTAAGACCTTCCTGGGGCGAACCGAACCACACTCAGACTGGGCCCGTCACATTCGAGAATCATTGTTCGCGCCGCGCGCTCAGGCGGACAGGGATGTCCGCGCTCCAATGACGCGCTCCAATGACACGCTCCGATCTCGCTCTTTGTGTCTTTGCGGGTTTGTGATAAATCTCTACGACATGAAACCACGACGACTATTATTCCCAATCCTAAGTTCGCTGGTCATTGTTTCCGTCTTTGCTTCAGCCCTTCCGATCGGCGCACAGAGCACTCAGCCGAAGCAGAAAAATCCGGCGCCGAAAGCACCTGCACAGAGAAGACCAACGGCATCCCGCTCCGGACGCGATGAAGCGCTTTGGCAGAGGGCGCTTCAGATTCATCGCCGGGCGATCGTCGTCGATACGCATAACGACATCACCACGGCGATGACTAACGACGACTACGATCTGGGCGGCACGCCTCCGGCGCCTTATCGCACCAGCGTTGAACGGATGAAGCAGGGCGGACAGACGGCGGAATTCTTTTCGCTTTACATCAAGCCGTGGTACGTCGCGCATGGCGGCGCGGCCCGGCGCACGCTCGACATGATCGATGCGGTTTATCGCGCGGTTGAGCGCCACCCGAATGAGCTAATGTTTGCCACGACCTCTGCCGACATTCGCCGCGCCAAAGCTCAAAACAAAATTGCCTGTTTGATGGGCATCGAAGGCGGCCACGCGATCGAAAATTCGCTGCCCGCTTTGCGCGAGTTCTACCGGCTCGGCGTGCGTTACATGACGCTGACCTGGAACAACACGAATGATTGGGCCGATGCGGCCCGCGGAGAAAGAAAGCACAACGGCCTGAGTGACTTTGGCAAGGAGGTCGTGCGCGAGATGAATCGTCTGGGCATGCTGGTCGATGTCTCGCACGTCTCAGACAAAACGATGAGTGATGTGCTTGACACATCGAAGGCGCCGATCATCGCTTCACATTCATCGGCGCGCGCGCTCAGCAACGTGCCGCGGAATATTCCCGACGATCTGCTGCGACGCATCGCCAAAAACGGCGGCGTGGTGCAGGTAAATTTTTACAGTCTCTTTGTCGATCAGAAAACCGTGTCGCCGCAGGCTGACGAACGCGGCCAGCGCCTGAAAGCACAGCAAGAGGCACTCAGTTTGAAGTATGCCGACGATCCGGAACGCCTGGCCGAAGAGAGCGACAAGCTCGAAGCCCAATATCCGTTGCCACCACTGCCGCTGTCCAAACTTATCGATCACATCGATCACATTGTGAAGGTTGCAGGCATCGATCACGTGGGCCTGGGTCCGGACTTTGACGGAGCCAACGACTTTCCCGAAGGCGCGCGCGATGTTTCGATGTATCCGAATATTACTTACGAGTTGCTGAAGCGCGGTTACAGCGAGCAGGACATCGACAAGATCCTGGGCGGAAACTTTTTGCGCGTGTTTGCGCAGGCCGAACTGGTGGCGCGCAAGATGAGCCGGTCGATTAGCGGCGGCGGGAGCACGAAGAGAATCGGCCGCGGATGAATGCGGATAATACGGATAAGACAAAAGCAGCCACGAAAAAGCACAAAAGGCACAAGCAGAGATGAGGCGATTTGGTTTGTGCTTCTTGTGCCTTTTTGGCTAACTTCCTATTCCCGTTTTCATCCGTGTAAATTTGTGGCTTAAGAAAAAGAGCCCACGATGATCCTCTTGCGAAAGATCAAACGTGGGCCCTGGTGTGTACCGCGCCAACTTTAGCGTTGGGTTTGTTCGTTCTGGCCGCCTTCTTTGTAAGAGCCTGCGTCGTCGCTTTGACGGCCCTGACGATTCATATCCTGGACACCTTGCTGGCCACCGGCTGACTGGTCGCCTTGCGGATTGCGTCCCGGCGCCTGATGGGATCCACCCTGTTGACCTTCACCCATTCCACCTTGATTCTTTTTCTTATCGTCTGCCATTTGCATTCCTCCCCTGTGTTAGTTAATGAAAATGTTTAGGGGCCGGCCGGAATAATCCAGTGCCCGCGTGTGCTTCTCTGTCACATCAACCAGCGTGCCATTTACGTTTGGGCAGAGAATCGTAAGACGCAGATCTGCCAGTGCAGACCGAGCGAACACCCAAATAATACACAGAGCATAAAAGCCGAACAGCGGATGAAATGGATCCGCAGATTTCGCAGATTACACAGAGCAGATAGGGCTGGGACGTCGACGCAGATCAGGCAACTGTCACTCTTGATTTGAATGAATCGGCGTAATCTGCGTAATCTGTGGATGAAAATGAACTACGCCGGAGTTTACCTGCACATTCCTTTCTGCCGTTCGCATTGCTCTTACTGCGATTTCGCAACGGGCATGTATCAAACCGAACTGGCAGATCGTTATGTGAATTCGCTGGTGAGAGAGATCTCAAAATGGAGCGAGGTCGAAAGTCGTTCAGCTGTCGATACGATTTATTTTGGTGGAGGTACTCCTTCACTCCTGACGCCCTCACAGATCGAACGGATCTTAAGAGCCGTGCATGATCATCTTGAAGTAATCGACGGAGCCGAAGTTACGATTGAGCTGAATCCCGGAGAGGGCGGCACAAGTGTCGCCTCTAAACGGGAAACGATGCACGAGTTTCAAAGCCTCGGAATTAATCGCGCGAGCTTTGGGGCCCAGACTTTTGATGATCGCGAATTGAAGCAGCTTGGCCGTACGCACTCATCAGCCGACATACCTGCGACATTTCAGCAGTTGCGCGGGGCTGGCTTTGAAAACATCAGTTTTGATCTGATAGCCGGATTGCCAAATCAAACGCTGTCAGGTTGGCGACGAAATCTCGACCAAGCTCTGCAGCTGAGGCCTGACCACCTCTCGCTTTATCTGCTGGACGTACATGAAGGCACGCCACTAGCGGATCAGATTCGCACCGGCATGCGGCAAAAGCCCGATGATGATCTGGCCGGCGAAATGTACCAGGTGATGGTCGACGAAGTTTGTGCCGCTGGTTACGAGCATTACGAGATCTCGAACTTCAGTTTGCCGGGATTTGCATCGCGCCACAACACGAAGTACTGGGCCGGCGCGCCTTATTATGGCTTTGGTTGCTCCGCGCATTCGTACGACGGGTGGCGCCGGCGCTGGGCGAATGAGCGCGACATGGCGAAATATGTCCGGTTGATCGAGCAGGAAGAATCGCCAGTGGTTGAGCGAACCGATCTGAACGAAGAAGACGCGCGCTCGGAGTCGATCTTTCTTGGATTGCGTTTGATGCGCGGGTTGGATCTGGACGAGTACCGGAAGCGGTTTGGTTCGGACTTGCGAGATCGCTACGTGTCGGACCTGGGTCGTTTGGTCGACGCCGGATTGATCGAGATCGATGAACGACTGATGCGTCTGACCAAGCGTGGGGCGCTGTTGTCGAATGAAGTCTTCGCCGCGCTGGCGTAAGCGTGTGGAGCGCGGACATCCTGTCCGCCAGCGTGCGCAGCACGCTCTAATCTCACGTCAATTGTTATCACGGATGTTCGCGCTTCGCGCTCAGGCGGACAAGGATGTCCGCGCTCCGTTCAACCAGCGCGCTCCAATCAAATCTGATGACTCAGCAATCCATCGCGCAGTTTGGGTTCGAACCAGGTTGATTTAGGCGGCATGATCTCGCCTGCGTCAGACACTTCCAAAAGATCGTCGATGGTTGTCGGATAGAGAGAGAATGCCACCACCGCCTGGCCTTCGTTCACTAATTTTTCCAGCTCTTCCGTCCCGCGGATTCCGCCCACAAAATCAATCCGCTTGTCAGTGCGCAAGTCTTTAATGCCGAGGATCGGTTCGAGCAGAAGGTCCTGCAAGATGCTGACATCCAATGACTCAACTATGCCCGCGGTTGTCTTGGCATTGTCCTTCAAAGCCAGCCCATACCAGCGGCCGGCAAGATACATGCTCCATTGCCCACGCGCTGGCGGCGCCGGCGCTGCATTTTCAAAAACGGAGAAACTTGCGTGCAGGCGAGCCAGAAATTCTTCCTGTGAGAGTCCATTCAAATCGCGCACAATGCGGTTGTAGGGAAGTATCTGCAACTGTCTATCGGGAAACAGGACGCACTGAAAGAAGTGGTATTCTTCGTTGCCAATATTTGCGAAGCTCTGTTCCTTTAGCTCCGCGCGTGCGCGGCTGGCGCTGGCCGCGCGGTGATGACCATCGGCGATGTATAGATGAGAAACTTCGCGAAAAGCCCCGACCAACGGATCATAATTCGGCACCCGCCAGATGGTGTGGCGGATGTCGTCATTGGCCACAAAGTCATACAGCGGCGGATTACCAGCGAGCGCGTCAGCTACCAGCGAATTAATTTCAGGCCGGTCGCGGTAGGTTAACAACACCGGTCCGGTCTGCGCGCGCAGCGCCATGATGTGGCGCGTGCGATCGTCTTCTTTGTCACGCCGGGTGCGCTCGTGTTTACGAATGATGTCGCGGTCGTATTCATCCACCGAACAGCAGGCCACCACTCCGATCTGTTCGTGGTTGCCCATAATCAGACGATAGAGATAAAGGCTCGGCGTTTCTTCCACTGTCAGAGGACATTCAGTAATTAGCCTGCCAAAGTTGTTGGCGGCTTTGGCGTAAACTTCATCGCTGTAAATCGGCGTGCCGGCCGGCAGATCGATCTCGGGACGCGATACATGCAAGAAGCTCCACGGATTGCCCGAGGCCAGCGCGCGCGCCTCTTCGGTATTGACCACGTCGTAGGGCACCGCGGCGACCTGCGGGGCGCGCTCAGCCTGCGGACGGAGGGCATTGAAAGGACGAATGACGGCCACGCGTTCTCCTCAGAAGTTTTGATTGATTAAGCGCACACAGACTAAACTGCGGGGAAGTGATTTGCAAAGAAGTGGGGCAGTATCCCGACCGTAAGGAAGGGCGTCGCTTAGCTTAAGTAGACGCCCTCCCTTACGGTCGGGCTACTGCCCCGATCTCTGAACCAGCGGATTGTCGTAAAATCATCATGATGGATAATCATCACCAGGAGCTCAGCGACCTTCGCGAAAGGCTGCGCGAACTCGATGCCGAATTCGATCGCGAGATGCGCGCCCGCGGATTTGATCCTGGCCAAGTTGAGAATGTAGCGTTGCCTTCGCATCTCGCCGCGCTCTACGCAGAACGCGAGCAGATCAAAGCAGCGCTTGAAGAATCAGAGGGGAAAACCAATGACTGAGATTGAACGGATTCTGGATCAACTTAAACGCGCTTATGAAGGTAACGCCTGGCACGGGCCATCGGTGCGTGAAGCCCTTGCCGGTGTTACTGCCGCTCAAGCGCATGCGCGACCACTCGCGAACGCGCACAGCATCCGGGAGCTGATGCAACACATGGCGGTCTGGGAGAGTGTGGGCCGCAGGCGATTGGAGGGAGATCGTGCGGCGATCGAAATCTCTTCACCCGCAGATTGGCCACCCGCGGACGATTCCAGCGAAGCCGCATGGGAGCAGGCCAAAGCTGCTCTCGATCGCGGCCACCAGGCCCTGCGTGAAGCGATCGCGCGTGTTTCGGAAGAGCGGATTGACGAGCCAATTCTTGAAGGCCTGTCCACTGTCTATGTGACCTTGCATGGAGTCATTCAACACGATCTATATCATGCGGGCCAGATCGCGATGTTGAAGCAGGCGCTATAGGAAAAATTTCTTTCCTCCGGAGCGCCGACATTCCTGTCGGCGGTTCGCGGGCATCCTGCCCGCATTAAACACCGGCAAGGATGCCAGTGAACCGCACGCAGGATGCATGCGCTCCTAAACCGGCACGCGGCCAAACTCTTCCAGCAGCGGTTTGAGATGCTCGATCACCATTTCGTGCGCCGCGCCGTTGGTGGCCACGATTCCATTGCGATTGTCTACGCGCACTCCGTTATAACGCAGGGGTTGGCCGAACAGATCAGTCAACCGTCCGCCCGCTTCCGCCAGAATGGCTTCAGGCCCACAGGTGTCCCATTGCTTTGTGCTCGGCGAAAGATGCAGATAGAGATCCGCTTGCTGTTCGGCAATCAGGCCAATCTTTACGCCTACCGATCCGCGCCGCGTTTCGTCTTTGAAGCCGAACGCGCTGACGACGCGCTCCATGCGCGGACTGCGATGCGAACGACTCGAGGCCAGCACCATTTCGCTCGGCCGGGTCAGGTGCGAAACCAACAGACGCGCCGCGGCGTCTTCTCCTGCTTCGATCCACGCTCCCCCGTTGCGCGCCGCGCGATAAAGAACGTCGCGCACGGGTTGATAAACGACTCCGAGGACACTCTCGCCGCCGACGGCCAACCCAATTTGCACGGCAAAATCACCGTCGCGATTAATGAAGTTCTTCGTTCCATCCATCGGATCGATCAGCCACACTCGATCCTTGTCCAGCCGGTGCGCGGTGTCGGTCGACTCTTCGGCGAGAATTCCGTCGTGCGGAAATTCCTTTTGCAACCGGCCAACAATCAGTTCGTTCGCCTCGCGATCGGCAGCGGTGACCTCTTCGAGTTCATCGAGGGCGTTCACCTTTTGCTCGACCAAAAACGGACTGTTGTAATGCTCCAGTAAGACAACTCCTGCCTGGCGAGCGAGTTCCGTGGCCACGAAGATTTCGCGTTGGTAATCTGATTCCTGTGCTGAGTTCATCGTAAGATTCTCTACACGCTAACACATCGCCGACACTTGATCGAAGCCACGCTTGCGAGGCGTGCGGCGCGCCGCGTATAGTCGTTTGCGCTTACTCTAATCACGAACTA
Source organism: Pyrinomonadaceae bacterium (assembly GCA_035601635.1). Classification (GTDB taxonomy): domain Bacteria; phylum Acidobacteriota; class Blastocatellia; order Pyrinomonadales; family Pyrinomonadaceae; genus UBA11740. The sequence continues at coordinate 14,103 of DATNNY010000059.1, forward strand.
ATTCGGAGAAACTCGAGAAATGCCAATTGAAGGCTGGGCCACGCTTGACGGGACGGCGCGCTAT
>DATNNY010000060.1:0-2934 GCA_035601635.1 Pyrinomonadaceae bacterium
TTTTGGTTCATTCTTCCAGGACTATCTCGATCCCGGCTATCGCAGCTCGGGAGAAATGGAAGAGATCGACAAGCCTTCGTTCGAGAACTTCCTGTCGAAGCCGGGAAACTTGAGCGACCACCTGCTATGGCAACTGGGCGCAATTTCTGTGCGTCCGCCTGTGCACCAAGCCGCCGAGCTGATCATTGGGAATCTGAACGAAGAGGGATACCTGATTGCCAGCGACGAAGAACTGCTGGGAATCGCTCCGGTCGCGGCTCCCGAGGCAGATGTGGAAGTGGCAGCCAAGATTGTTGGCGAGGCGGAGGCGCTGGGGCTTGCTGTCACCGAAGCGCCGGCCGAACCTTCTGATTTCGAACCTTCTGACATCGACACTTCTGACCCCGAGACTTCCGCGCTTCCGGCCGAGGATCTCACCACAGAAGACTCCAGCCTCGCGGAGTTGACAGCGGAAGACGCTGGAACTGAGTCTCTTGTTGAGCCGGATGTTGAGCTAGAGGTTGAGCCGGCGATAGCCGCCGAGGTTCAGACAGCCGACGCTCGGCTGCCGAGCCCCACGAGTCAGGGAAGCACAGCCACGGGAACAGCGGGCGCCGGAGCGGCAACAGCGCCGGCTCGAATTGCGTCCGTAAACTTCACCCGCGGCGATCTGCACGAAGCGCTGGAAGTGGTGCGCCAGTTCGATCCACAGGGAATCGCCTGCCGCGACCTGCGCGAATGCCTGCTCTATCAGTTGCGCTACCATCTGGAACACTTACAAGAGCACAGAAACGGTAGTGCTCTGTCCGAGCAAGTTGTGAGAGACGCGATTGCTGTCGTCGATCAGCATTTGAAAGCGGTTACGCTGAAGCAGTTCAAGGAGATTGCGCGCGCGATCGGGCGTCCAGTCGAAGCGGTGCAGGCGGGGCTCGAGTATGTGCGCACGCTGGATCCCCGGCCGGGCTTGCGCTACAACAAAGTTCCGGCGCGGCTGATTGAGCCCGATGTCGCTTTCGTCAAGCATGGCGACGAGTGGCTGGTCATCATGAATGACGAAGACATGCCGCAGTTGCGCTTGAATCCCGCGTACAAGCGCCTACTGACCCGCGACGGCAATGACCGCGACACGCGTAACTACGTGAAAGACCGCTACAAGTCTGCCATCCAGCTCATTAAAAACATCGAGCAACGGAAGCAAACGATCACCAAGGTCTGCTATTCGATCGTGGCGCGCCAGGAGGACTTTCTCGAACGGGGAATCGATCAGCTGAAGCCGATGATGATCAAAGAGGTGGCCGAAGAGATCGGCGTGCACCCTTCCACCGTCAGCCGCGCGGTCGCCAATAAGTACGTCCACACACCGCAGGGCGTGTTCGAATTGCGGTATTTCTTCTCGGAAAGTGTGCAAGGGCCGGAGGGCGGCGGCACTTCGCTGCTGATCTTGAAACGCCGCGTAAAGAAGCTGATCGAAGAAGAAGATCCGAGCCGGCCGTTGACCGACGAACAGATCACTCGCATTCTGCAATCGCAGGGCATCCAGGTCACGCGGCGAACGGTCGCGAAATACCGGGAAGATATGAAGATTCCGAGCACTCATCAAAGAAGAGTTAGGAAATAATTGCAGAGGTGAGAGGTCAGATTGCAGAGGTGAATCCCACAGCTGCGAGCGTGAGGGTTTTCACCTCTGCAATCTGACCTCTCATCTCTGACCTTTTTCCCGGACTGAGAGATTCTGGAGGCTGCTTAATGAACGTGGAATATACCGCAAGGAAATACGTAATTACTCCTACCATCCGCAAGGAAGTTGAAACCGGCCTCAACAAGATCCGCAAAATTCTAGGCGACCGATTCGAGACCAAGGTGATTCTGGCCGTCGAAAAGCGCCAGCACAAAGCCGAAATCACGATTGACCCGCCCCACGGTCCCATCATCGGACTGGCCCAGACCGCCGACATGGCGTCGGCGGTCAGTCAAGCCCTCGACCACCTGCAGCGCCAGGCGCTCAAACATAAAACGAAGTGGCTGAGCAAGAAACGCAAGGCGGTCAAGAAATTTGACGGCCAATCGTTGGAAGAAAATATTGAGGCGGCTCTCGGACTAGCGGAAAGTGCTACGGTTTCCGTTCTCGTTCATAAATTTCCATCGGTGGCGCGGACGACCGAAGTCCATCTGGTGCATGCCAAGGACTCGGTTGCGCTTCGTCCGATGACGTTGGAAGAAGCGATTAAGGAGGCGCACTTCCGCGACCGCGATGTTTTCGTGTTCCGCGATCCCCAGGGTAAGGTGATGGTGTTGCACCGGACACGGGAAGGCAAGATGGAGTTGATCGAGGCGCCGTAGGGAGTTGTCAGCCGTCAGTTGTCAGTCGTCAGCAAAACCGGGGGTGCGCATCCGCGTATCTCATTGTTTTGGCATGGGTCAGATTTCCGAGTACGCCGTCATCCGGACACAACCGTCAATTGCGTTCAGCACCTCTCTTCGGCGGTATTCCTGTTTTCAATTATTTGCTGCGAAAGCCGTCTTGACAATAGTCGTTATAACGAGTATACTTCGTATTGTATGAAGAAAACGGCTCAGGCGGGGAATAAGCGACGGCGCGCGGCTTGTCCTGAGGAGGCGGCGTTCCTGGAACTGTTACGCACCACTGACATGCTGTCGCGTGGCTTGGTGAAGGTTCTCAAGATTGAGGATCTCTCGGGGACGCAGTACAACGTGCTCCGCATCTTGCGCGGCTCACCCGAAGGTCTCCCGTGTGGGGAAATCGCCAGCCGGATGATTACTCGGGATCCAGACATTACCCGGCTTCTTGACCGACTGGAAAAGCGCGGCCTGATCTCACGCTGCCGGGAAACCAAGGACCGGCGAATGGTAATGGCTCGGATCACGCCGGAGGGGCTAAAACTGCTGGCTCGGCTCGACGAACCGGTGGAGGCCGCGCATCGCAAACAATTAGGT
>DATNNY010000061.1:0-3078 GCA_035601635.1 Pyrinomonadaceae bacterium
TACGGCATCCCTAACTGCATCGGCCCTAATTCGGCATAGAATTGAATAGTGTCGAGTAGGAGGGCATCGACTCTGTTTGCCTGTACAATTGCCGGCAACGATTTCAATATCGCTTCCGTCTGGCTCATCACCAGGCGCAGGCCAAATTTTAAAGCATCCTCTCCCTGCATCTTGCTCGTTTGGGCTCTGTTTTCGTTAATGGGATCCTTCTCGGGACCAGGAACACAGGGTAGGCCGGAAGTACCTGACGAATAAAGGAAGACAACGTCATGGTTGCGTGCCTGAAGTTCACGCGCTAGTGCAGTCATTGGGTTGAGGTGGCCTGGTACCGGAGGACAGATAAATGCTAGTTTCATAGATAGTACTCCCCTCGTGTTTCTGGCAGCGGAAAACAGCGAACCGGCCGCGGCCGGCAGCGACCTGATCTGCTTGGGATCGATCGATTTAGCCTTGAGCCACCTTGACTGACGTATGCAGTTGAGCCAGCCATTTGCCATCTTGTTTGACCCAGACGGTGGAGGTTAGTGTTTCGGTGGAGAGATCGTGTCCGCCAGCTGTGGCTTCGATGAGAACCCGGGCTATGATCAGGGCTGAGGTCGGTGAAAGCTTCTTTACCTGCGGATTTTTGATTTCAATAGACGAAAAAACAACACCGCTTTTTAGGGAAATAGCGTTCTCTTCTCTGGTCCAGATGACACCCCTGAAATTAATGTAAAGGTAGTCCGGTAATGTCAACTCTTGCCAGGCCTCTACGTCGGGTTGGGGTCCAAGGAAGGTCTCATACACTTTGTTTTCGCAGGCGAGGATCTCTCTGCTTAGATCCTCTGCGTCCAGGTCTGCTGATTTCAATTCCGAGCTCAATGAGTGCTCCTTTCAGATGGGGTTGTGAGTGAGTCCAAGGGCCTGCTCAAGCAGGTCCGCGGCGACGGAAAGCCCGTTCTTCTTGGCGATAGCTTTCTGAATCGAACGCGAATTGTCGCGATAGATAGGGTTGTTAAGCACCTCATCGAGAAGCCTCGACAGATTTGAAGCGTCCAAGCCGTCTAATGAGGTTGTTTGACCGGTCTTTTTGTCAGCGATTCGTGCAGCGACGCCGGGCTGATCGTTGGTTAGCGGAATGGCGATTTGAGGAACCCCTTGAGTCAAGGCTTCAAGCGCGGTGTTGAATCCCGCGTGGGTGATGCACACCGATGCCTTTTTCAGCAGTTCCAACTGAGGCGCGTTGTTAACGACAATTGCATTGTTCGGCACAGGCCCGATCTGCTCGGGATGCAGTACATTGCCGATCGCAAGCACGAGTTGTAAACCCTTATGTTTTGAGACGGCAGCTGCGATAGCGCTGAAGAGATCCGCGTTGCCAACCTGAACTGTTCCCATCGAGGCATAAACGATCGGTTCTCCGGTCAATCGATCCCAGGGAAACGGGAAATCCAGTCGGCCTTTACCGTCATGGAACGGACCTGCGTAATGGAACTGGTCAGGCCAATGCGAGCTTTCAAAGTCAAATTCCCGAGGACACTGTGTGATCCAGGGGCGATCCGAGAACAAAGAGGATGGGTCCTCCCAATTGGCTTTGATTCCGGCTTTCTCCGCTTCTCCGATGACCTCGGCGTTGCTGCGGATGAGCATCTGAGTAAACTTTGAGACACCCTGGCGGTTTCTTTTTACGGCTTCGGGCGTGTTCTCGTGCCTCCACCCATAGACGCAGAGCGGCGTATACCCAGAATAATCGAAATGCAGCGCGTTTGATAGAATCGCGTACGGCATTCCAAGATACACCGGCACGACTTCGCCGTAGAAATCGCAATCATCTAATACCAGAGCATCAATGTCGTTTGCAGGTAGTAGCTTCGGTAGTTCCCTCCACCGCACTTGTGTTACTTTCGCAATCGCGTCGACAGTGAATTGCAAGCCTTCGTCCCCTTTCAGCCTGCTTAATGTTCCGAGTATCTCACCCGCTTTATCGATCGAAAACTCCTTCTCGCCAAAAGGGATGAACGGCAGATTAGCAGCACGAGCGAGCGGTTCGACCGTTGGCAGAGAAAACATCACGACATCATGATCGCGCGACTGGAACTGACGGGCCACCGCGCTCATTGGATTGAAGTGACCGGTAGCAGAGAAACTGATGAAGCCGATTCTCATAAGTATTCAATCGATCCGGACGAAGCGCGCATCCTCGCAGAAAAACAAGATTTCTAGCCGCGAGTTACTGTCCACTAACCTGCGAATAGAACACTTGATAGATTTGTGATCTCGGGTTCTCTACTGAAGTTATGCAGCTTTCAGATAGGCTTCTCACGCCGTGCTGCAATCTGGAGCGCTTCAGAATAACAGCACAAACAAAGGTTGTTAATAACACCAAAAGTGGGCCCGATCATCTATGTGCATTTATCGAATGGCAAAACCGCCATCAAGGAAGAGGGTTGTACCAGTGACAAAATCGGAAGCTTGAGAGGCCAAATAAATTGCGGTTCCGGCACATTCTTCGGTTCTCCCAAAACGACCGGCCGGGGTTCGTGCGATTATTTCTTCGTAGAGAGCCATTGTTTTCAGGGGTGCCACCATGTCTGTGTCAATAAATCCGGGCGCGATGGCGTTCACCTGGATATTGAATGGAGCTAATTCGATCGCCATTGATTTGGTGAGTTGGACCACAGCCCCCTTGGCAGCACTGTAGGAAGGCACCTGTGCAGATCCGAATAGGGATAACTCGCTGGCGATATTGATGATTTTTCCTAGGCGTTGCTGAACCATCGATCGGGCAGCAAGTTTCGAAAGTAGGAAGCAGGCGTTGAGGTTCGTCTCGAACACCCGATCCCAATCTTCGGGATCAAGATCGAGGACACCTCCGCGGACGATTATACCGGCGTTGTTGACCAAAATATTGATAGGTCCCAACTTCTTCTCGACTTTATCTAGGGCAGGCTGCAGTTGCCCGCGCTCGGCGAGATCGATTTTCACGGTTAGTGCAGGAACTCCCAGCGCGTGAAGTTCGTCCAGCACGCGTTGGTTCTTCTCTTCATTACGCGCAAGAATGGCGACCGCAGATCCAGCTTGAGCCAGGCCCAAGGCGAT
>DATNNY010000062.1:0-5859 GCA_035601635.1 Pyrinomonadaceae bacterium
GCGAGATATCCACCATAGCTTCCGCCTTCAATCATGACCCGATCCGAATCCAAATACGGTTGTGATTTGATCCAGTCCAGGAGCGCCCCAATGTCTTTCACTGCATCTTCTCTTCGCAGCCCATCATCAAGGTGTGCGAACGTCTTGCCATAACCTGTTGACCCCCGGACGTTCGGATAGAGCTTTGCGACGCCCAACGCATTTAGGAAATAATTCTCCTCGTAGTTGTACGTTGGACGGTATTGCTCGTCTGGGCCACCGTGAATGTCGATGATCACGGGACGCTTGCCTGTAAACTTGGTTGGCGGACGATACCAAAAAACCGGACACAGTTCTGCTGTCGAATGTCGGCCAATGGATCAGCTCAGCTTGAGCGAACTGCGAGGTATCCACTCCTTTGGTTATGCTCTTCGCCCATAATTCCGCTTTACCAGTCTGACTATTAACCGAGTACACGTCATTCGGTGTTTGCGGTGACTTGAAATTAAACGCTACTTCGGTAGAGTCCTTGTTCCATTTCAGATCAGAGATGATGCCAATCGGAAGCTGAGGTGTGGAACGTTCCTTTCCCGCAACAAGGTCGAGAAGATGTAGTCGAGAGATTCCGTCCTCGTTGGTTATATACGCGAGCGTCTTTCCATCTGGTGAAAGCTGAAACTCGTCAACGTCCCACTTCGGATCTGACGGGACGTAAGAACTTTTTCGATTCGCCAACTCAATGTATGCGATTCGCCGCATGTCAGAATCGTGATCGGTGACGACGTAGACGCCTTTGCCATCTTTACTGAACTGCGGAGAGTCATAGAACTCGGCTTGATCGCCCTTTGGTGAGAGCAGTGTCTTGTTTCCGCTGGTGGCGTCGGCCAACCACACCGTAGCGGTAGTGTTTGACGAGAAGTCGCAAAAGACTATTTGCTTATCATCGGGCGACCAGTCGTAAGCCTTAAGATATGTTCCCGAAGATTGAACCAGTGGCCGATCAGCCTTCGGATCTAATCGATCAAGGATGCGTAGATTAACGCCGGTGCCGCTCGCTGGCGTTGAGCTGTAAACTATTTTGTTGCCAGCGTTGGACCAGACCGGCTCAGTACTTCTGGACTTTCCGTCCGAGAGCAGGGTCGTGTTGCCACTTCCCATGTCATAAAGATAAAGATGGAACATTTCATTGCCAGCAGCATCGCGCGTGTCAGCGAGATACTTGCCTTGTGGTTGAAAATAAACGTCGTAGATTCCCCCCTGGCGAATGTACATTGACGGGATGGGCATGAAGCCCGGAGTGATGATTCGTGAGACCCACGTCACGCTGGACAAACCCTTTAACCAAATCTCGCGTCGCGTTGGATTCCATCCGGCGAGAGGCAATCCGTATAACCCTTTGTACGGTTCAACCTCTTTGGCAAGTGAAGCGGGGATTGGCGGCACCCCGACAGCTTCGATATTCTTGTCATTCCCGACGGGTCCCTGTGAATAGCCTCCGGGGACCCAACTCAATAACGCCCCAATCAGCGTCAAGATCCTGATCCTCCGCAGAAGATGGCTCCCATGCGTTCGATGCGCTTGATTCATCGATTCTTGCTTTCCTATCAAATCCTCACGCAGGAATATGCGATTTTTGCAGTCTCTTCACATTTGGTGACATCTCTGTAGACGGGAGACTCGGCCAGATATTCCAGTCCGATCAAACTTTATTTTTGGGTGGGGAGACAAAACGAATCAGACAATGAAATTATTTTTCACCAAAGTGGAAGTTCTGTCCAGTTTCCACGTCATTAGAACTACAACAAGCCGCCTTTTCCCCAGGCTTGCTAAATCTGACATTGGGATTAGAGGTTATGAAGGCGGGCATGTCTTTCGACCATGGCATCATTGGTGAATCCGCCGCCATGCGCGCTCTTGGTCGGCAGATTCGGACTGCTGCTAGCTGCGATCTGACTGTGCTCGTGTCTGGGGAATCGGGCACGGGAAAGGAACTGGTTGCCAGGGCAATCCACTTTCAAAGCGGACGCTCAAAAAAGCCGTTCGTTTCACTCAACTGTGGCGCGCTGACTGAAACCCTGCTCGAATCGGAGTTGTTCGGATATGAGCGCGGCGCGTTCACTGGTGCCCATCAAAAGAGGAAGGGTCTCTTCGAAGCGGCGCATACGGGAACGCTGTTTCTTGATGAAATCGCGGAGATGTCTACCGGGTGCCAGGTAAAGCTCTTGCGCGTTCTTCAGGAGAATGCTTTCAGGGCGGTTGGCAGTTATACGGAAACCGCCGTGGACGTTCGCGTTATCGCCGCAACCAATCGCGACTTGGCTCAGGAGATGGCGGTCGCTCGGTTTCGGGAAGATCTCTATTATCGTATCGCTGTGCTAGCCATCAATACGCCGCCCTTGCGTCACCGACCGTCCGATGTGCCGATAAATTGGTGATTTGAGTGTCGAGGTCGGCAATCATCTTCTCGCAAGAGGCAATCTCCAACTTCAAATCCGAGATGCAATGCGCGCATTGTTCTGCCTGGGGCTTTGCCAGTTCAGCATCGAGCTTGTCCTTCGCCTGTTTCATCTCCAATGCCGCGCCTGCTTGCCTGGCTTCAGCGGTTTGCAAATCGTGATAGAGACGAGCGAGTGTTGCATCGAACATCGCAATCCGATTCATCGTGGCGATCTTATCCTGCTCGGTGCGACCAATCGAGTCACGTAAGTATTCTTCGAAATCTCGCAGATCGGCTTCGGGATCAAAGATGCCGTTCATTAATCGCGTCTTGATCGACTTAATCATGTTGAGACGCGAAATAACCATCGTCTCAATTGCCCGTTTCAGCGCGAAGACATCCCGGACTGTCTGGCCCAGCTGCGCCATTGTCCTAGTCAGATTGTCGTTATGGAGCACAAGTTTCTCTGCCTGACCGAGCACGCCTTTGAGTGTGCTTAGCTGCTCGGCCATCTTGTTGATTTCTTCCGAGTATTGGCGCACGCGTTCCAGCCAGCGGTTGGCTTCCTCGATTTGTCGCTCGATTTGTAATGAGTATTGGGCGGGATCAAAGACAGTCCATTGAGCCTGCGCAGTCGATGGCATGATGACGAGACCAATTAGGCAGGCCGAGCATTGTGTTTCTGAAGATCGTTTTCATGTGCGACTCCTTTGCATTGATTCTTTTGACGCTTTTTCAGGCAGCGATCGCCAGTAGAGTCTCGTCAATCTCGCGCAGACCTACGGCCGTCAGACCTCGCGGGTACTGCTGTGAAAGCCAGCCGTGTATCTGCATCTCAGACCATTCAGGGTGATATGCGGCAACAACGCTGCGGGCGTTTCGTTCGTCGGCATTGGTCGTGAGTGTCCACAGCATCAGCGGACTCAGTTCATGCTGCACGACCTCGACAACCTGATCCGGTCCGGTGCCAATCACCATAACGAATTGCGAGAACCTTCCCGGCGCTGTCTTGATATGAGCAATTGCTTCCGCGCTATTCGGTGAAAGCTTGGCGTGGGCCACGATCTTGGAGTAATCCCCGAGCTGCTTTCCGATAAAAAGCACGTTGCCGGTTTTGGAGAGCGACGCTACGTCTTCAATGTCCTCGAAGGCGTGGGTTGCGAGGACCGTGATCGAGTTTTCTTTCGGTCCCTTTCGTCCCGCGTGTTGGAGAACCTTAAAGATGAAGGGATATTCCTCTTTTATCTCCCACATCTCATCGAACAGGTTTGCCGTCGGAGCACGAGTGCCGTCGGCGCGCTTGCGCCCGATACAGCGGGCAACGTGCGCGGCGATGCGGTAAGCAAGAGAGAGTTTGATGTCATGAGGGAAGTCCTTTAGCGAACCAAGCTCAAAGACATCGAACGGAGATCTGTTTTCGTAATCAGGATGAGTTGGAGCATCCAGCCATGGATGGCCGAAGTAGTTACTGAGTGCCAGAACCAGTGTTTCCCGCCGCTCGCGCACCATTTCCGAATCAAATGGAAAAGTGCGCAACTGCGCGACAAAGTGCGACAGCGTGGGTTCAAACAATGGCCGGCCAGGGCCGTTTTGCGAGACGATGTTTTCATACACCTGTGAAACCACGGCGCTAATGATGTCCTCCGCCGTTTTGTCGTCATCAGACACTCGCGCCAACATCTTGAGATCGCCGACGACCAGCGCTTTCTGAATGTCATCGGGCATCTCACCTTCTCTTAATGCCCCGTATGACCAGATATTGATCGCCCGGACTTCATCAGGTTGAGGCCGGATATACCGGCCACCAAGAACGGTCGCTAGCGGCAATAAGGTTTCGCCGATATCGATCGCGTTCACACTTGCGTCGCGAAGGCTGGCGAGGATGTCGCAGGCAAACTGGGCCATGAGAATCGACTTGCCACCGCGTGGCGCGGCGATGATCTGGATTAGCGGAGATGGAATGCGATTGCGATCAAAAAGGTCGATGCCAATCAGACGGCCTGTCGCTGTGGACAGCAACGAATGAGGCCGATCCGCTCCTGGCCAGGAATCTTCCGTCGGCGTGAGCGATACCACCGAGTTTGATATCTCAGTTAATTCGCGTCCGTTAAGCTTAGGGCTCAGCTCGCCCGCTATCGCGGATGAATAAAGCGCGCGTAAAGCCTCCGGCTCTTCCCGGTCAGCATTCGCTCCTGGAATTTGCCGAATGGCAGCGACGATCTTTTCGCATTGCTCGTCCAACGCATCGACAGACTGCCTTAGCTCGGCGAAGTTCGTTGCGCGATCACCGTAAAGGAGCACGTAGAAGCGGGTCGGCAGGAGCGATTCGCGAGCGCCGGCAACTTGGTCGCGAACGGCGCGAAGGCTCCTGAGCGCCGCTGCCCCTTCGGGATTGTCGCGCTTGGTGAAAGTGCGCTTGACCTGCTTGATGCGGCGGTCGAGACGTTTGGTTTCTTTGCGTTGTTCGGGGAATAGATATTCCGTAACGATGGTATGTCGCGTGTTGAAGTCTCTCCGACCGATTAGACATCGAAGCGCATCCGCCCTCACGAATTCATTTGGCGGAGTGAACATTGAGACAATGGCGACGGGATACTCGCCATGCATCAGGTAGTTCAATTCACCCTCGATAGTTTCACCGCACAAGTAGTCGCGCAGATCTCTACCTTGAATTTCGGGCAGGACGGGAGCTGAAAGGGCATTCTGGCAGTGGCCGAAGAAGACCGCTTCCCAAATCTCTTGACGAGTAAAGCGCCGCAGCATCAGCGGCGACGAGTTTTCGATCTGCCGCCAAATCCGATTGGCGTAGAGATAGGAAACTTTTTCGTCTTCCAATGTTTGCCGCACTACGGCATCGTCGGCTGTTCGTGAATAGGTCTGCGGTAGGTTGCGAACGGCTGTGACGAAGCCTTTGGATCTCAATTCGTTTACAAACGCACTTCGGAAATCAGCCAGCGAACTAAGCGTGGAGTTGCTGCGCTTTTTGGGCGGTACACGCACCCACAGCGTTAGGACACTTCGTCGATAAGGAAGGGTCTTTGCCGCCTCCCGCGCGCAATCGAGATTCGAGGCTTGCAGAAGGCCGGCTAGCGTATGAGTGCCTTCCGGTGAACGAACATTTATTAAGGTTGAGATTGCGCGGCCCTGATCGGGTATCGTCGAATATCTAAACTGAACGAGCGTTCCCGCCGGCTTTTCAGACGCGAGCATTCGCGAGAGATCGTCATAGCGAATGTCCACCAACTCGTCGTCGGCAAACATCGTGGCAGGCATTTCGACCTGGTAAGCGACCGTGAGCGAGCCGTCCTTATGCCGTAGCGCATCTTTGTAGATCCCGACAATCGAGGCGTCACGTCTTTTTCCGAGTGGAGACCTTAGACGCCTTACAGCGGTCTCGAACTCGCGGTCGTTCGTTAGTTCGTCGTAACCAGTGGCGTGTTCCA
>DATNNY010000063.1:0-6716 GCA_035601635.1 Pyrinomonadaceae bacterium
TCGCATCGGGACGCGTTCAGAAGGGCGATGTGGTGCTGATGGCTTCGTTCGGTGGGGGCGTCACTTGGGGTGGAGTCGTAATGCGCTGGTAAGGAAAAGATATAGGACCTATGCGACCTATTGGACCTATAGCTTTTCTCTTTCCCGGCCAGGGCTCGCAGCAAGTGGGCATGGGAAAGGACTTGGCCGATAATTTTCCGGCGGCCAGACAGGTCTTTGAAGAAGCGGACGCAGCTTTGGGCTTTGCGCTCTCCGAGCTCTGCTTCAATGGCCCTGAAGAACAGCTGCAACTGACTGAGAATACCCAGCCGGCAATCTTGACCGTTTCGATTGCGGCTTTGCGGGCGTTGGAGACTGAGGGCTTTCCCAAACCTGACTTTGTCGCCGGTCATAGTCTCGGCGAGTATTCAGCCCTGGTGGCGGCCGGCTCCCTTTCGTTGACTGAAGCGGTCAAGACGGTCCGAGCGCGCGGACGTTTCATGCAGGAGGCGGTTCCGGTTGGAGTGGGGGCGATGGCTGCGATTCTCGGTGCCGATCTGAATGTGGTTAATGATGCTTGTAAGGAAGCCGCCCAGGGGCAGGTTTGCAGCGCCGCCAACATTAACTCTCGGACCCAGGTCGTTATCGCTGGAGATACTGCGGCGATCGATCGTGCGATTGTACTTTTGCAGGAACGGGGCGCCAAGCGGGCAATTAAACTGAAGGTGAGCGCGCCCTTTCATTGCGCGTTAATGCAGCCGGCTCAGAGGCGTTTAGCACTTAAATTGAAGGGGATTACGTTTCGGAACCTCGCGACCCCCATCATAACCAACGTGGACGCGAAGGCTGTTACCACAAGCGATCAGGCGCGCGATGCGCTGATTCGTCAGGTATCCCAGCCGGTTCGTTGGCTTGAGTCAGTTGAATTTTTGATCAGTCAGGGTGTACAAAGCTTGATTGAGATTGGATCCGGAAAAGTTTTGAGTGGCTTGGCGCGCCAGATTGATCGCAACCTGAGTTGCGTGAACGTCGAGGACAAAGCCAGCCTGCGCGCCACTCGTGAGGCAATTTCCGGGTAGAGCTTGTCCGGCAAACCTTAGTTTGTCGTCATAGTGGCACAGATCGCGGTCTGTGCATGAGGTGCGGGTCATAGACCGAAAGTCTGTGCCCCGAACTAACATCGACAAACTAAAAGTTTGTCTGACCTTTACAAAGAGGAGCAAAAACGAATGCCCGATCCAGAGATTGAGCAAAAAGTAAAACAGATTATCGTGGACGAGCTGGGCGTGGACGAAAATGAAGTTACGCCGAATGCCCGGTTCATTGATGACCTCGGCGCCGACTCGCTCGACACGGTCGAACTGGTAATGCGTTTCGAGGAAGAGTTCGGCATTGAAATTCCGGACGAGGACGCGGAAAAGATTCAGAGCGTGCGCGACGCGTACACCTACATCGATCAGCACAAGGCCAAGTGATCGTTTACGGTGATGGTGACCCGGGTAGTACTCCGGGGTACGCCAAACACTTGCTTAGTCGATCACGGAAGGAGTCCTGACTTTGAATCGTCGCGTCGTCGTTACGGGTCTCGGTTTGGTTACGCCCGTAGGCAATACACTCGAGACCACCTGGGCCGCGCTTCTGGAAGGCCAAAGTGGAGCGGACTATATCAAGAAGTTCGACGCTGCCAGGTTTGCCGCCAGATTCGCCTGCGAAGTAAAGAATTTCAATCCGCTGGACTATATCGAAAAGAAGGAAGCCCGCAAGATGGGCGCCTTTATCCACTATGCGATTGCCGCTTCAGATGAAGCGGTTAAGGGTAGCGGACTAAAGATAACCGACGAAATTGCGGAAAACGTTGGCACGTATATAAGCAGCGGCATTGGAGACTTTTGGGCCATCGAACGGGAGCACGAAAAGCTCCTTAAAGATGGTCCCAGCCGCGTCTCGCCTTTCTTTATTCCTTCGGCAATCGTTAACCTCGCCTCCGGACAAGTCTCGATCCGGCACAACGCCAAGGGTCCGAATTCTGCTACGGCGACGGCATGCTCCGCGGGCGCTCACGCCATCGGTGACAGCTTCAAGATCATTCAGCGCGGCGACGCCGACGCCATGATTTGTGGCGGGGCTGAGTCAGCCATCACCCCGATGAGTGTCGCCGGCTTCGCGGCCTTGCGCGCGCTGTCGACGCGAAATGATGATCCGGCCCACGCGTCCAGACCCTTTGAGTTGGGGCGCGACGGCTTTGTCATCGGCGAAGGCGCGGGGATCCTGATCCTTGAGGAGTTGGAATTTGCACGGCGTCGCGACGCTCAGATTTACGCCGAAGTAGTCGGCTATGGCATGACTGGCGACGCTTTTCACATCACCATGCCAGATGACAGCGGCTCAGGCGCGGTTCGGGTCATGCAAAAGGCTCTGAAGGACGCGAACGTGCAGCCGGAAGAAGTGGGCTATATCAATGCGCACGGTACGTCGACTCCCTACAACGACAAGTTTGAAACGATGGCGATCAAGAAGACCTTCGGAGATCACGCCTACAAGGTGGCCATTAGTTCGACGAAATCTATGACCGGCCATTTGCTGGGCGCGGCGGGCGGAGTCGAGGGTGTCTTCTCAGTGCTGTCGATTCATCGCAACATCCTTTTGCCGACGATTAATTATGTCACTCCCGATCCGGAATGCGACCTTGATTACATTCCGAATAAGGCTCGCGAAGCGCACGTGCAGTACGCACTTTCAAACAGTTTCGGATTCGGCGGGACCAACGCCGCCCTGTTATTTAAGCGATACGAAGAATGAAATCCCTATTCGACGTTTAGCGGCGGGTTGCCCGCCGATCGCGAATGAAATGGCGGGCGGTAGCCCGCCTCTAAACGACCCGATATGAAGATACTAGTTCTGATGAAGCAGGTTGCGAATAAGGACGCGATCCTGCGAATCAATAAAGATTCAACCTGGATTGAAGAAGCTGATCTCTCCTTTGAAGTGAGTGAGTCGGATGGCTATGCCCTGGAAGAAGCTCTTCGTATCAAAGAGAAAGTTGGTGGTGAAGTTGTGGTCTGCTCAATGGGCCCGCAGCGCGCGAAGAGCGTGATTAAGGACGCGCTGGCTCGGGGTGCGGATCGCGCTATCCATATCGCCGGCGACAATCTCACCCATCTTTCGCCGTTCGCCGCGGCCAGTGTTTTGGCCGAAGCGATTCGCGAAGAACAGGCAGAGTTGATCATGACGGGCCTGCAGTCCGACGACTATGGTTATGGCCAGACGGGTGTAATCCTGGCTGAGATTCTCGGCTTGCCGCACGCGACTATCGTCATCGAAATTGATGCGACCGGCGCTGAGCTGCGCGTCAAACGTGAACTCGAAAGTGGTTGGTATCAGTGGTACACGATGCCGAAACCTGCGCTGCTGACTATTCAGTCCGGTATCAGCCAGATTCGCTATGCAACGCTGAAGGGCATTATGGCCGCCAAGAAGAAAGAGATTAAGGAAGTGTCGCCCAATGCTGAGACAGTCAGCCGGCCGTCGCATCAGCGGATCGAAAAGATTTATCTGCCGCAGAAGTCCAAGCAGACCCAGTTCCTCGGCGGCGGCGACGCTAAAAAGGGCGCAGTTGAGTTGGCCGAGAAACTGCGTACGGAAGCGCGTGTGATTTAGTGGCACAGACTTTAGTCTGTGATCGCGTCGAGTGAATCACAGACTGAAGTCTGTGCCGCAAGAGTTGAGTCATTAATCATGAGCAACGGCATTCTCGTTTTCATTGAACACAAAGCAGGGACGCTGAATAGGACTTGCCTGGAAGCGATCGCGGCCGGACAAAAGCTGGGCGGGGAGACCGGCGCCGGTATCACCGCGGTCGTACTCGGCTCGGGAGTTAAGTCGTTGGCCCAGGACATGGCCGCTTACGAGCTGGCCAAAGTTATTTACGCCGATCATGCGCAACTGGCCGACTACACACCCGATGCTTACGCCGCGGCAATGGAGCACGTCGTACGCGCCGCCGATCCACAATACGTCGTCATGTCGCACACTTACCTGGTGCGCGACTTTGCTCCAAAGCTGGCCGCACGTTTTGGCAAAGGACTGATCAGCGATTGTATTCGCATGAACGTCGAGGGCGGCAAGGCGACCTTCACGCGGCGCATCTTTCTTGGCAAGCTCGACGCCGATGTCGTATCCGACGCCGAGTCGCCTCTGTTCGTTACGTTTCAATCGGGTGCCTTTCGTCCGGATCAGGCTGTGAAGGGAAGCGGGGCGCCGGTAGAGGAAGTGCCGGTAGAGATCGGTGAGGTGCGCATGAAAGCGGAAGCGCCGTTTCAGGAAGTAAAGCAGGCAGTCGATCTAAGCAAAGCAGATATTATCGTGGCTGTCGGTCGCGGCATTAAGAACAAAGACAATATCGCGCTGGCTGAGAAGCTAGCCGAAGCTCTCGGCGGAGACCTGGCCGCATCGCGTCCGATTTGCGACGCCGAATGGCTGCCGATCGATCGTCAAATCGGGTCGTCGGGACAGACGGTGGCGCCAAAGCTGTATATCGCCCTCGGGATTTCCGGCGCTATTCAGCATCTGGTGGGCATGAAGAACTCGCAGACGATTGTGGCAATCAATAAAGACCCCGAGGCCCCCATCTTTGATATTGCCGATTACGGGATCGTCGGCGATTTGTTTGAAGCCCTCCCCGTGCTCACCGAAGAGATCAAAAAACTCAAGAGCTAAGCGTCCTGCTTGCAAAGATCGTTACATTGAAATTTTCCGGTAACCTGTTAGGATCAGGTTACTGTGAACGAAGATCCCACAAAGGATTTGCCGGGAGCGAGTCGTTTCGAGCAACGCGTGCTGGCTGAATTTGCTGCCCTCCGCGGCGAAGTTGCAGAAATCCGCGTGCAGCAGACCGCCATGGCGAAGAACATCGCAGCTCTGGACCAACGTCTGACCTTACTGGACGAACGTCTCACGTCGCTGGAAGAGAAAGTCGATAGCCGGCTCAAGGAAATACGGCCGATCTGGGAGGCGGTGCAAGCTCAACTCAAAAAGCTGGACGAAAAATTCACCCTCTTCATACGTGATCTTTACGATGTTCGGGGAGACATTTCACTTCACGATAAGCGGTTGGGCGAGATTGAGCGCCGAATTCTATCCTAAGATTCGTTCGCGTTGCGCCTCGCAGAAACTGAGGTTTGCTTCTCGCAGTCGTCAATCTCCCTTGCGAAATCTTAAGCACAACTTGCGTCCATTATTCTCTTAGCGGCTTTCCCCGATTTTTTGGGCAGACGAAAGAGTCTTGGACAGCAAAGAGTCGTAAAGGCTTCGCCGTAGTTGCTTGGTTGAATCAAAAACCTTGTTTTTTTGACATCATGCGCCTAACATTTCCACTAATTGCCCTCTTCATAAATTAGGCAGGCAATTAGGGGCTTGATTGCTCATCAGACTAAGAGTGGGATCACCAAAAACACTGACACTTAGGGGGGATAAATCGCCATGCTCAGAAAGTTCGCCTTGGGATGTTGTTTCGGTGCGGGCAACATTTTGCTTGTGCTGGGGCTGTTAATGATCTTTCCCTCAGCCGCGGAAGCGATAAACTGTCTGAGACTGCCCAGATGTGATATGTGCATTATTAGCTTCTATTGCGACCAATACGATGGATGCACATGCGGATTCAGTTGCTGTGCGGTATTTAATGGTTATTGCCAGGATGGGACTGCCAGCCAATGGCGATTTTGCTGCAATCAGGTCGACTGCATGCATCCAGAGACCTGTTAATTCATAAGAGGTACAGAAATGAGACTGCCGAGCGGAAGACTAGTTACTTACTTGGCAATAGTCGTTTTATTGCTGGGGCTCGTTTCAACAGGAGTAGGTTTCATTTTGCGGCGTCATCGGCAAATGAACAGTCAAGTAGTTCCATTCACGATGGTTTCCACTCAACAATTCTTCAAAGCCGGAGAGAACAAGCGTCCGCCGCGCGCCAACATCACTAGATTTCAGCGCAGTGATGGAAACTGGAAAGAGGTGGTGACTTATTACAACGAGGATAGATCTATCCGCGGGACCACCACCACTTTAGGAATTACAGGGCGAGGAGTATTTAAGGTCAACGATGATGTACAAAAACTTTTCTTCCTCAGTCCTATGTATCACGCGTCACATGAAATAAACGAAGACCAGCTACGAAAGACGGGACAATTTGCGCGTGACGCTGTCGTGCTTGGTTTTCCAGTGATCGTACAACGGACACCCAGCGGGGACGAAACGGGTTATACCGAGTTCTACTTAGCGCCTTCTCTTGGGGGCACGATGGTCCGGCAAGTAGTCTTCCATGCCGATGGTAGCTATAGCGTGGTGGACGCCGAGACAATCAAAGTTGGTGAACCGAGCGAGAGTGAATTCGGTGTTATCCCAAACTACCCGGTTGATTACGCTCTCTATGAACGTTTTATAAAGGACGCAGATAGCCAGGGTGATCACGAGTTGGCAAATAAAATGCGTCAAGTGCTTGAACAACAAAAAGCCGCCTCCTCGAGCGGTCACGGTTAAGACTCTAGTTGGGACTTCCAACGGGCGGAGCCGTTGAGCCAATCAGAGTCTTGAGTTCGCCCAGAACCTCTTCAGGTTTCCACTCATTTCCGCGATACAACTTGAACACCTTGCCATCAGCGCTGACGATCGCAGTGCGCATGGAATGAATGACCTGTTCATCGTTCGATTCTGTATCGTGATAATAACGCAGGCCAAAAAAC
>DATNNY010000064.1:0-9717 GCA_035601635.1 Pyrinomonadaceae bacterium
CGATCTCACCGATCTCGCGCGCAAGGGCAAGCTCGATCCGGTGATTGGCCGTGACGACGAAATCCGCCGCACCATTCAAGTGCTTTCTCGCCGCACCAAGAATAATCCCGTGCTGATCGGCGAGCCGGGCGTCGGCAAGACCGCGATCGTAGAAGGGCTGGCCCAACGCATCGTTTCCGGCGACGTGCCCGAGACTCTGCGCAACAAGCGTCTGGTTGGTTTGGATCTCGGCTCGATGTTGGCCGGCGCAAAGTATCGCGGCGAATTTGAGGATAGATTGAAAGCCGTGCTGAAGGAGATCGAAACGGCCCAGGGCCAGATCATTCTCTTCATCGACGAATTGCACACTCTGGTCGGAGCCGGTGCCGCTGAAGGCGCGATTGACGCTTCGAATATGCTAAAGCCGGCGCTGGCCCGTGGTGAGTTGCGCTGCGTGGGCGCGACAACGCTCAACGAATACAAGAAGTACATCGAAAAGGATGCCGCACTGGAGCGTCGATTTCAGCAAATCTACGTGGGCGAACCGACCGTTGAAGACACGATCGCTATCCTGCGCGGCCTGAAAGAACGCTACGAAGTGCATCACGGCGTGCGCATCAAGGACTCGGCAATCGTCGCCGCGGCCACACTTTCGAACCGTTACATTACCGATCGTTTTCTTCCTGATAAGGCCATCGATCTGATCGACGAAGCCGCCTCGCGTCTGCGAATTGAAATCGATTCGCTGCCCCAGGATATTGATATTGTCGAGCGAGAGACGATGCAGCTCGAAATCGAGCGCCAGGCCCTGCAACGAGAAGAAGACCAGCGTTCAAAAGCTCGGCTGCACGAGATCGAACAGCGAATTGCGGACTTGAAAGAAAAGTCCTCCGGTATGAAGGCCAAGTGGCAGTCCGAGAAAGAGGCCATCGAACGCATGCGCACGGCCAAGGCTGAGCTGGAACAACTCCGCCTGCAACTGGATCAAGCTCGCAATGCCGGCGATCTCGCCAGGGCGTCCGAGATTCAGTACGGCCAGATTCCCGAGCTGCAAAGAAAGTTCGAGACCGAACAGGCCCAGTTGGCGCAGATTCAGGCAGACGGGGTCACCCTAAAGGAAGAAGTTGATGAAGAAGACGTGGCCCAGGTCGTCGCCAAATGGACGGGCGTACCGGTTTCAAAAATGCTCGAGGGCGAGATGCACAAACTTCTTTCTATGGAGGACCGTCTGCGGCAACGCGTGATTGGTCAGGATGAAGCCCTTCAGGCGGTGGCCAACGCCGTGCGTCGAGCCCGCGCCGGCCTGCAGGATCCAAATCGTCCCGTTGGTTCTTTTATCTTTCTCGGTCCCACTGGCGTCGGCAAAACTGAAACCGCCCGCGCCCTGGCCGAGTTTCTCTTCGACGATGAACGCGCGATGATCCGCCTCGACATGTCTGAGTACATGGAAAAGCATGCGGTGGCTCGCATGATCGGCGCGCCGCCGGGGTACGTTGGGTATGAGGAAGGCGGCCAGTTGACCGAAGCCGTGCGGCGCCGTCCCTACAGTGTCGTTCTTTTTGATGAGATCGAAAAAGCGCACCCGGACGTTTTCAATGTGTTGCTGCAGATTCTTGACGATGGCCGGCTGACAGACTCGAAGGGGCGCACGGTAGATTTCAAGAATACCGTCTTGATCATGACTTCGAATCTCGGCTCGCGCGAGATCCAGGAAGTCGGCCACGATGAAAAAGAAGTGCGTGAAGCCGTGACCCAAGTGCTGCGTGAACACTTCAAGCCCGAGTTTCTGAATCGCATCGACGATATTGTCGTTTTCCGTCGCTTGTCCCGCGAACAGATAACTCAGATCATTAATGTGCAGCTCGAGCGTCTGCGCGCGATGCTTAAAGAGCGCAACATCTCTCTGGTGTTGGAAGACTCGGCCCGCGAACTGTTGGCCCGCGAAGGCTACGACCCGAGTTTTGGCGCTCGTCCACTAAAGCGCGCCATCCAGACGCTAATTCAAAATCCGCTCTCGATGAAGCTCTTGCGCGGAGACATCTTACCGGGACAGGCCGTGATCGTATCGGCTCGTGACGGTGAGATGGAATTTGCGACCGATGTTGCGGCTGCGGCTGCGTGAAATGTGGCGAAACGGGGTGGTTTGAGAAACGCCGCGTGCTGGCAGGGTATTTGCTTAGAAAAGTCGGCAGAGATTCTTGTTGCACTGAAACGCAACGACGAATATGCTCTGCACATCAAAGCAATGCGCGCCCTGAAGGGATTTCGGGCAACTGAAGTCAAGGGTCTTAGAGAGAGAAAGCAAGGCAATCATAATGGCCGATTTGGAAGCATACAAAGATAAGTTTGGTGAGAGCGGGCAAAGGGTTTTGCAGAATGCTCTCAGCGAATCAAGGCGTCGTGATCAGAATTACATCGCCGTCGAACATATCATCAGCGGCTTGGCGAAGGAGGAACCCGACCTCTTCAACTCGACCATCCGCAGTCTTGCTCTCGATCCAGTGCTGGTATCCAGAGCTATCGACAAGCGCCTGGACAACACTCGCCAACATGTCGGCAAGGGATTCCGGATAGCTCCGGATACTACTGACCTGTTCAAACGGGCAATGGAGCGCGCCCGCTCGCGAGGACGAAAGACCATCGAAGCGACCGACATCTTTGATGTGCTTTCAAACTACGACAGTCTGCTGGTGGAAGTCCTGCTCAATCTGGGCGCGACGCCGGAAGCAGTGGTAGAGCATGTTCGCACCAACGTAAATGACCGGGAGCAACACGAAGAGCAGTATCGCAAGAAATTTGAGCTGCCTCCTTATCTGAAGCACTTTGGCGTGTCGTTGAATCGGATGGCGAGGGCCGACAAGATTCCGCCCACCATCGGGCGCGAGAAAGAGATTCAGCAGATCATTGAGATTCTTTGTCACCGCGAGCGCGCCAACTCACCGATGCTGGTCGGCGAACCGGGTGTCGGCAAAACAGCGGTGGTAGAAGGTCTCGCGCGTCTGATCGAACTTGAGCCGCAGAAGGTACCGGCGCGTCTGCGCAACTCGCATGTGGTGCAACTGCAAATGGGCGGCATTGTGGCCGGCACCATGTTGCGCGGTATGTTCGAAGAACGCATCAAGGGCATCATCGATGAAGTTAAAGAGCGCGACAACATGATTCTCTTCATCGATGAGGCCCACACGATCATTGGCGCCGGCGCTGCCCTGGGAACTTCTTCAGACGCTGCGAACATGTTCAAGTCGGCGTTGTCCAAAGGCGAGTTGCGGATCCTCGGCGCGACCACGCTCACCGAATACAAAGAATATATCGCCGAAGACGAAGCACTGGCCCGCCGTTTCCGCCTGGTAAAGGTTGACGAACCTACCATCGGCGAGACTCGCGAGATTCTGCTCGGCGTGCGGCCGCGGCTGGAACGCAACTATTCAGTGCAGATCTCTGATGAAGCGATTAACACTGCTTTGGAGATGGCGCCCAAGTACATTCGTAATTTGCATCTGCCGGATAAAGCCATCGGTTGGCTCGACACTGCTTCAGTAAAAGTGGAGATCAACGAGCCGCACACGATGATCGTCAAACCTGAGCATGTGATTGACGTCATCTCGCAGGAATCGCGCATTCCGCGCGACATGATTTTCCGCGACACCAGCGATCGTTTTGCTCTGACCGAAGTGCAGCTTTCGGCGCGCGTTATCGGCCAGAAAGAAGCAATCAAAGCGGTGGCCCAAAGGCTGCGGCTGAACAAAGGGCCGCTCAAAGAGTCGCACTATAAACCCGACGGCGTGTTGCTGTTCCTCGGGCCGACCGGCGTGGGCAAAACCGAGTTGGCTAAAGCTGTGGCTGAGTTCATGTTCGGTGACGATCATAAGATGGTGCGCCTGGACATGTCCGAGTACGGCGACGGCACGGTGGGAATAGAAAAACTGATCGGCATGCCGCGCGGAATCGTCGGGTCAGAGCGCGGTGGAATTTTGACTGAGCAGTTGCGCGAGAACCCCTATACCGTTTTGCTGCTCGATGAAGTTGAAAAAGCTTCACCGTACCTGATGAACATTTTCCTGCAGGCCTTTGATGAAGGATGGCTGACCGACGGCCGCGGCCGGCGTGTCTATCTTTCCGATGCGATCGTGATCATGACGTCGAACCTGGGTTCGGACAGCTTTAAGAAATACGAAAAGCCCCTGGGCTTTGGCACGAAGACACAAAGCGACTTTCGGGCGATCAAGAACGAGGTAATGAAAGCTGCCGAAACGCGATTTTCACCTGAGTTTCGCAATCGCATCGATGAGATTGTGGTCTTTGCTCCACTGACCATGGATGAAGTCAAGCAGATAGCGCAGATCTATCTGGACAAGACTCGTCGTCAAATGAAGAGCCAGGGTAAGTCGTTTCAGACTACCGATCAGGCGCTCGCGCTAATCACCGAAAAGGGCTTTAGCATGCAATACGGCGCGCGCTTCCTGAAACGTTTCATTGACGAGAGAGTGAAGCTGCCGATCACAACCATGTGGAAAGAAGGATCGAATTTTCTCGTCGACGTCGAAGATGGAGAAGTCGTCACGAAAGTTGCCGAGACCGGCGGGCTCTCTTGATGATGTAGCGCAAGCTGCCAGCTTGGCAATATCCAGACTCGGCCGGTGCTAACTACTCAACGACTCCAACTCGGTTGAGTCCATTTTTGGAATAGCGTGGGACTGGGCCTCACTTTTCTGATTGAGGCTCTTTTCTTCTTGCTCCTTCTTGCTGCGGGCCCCAAATGAGACGATCCCTCGTTAGCAAACTCACCTCTGTCAGCTTCCTTCTGCTCCTCCCATCGGGGCTCGCCTGCCTTGCCCAAACACCAACTCCGAGCCCCGCGACCAGCGACGAAAAGGCAGAAAAGATTGTCGCGAAAGCGGTCCAGGCAATGGGCGGCGATCGTTATCTGACCGTCAAGAGTGTCGTGGGTCATGGCTTCTTCACGGAGTTTAAGGACGGCGTGTCGGGGATTCCGGTTCGCTTCGTCGATTACATAGTCTATCCGGACAAAGAGCGCACGGAATTCATCGGCGGTGGCCAGCGATTGATTCAGACAAACGATCGTGATCGCGGATGGATCTACGACGGCGCGGCGCTGACGCTCAAAGATCAAACCGCCGCCCAGATCGACGATTTCCGGATGTCAACGCGAACCGGCATTGAGAATCTGCTCCGCGGAGGATGGCGCAGTCAAGGAGCTAAACTAAGCTACATCGGCCGGCGTGAAGCGGGACTGGCGCGGCGCAACGAAACTGTGCGTCTTACTTATCCGGATGGTTTCTGGATCGAATATGAGTTCGCTGCCGACACGGGCCAGCCCGCGAAGGTCCTTTACCAACGCAAGGAGAAGAAACTCGACGGCGATGAAGTCGAAGAAGTGCCGGAAGAAGATCGTTTGTATAAGCCGATCACCATCAACGGCATCATAGCTCCTTATGTAATCGATCATTTCCGCAACGGCCAGCAAACCAGCCGCCTCAATTACGACTCAGTTGAATTCAATAAGACGATCGCCGACTCGCTCTTCGCCAAGCCGGCGAGTTTTAAAGCCTTGAAGTAGAATCTAATTGTCTCGATTCTGAGTGCCTGTCCCGCCCTTTTGGACTCCTTGATAGGGGGTTATCGTTGCGCACATGCTCGCTCGGTCGCGGGTCAATTTCAGAAGTTAAGTACCGAAAAGAAGAAGTCATGAATTCTGACGACTCAGTCAACTTGGATGATCTTGTTATTGAGGGGGAAGATCTTTCAGGTCTTGAGTTGGAACCGCGGACCTGGTACAGCTTCGTCCAGGCTCAAGTTGATTTGTTGCGCGCGCACGTGCACGGACTTGAAAACCAGATTGATGAATCAGTAAAGGCATATGAAAAGGAGAAGGCGGTCACAGATTTCGAGGAATACGACGATGGATATGCCCACATAATTCTGGAAGAGCATCGAGGAATTGAAGGTCCGCCAAACCACCTCGAGGAGATTTTTAAGTACTATTTCCCGAATCTGCAGCGTCGGAGCACACTAATCGTGCTCTTTTCATTTTTGGAACATCAGCTCAATCAACTTTGCGAATTACTTGCAACTACACAGAAGCTAAGCATTGTTCACACCGATTTGAGGGACAAGGGTATTGTGCGCTCACGGCGCTACCTGAAAAAAGTCATATGCCTGCCGGTTGACGATGATTCTGTCATTTGGCAACAAATCCAGAGAATTCAAAAGGTAAGGAATGTTGTTGTACATAATGACGCCAAACTGGTTAACACAGACGTTATCAACATCGTGAAAGAGTCGGAATATTTATGTCTGGCCAGCGATTCCGAATCATATTACTACCATGACAGCGACAGCGACGATGATGAGGTAAACATATTGGAAGGTTACTTGATTCATGTATTGGACACTTGTGATGCATATTGTGGCGAGTTGAATAAAGCGATAGAGAGTTGTTTGGGACCTAGCATCTTATGATTTCAGGGAATCTCCTGTGGCTGACCCACGCGAGAACTTCAGTAGATTGAAGTAACGTTGGGATAAGCTCGATAGATAGGCTTCGTTGGTTTCTCGGCACAGACTAATTCAGCGTTATGGGTTGCGGCCGTGGCTACGTGCAGCGCATCGAGCGCCCCTAATTCGAATCGAGAAGCAAGGTCGTAGGCAGGAGTAATCAACTTACTGCTATCCGCCCACACCATCGAAAAACTTTTGATAGAAGGCGACTTCTCGGCCCTTATGGTAACAAACTGCCATCGGCAAGACTTCGAGCCGCAAGTAATCGCTGGCCAGGAATTCGCGATCCGGATCACCCAATACCTGCAACGCGCTCATTCGTCTTGCCAGCGTTAGCGCAGTAGGCTTGTTTGCCGCATAGATCAGTACAGACGCGTCCACGAAGGTGAGAATCTTATTCGCCATTCGGGAAATACCCACCGCGCCGGCTTCTCAGCTCGCGCTCGATCGCGTCCTCGTCCATTGGGATTTCGTCCGAGGCTTCGATTTCGGCGGCTATCTCCATCAACTCTCTTCCCAACTGAGACATGGTTTCTGTCGTCAACCAGGATTTGACCTCGGTCGGCCGAACGGGTGGTTGTTGGTTGAGGTTCTGACCGGGTTGTGCCATCGATTACCTCCTCAGGAAACCCAAGCGTTATAGCAAGGCTGATATATTCTAACGAAATTTGGTTTTGGATAGACAGTAAGTTTCGCAAGGCTGTGGCCCTTTGTGTTCCGCTTGTTTGTCCGAAAATGATATAAACGGTGCCCCCCGCCGAGCAAAAGTTGTCGATGCGCGAGGGCATTGATGCAGTATCGGGGTTGACGATGAGTACCGCTGCAGACACAGAAAGAATGCTTTCAGAGATGACGCGGTCTGAAAAAGCTGAGCTGCTTCGGTGGATCGTACGAGATCTGGGCGACGACTTCCCTGGGATAGAGAGTCGACCGAACGTCATGGGCGGTGTGCCTTGCATCACCCGTACTCGGATTCCGGTTTGGCTGCTGGAACAGTCGCGGCGTCTTGGCACCAGTGATGCTGACCTGCTCAGAGACTATCCCACACTGACCGTTTCTGACCTTGCCAACGCGTGGAACTTTGTCCGCTCTCGCCGCGCGGAGATCGAGGCGCAGATCGAAGCTAATGAGAAAGACGATGATTGATGGGGCTCTGTGCGGACGAAAACTTTCCTTTACGTGTAGTTGAGGAGTTGTGTCGGCTCGGGCACGATGTACTCACGGCGCTTGAAGACGGCAGAGCAAATAAATCTGTCACTGATGACGATCTACTTACTCGTGCGACCGAAGTAAACCGAGCTCTAATAACTCTCGATCGCCTGGACTTCAAAAGGCTACACCGACAGATATCCGACCACGCGGGAATCATTATCTGCACCGAAGATCCAGATCGCGTCGGACAAGCCAAACGCGTTGACGCTTCCATTTCCAAGGTGGGCAAACTCAGAGGACGGCTGATCCGTGTATATCGCTTATCGTGATTAGTACTCTATCGTGGTCGGATAACTGAAGTTCGTCGGAAGAAATCCAAAGCGGTGTCGCGCTACGCTTGCCACCGCACTCCAAAGATCATGAGTCAAACGCACATGGAGGACCCCTATGGCCATGAATCCAGCTATCCAAAGTACTAACAAAGATCGCCGCCTGTACCTTTGGTTCGCGGCGCTCATGCCTTTAATTGTGCTTGCCGGTTTCGCCCGCACTTATTATTTGAAAGGCTTCTTCGGCACGCCATCTCTGCCCGGTCTGCTCGTTCATCTACACGGCCTGGTGATGACGACGTGGGTCGTTCTTTTCATCACGCAGGTAACGCTGGTCGCCACGCGTCGCACCAGAACGCATATGCGCCTCGGCATATTCGGTGCAGGGTTGGCCGCCCTCGTGGTGGTGGTGGGCGTCGTGACCGCAGTGTTCGCGGCTGCCCGCGGCGGCTCTCCTGGCCCGCCACCTCTTCAGTTTCTCGTCGTGCCTTTGGTCGACATGTTGGTCTTCGCGGTTTTAATTGGAAGTGCGCTTTATTTTCGTCGCCGTATGGATATTCACAAACGGCTGATGCTGATCGCGGCAGTGAATTTGCTGACTCCAGCAATCGCCCGCATACCGCTCAATTTCATTCAGACGGGAGGGCCGCTGGCCTTCTTCGGCTTGACCGACGTGGTTTTGCTGGCCTGTGTGGCATTCGACACGATTAAGCATCGACGCCTGCACCCGGTTTTCTTGTGGGGCACTATCGTCGTCATCGCATCGCAGCCCTTACGGCTGATGCTGGCTGGCACAGATGCGTGGATGCATTTCGCGAAGGCGCTGGTCGGCTTGGTGAAGTAAGGTTCGCGCTCAGACCGCTCGGTCCGCTTGTTATGGCAAGTGAGGCAATACAAACTTTTTCTGACAGTTGAATCTTTGACCCGGTCGCATCCACCACCCCACGCGGGCTGCCCGCGCGGGGACCCCGGTCGCTCCCGGTTCTGTACGGTGATGCGGCTAGGCCGATCTGCTCAGCGATTTTTCCCGCACAGCGGATTTAGCAAGTTTGGGGTGTTTCGCATCGGGCACTGGCTGGCCGGCCATGTCGGCGAAGAGCCTTTCGTACTGATCGACCACGTAATCCCAATCATAGTTCTCCAACACCCGCGTCTGGGCACGATTGCGATACGAATGGACCAGAGACCCGTCGCGCAAAACCCTCTGCAGCTTCTCAGCCAGATCGTTTTCGTCCGTGTAAGCAATGCCCGCATCGCCAATGGCTTCGATGTTTTCGGGCGCCGCGAGGGTCAGCACGCAATTGCCAAAGCCCATCGCCTCCAGCAGCGCCGGATGGGTGCCGCCCACTTCGGTGGCATGAATGTAACAGTAAGCATTCTGCTGCAGCGCCCGATAGTCGCGGCCGAACACGAAGCCGGTGAAGACGATGCGTCGATCGCGGCGCGCGCGCGCCTTAAGGTCCTTGATGTATTCACGCGCATAGGGAGCATCGCCCACAATCAAAAGCTTATGCGCGGTGCGCACGCGCTTGAAAGCATCGATTACCAGATGCGCGTTGTTTTCCGGCTCTAAGCGGGAAACGTAAAGCACGTAACGATTCGGCTCGACGCGCCAGCGTCGCACCAGCGGATCGGGACGTCGCTCGACCTCAGCGCCATAAGCGATCATAGTCGAGGCCGCGCCGTACCGGGCGAGGTAGTATTCCTGAATTACGCGCGCGTCGGTAACGGTTTCCGT
>DATNNY010000065.1:0-6998 GCA_035601635.1 Pyrinomonadaceae bacterium
AATGGATTTTCTTCACAACTCGCTGCAGTTGATCGAGCAGTACATGCTCGCCTACGGATACTGGGCCGTGTTCTTCGGCGTCATGCTCGAGAATGCCGGGGTCCCCGTGCCGGGAGAAACCATTCTCTTAATCGCCGGCTACTTTGCTTCGACCGGCAAATTCCATCTTGGCCTGGTAATGCTGATCGCCGCCACTGGCGCGGTTCTTGGCGACAATATCGGTTTCGCCATCGGCCACCATTTCGGGCGCAACGTTCTGCTACGCGTTGGCCGCTTCTTCTTTCTGACCCCGAAGCGGCTCGCCCATATGGAAAATTACTTTGAGCGTCACGGCAACAAAACGATTCTGGTCGCGCGTTTTATCACCGGCCTGCGTGTCTTCGCGGGACCTCTGGCCGGAGCGTCCGGAAAGATGCCTTGGCGGGTGTTCCTGGCTTACAACATAGCTGGCGCCGTCTTGTGGTCGGTCGTAATCACCATGCTCGGTTATTTCTTTGGTCAGAGTCTTCCCCTACTGATGAAGTGGCTGACATTTAGTGGAAGAATTCTCCTGCTCGCTGCGATTCTGGTTGGCGTCATTGTGTGGCGGGTGCGGAAGTATCGGAAGGCACGGGACTAGAACGCTGTTGGATTGGTGAGGGCGGAATTTTCAGAACTAGAAACGGCTCTTCAGACCGAAGCTCCGTAGGGAGAGAAATATTTATGGCACGAGCCGCTATTTATTCCACGGTAGCTCCTTTAGCAGCCTGACTCGAACTACAAATACTTCGCGCCTGACGGCGCTTATGCTTTTTTCGCAACGAAGCTGACGTCTTTTTGACAACCTGAATTCTAGTGTCAACAAATCGTCCTCTTACTGGCCGCACGATCCTGATCGCATCTTCCGTCCCGTTGGAACTTACCGCTGAACTTGAGCGCTACGGAGCTCGAGTGCTCGTCTGGCCCAAGCCCGACGTCCGTGCTCCCGACAACTTCGCCGCAATCGATGAGGCCATTGAGAATCTATTTGGCTATGACTGGATGATCTTTCAGAACGTGCACGCTGTCAATTTCTTTCTCGGACGTTTCCAGACACTGGGACATGAGATCAGCGAGCTGGATGCCTTACGCGTCTGTGCCGTCGGCCAGGAGACAGTTCGCACCCTTGAAGAATCGCAGGTCCACATCGACGTCATTCCTGCTCGTTTTTTAACTCAGCCGATAGTCGAGGCAATTGGCGCCTACGTCGGCGGGCGCGAGACACTGCGTGGTCTAAATTTTCTGATTCCATGCTCAGCGCGCAGCGGGCTACAGGAATCGCTGGAGGACGGCGGCGCGCGGTCAGATTCGGTCGTAACTTATCGGACCTGCGCGACCAATGATCCCCTACGGATAAGCGCGCTGCTGGCGGGCGGAGGGATCGACTGCATTGCTTTCACAGATGCTTTGGAAGTTCATGTTCTTGCTGAGCTCTTTGATACCAATGAACTCCGCCGATTGTTGGACGGCGTTGCTGTAGCCTGCATCGATCACGATACCGCGCAGGGCGCCGCCGCGCTCGGCCTGAGCGCAAGCCTGGTCCCGCACAATCGAGCAGAGCTGGCTCAGGCTATCGCTTTCCACTTTCGCTTAATGTCTTAAATTGAGGATGAGGTCAGATCGGTAGCGACTGGCTAACCATTATCGCAGTCTCGATTCTTGCTCTAAGTTGCGACCCGGTCGCTACCGCTCCAGGTACTGACTCCATCACTGTCGTTGCCCCGGATTGATTTGGACGCAATCCCTCCGTAAGGTGGATCTTGTGATCAGAAACGTGGCGACCTCTCTACTTCTAATTATCTGCGCCGGTGTCTCTGCTCGATCTCCCGTACGGGAAGCCTCCGAGAAATCATGTCGCGAACATCCGCAGCTAACCGGAAAATGCTTTAGCGTGCGCGGCAGGTTGTCCGTCTACAATGGAGCGCCCGCAGTTCGCCTCTGGCCGATTGGGACCCGTCGAGTGCTGGGTATTTCCGAGCAACGCTTTAACCTACCCGGATATCGCAATTTGCCTGAGAGGCTGACTCACGAACTCAACGGAGAAAATGAAATCCTCGGTGATTTTGTGGTATGTCCCTTTACCCGGCCCAAACCCCGCGAAATGCAGTTGGTCTGTATTGAATCAGCAAAGAACGTGTCCGTACAGAAGAAAAAATAGCAATAGCTCAGAAGCGTTGGAGACGGTTACTGAGGTCAGGCGAGACGGGCGCCCGATGCCATCTCTTTAACGAGAGGTTGGTGTTGCTAAAGATGTCTCTGAGAGCGCACTTTCAATCGCCTCGCGTAAGCGGTCGCCGCCCTGGCCGCGCGAATAGCCCCGCCAATGGCTGAGTATGCGGCCGTCGGGAGCGATGATCAGGGTCTGCGGGATTGCGTTCCGGCCGTTCATTAGCGTCGACACCGTCTCGCGGTCAGCCCAGCCCAGGCGAAAGCCGAAGTTCACTTCCCGCACGAACTGCTTCACGCGATTCGCCGACGTCATGGGATCTTCACCGGTCAACCCAATGAACTCCACCGCGCGCCCAACATAAGCTTTACGCACCTTCTCGTATTCCGGCACTTCCTGACGGCACGGCCCGCACCAGGATGCCCAGATATTCACGACGAGGACCTTGCCGCCAAAATCAGAGAAGCTAAAGCTCCCTTTGTCGAGCGATTTGAACTGCCGGTTAAGAAGTGTCTCCGGCACCGCACGCAACTCCGCGGGCGCAGGTCGCGCGCTCTCGCGTGATCCCATCGAAGGTTGAATGGCAGGTTCTGCCAGAGTTGGAGTCGGCGGAAGTGGTGGCGGCGTGATCCCTCTCCGCCCGGACTGTGCGCCGGCGTTCGCGGCGAAGCACGCAGCCAGGAAAAGGAAGGTAAATATTTTTCTCATCGCAAACCTTTGGGAAGTTACTGAGGAGTAATTCTGTTCATGGTTATGGTAACCAAGGGTACCACTGCCGGGCAACAACCCCAGCGTCATGGCTCGTGTTATACCTCCTGCGGCCCGGCTCTGGCAAGACGAATCCGCAACGTAACAGCTCATGATTGCACTCCCCGCACTTTCCAATAGCCGGCGAATCCCCAAGCGTAACCAGAGGGCAGCGTTCGGTAAGTTAAACAACTTGCGCCACACGCCCATATGCTAAACTGAAATTGATGAAGGGCCGTGTCCTCATAATCGATAACGATCGCGAAGATTCAGCAGCCTTAAGCAGCGAATTGCGCAAGGCGGGGTACGAGGTTCTGACCGAACCTTCCGGCAATTCCGGGATCGACGCGGCCGAGAATTTCGCTCCGATCGCTATTGTCGCCGATCCATTTGCGAACGGCATTGACCCATTCGTGCTGTTGAAGGAACTGCGGTCGCGACAGCCCCATACACCCATCATTCTTACTGCGCGGAACCGATCGATCGAAACCGCAATGCGCGCGGTCCAGGAAGAGGGCGCTTATCACTACTTTGAGAAGCCTGTTGATCCTGAGAAATTTCTGCCCATCCTCGAACGCGCCGTCGAACTGGCTGAGACGCGACGTGAGAACGAAATCTTGCGACGCCAATTGCGCGATCGCGGAGCCTTTGGCGAATTGGTCGGCAACTCAGAATCCATGCAGAAGGTCTATTTGCTGATTGAGCAGGTTTCGTCTTCATCGGCATCGGTTTTGATCACTGGCGAATCAGGTACCGGCAAGGAGTTGGTCGCGCGCTCAATTCACAATCTCAGCCCGCGCCGGAACGCGCCCTTTCTCGCCATCAACTGCGCCGCGATCCCCGACACGCTGATGGAATCGGAGTTGTTTGGCCATGAGAAGGGGGCCTTCACCGGAGCTGCTTCGCGAAGGCATGGCTGCTTTGAATTGGCGAATACCGGAACGCTCCTGCTGGATGAGATCGGTGAGATGCCTCCTTTGCTGCAGGCTAAACTTCTGCGTGTTATTGAGGAGCGCGTCGTCCATCGTCTGGGCAGCCGCAAGGAGATCCCCGTCGACGTGCGTATCCTGGCTGCGACGAACAAAGAACCGCACGGTGCGGTGCGCGATGGCACGTTGCGCGAGGACCTGCTTTACCGGCTCAATGTAATCTCGATCCATCTGCCGGTGTTAGCTGAGCGGATGGAGGATCTGCCCCTGTTGGCCCAGCATTTAGTCACCGGTCTGGCCGCCAAACACAATCGGCCGGCGCGATTCATCAGCCCGGCCGCATTGGATGCTCTGCGCTTTCATTCCTGGCCCGGCAATGTGCGCGAGTTGCGCAACGTGATTGAGCGAGCCGTGGTGATTTGCTCAGGAGAGCAAATCGAACGCCACCACTTCGCCCCATATCCATTCGAGCAGCGACAAAGGCTGCGGTCCGAGGACACGGTTACCTTCCCGGTCGGGACGCCTCTGGAAGAAGTCGAGCGGCAGATGATTTTGCGCACCCTCGATAAGACTGGAAACAACAAGACCCGAGCCGCCGAGCTGTTGGATATTAGTCTGAAGACGCTGCACAACAAGCTGAATGCTTATAGAGCAAAGGGCTTGCTTGAGAAACGAAACGAAAAGTGATGTTGAGGTAGCGCAGCTTTCGCTACTCAAAACACGTGTTGGCGATCGTTACAAAATCCTCGCTCTCGGTAAATCCATAGTCCTCACCATGCCAAAGCCGTAAAGCCCTGGATCTTTCTTCCAGGACACCCTGAGAAAATTCCGGATACCTCGCGCGCCACTGGGCGCAACTTCGCTTTTTCACCGATCGCCTTATATACCAGCGCCAGCCCAGATTACTCGTAAAGATTGACGGATTCATGGCTTCGTTCAAATGATCTGAGATGAGCGGCTGGAGGAGCAGTTTCTTCGTATCGACACTGATCATCCAAAGTCCGTTGTGGATTTCCAGAACAGCAGCGCGAATGGTAGATCCAATCGTGATCGGTTTCGTCAGCCCCTGATAGAATTTCAAGCCCACATAATTCGCGCACAGATCGCCATTCGAATAGACACCGGCAACCAGCGTCCCATAGAAGCTGCGTTCTGATTCTTGTCCCCAGCGCACCGCCCTTACAGTTGCCTCTGCGGATGTTGAACCCTCGGCCAGCGCGCGACGATAGATTTTGTAGTAGGTGTAGCCTTGCTGAAAGACGTGCGCGATCTTATCGGTGCCGAACTCTGATCCATAAACGTTTACCGTCGGGCTGACTGTAAGCGCCACGCCGGGGTTGAGGATGAAGATCGACTTCCAAAAACTTGTCCGGTAGCGAGCAGGCTGTGCTACAAAATGATGTGAGTCCATCCACGTCCCCATTTTGGTGAATGGCGGCATGCCGCCGCCAAGTTGGTCGAACACTTCGTGCGCGACCGCATCTTCAGAGCGCAGATATTCGAGCCGCAATTTTTCATCGACAGGAGCACCGCAACCGCGGAGCCGGCGGTGAGTGGCGTCGGCCGCTATGCAATTTTCCGCCTCCGAGATTCCTGCATTGATCTTATCGACAGCGATCCGGAGCTTGAGTTCGACGTGGCCGGCAACTTCATCGCCAATGTCTGCGAGCGGATGCGGCGGTAAATCATATTGATCTGTTTCAAAGGCAATTGCCATCCCCGGAGAAAATAATGCCGTGAAGAGTAAAACCAAAATCGCGAAACGCGCTCTCATTGACGGTCCTAATAATTTCATATCGATCGCGACGCCGAAGCCGGAACTCCTTGCGATAGCAAGAGCCATACCTGTCCAATCGTTGCTTCAATCGTCCTCCAAAGCGCCGTTTCGATAACCAGCCGCAGCATAACCACACCACCTGAAAGGATCTTGCCATCAGCTCTTTCTTCGCCCGTCGCAGCCGGTTTGAATTTGTTACCAAGCCTGATCTACTTTTTGGGCGAGGCTGCGTACGGCAGCCCAAGCAGTCGAGTGCCTGCTCCTTGCGCCCCGCATCGGTGGAATGTTATTGATCGCGCCTGTGTCTGTACTCCTCTTTTTCATTGACGGCCTGGGAATCGGAACCCGGGGTCCGCATAATCCTTTCGATGGATTGGACGACGCTGCTCCGTTGGGAATTTTCCAGGACGAGTCACCGGTGCTACCTTTCAATGGCCTGCTCGCACCGACTGATGCGTGTCTCGGAGTAGACGGAAGGCCGCAGAGCGCATCGGGACAGACGACTATTCTGACGGGCGTCAATGCACCTGCGTCCATCGGCTATCACAAGCAGGGGTTTCCAAATCAGGCGTTGCTGGATATTCTTCGCGAGCATTCGATCTTTCTTCAACTCAAACGGGCCGGGATAAACGAAATCACTTTTGCGAATACTTACAGCGAAAAGTTCTTTCAGGAACGGCCGCGCTGGATTTCGGCTACGACCGCTGCGGTTGAAGCTGCGGGTTTGCGCTTCAATCGCCTGGACGACTTAAGGGCCGGACGCGCAGTCTTTATGGATTTCACGAATGCGATGCTGATTGAACGGGGCGAGTCAGTCGATTTGCGCACTCCCGAAGAAGCGGGCGAGGTGCTGGCAGGCATCGTCGCCGCCAACAAATTCACGCTCTATGAATACTTCATCACGGACAAGATAGGCCACGCCCAGGACTTCGAAGGAGCAGGGCGTGTGCTGCGCGCGCTCGCACTTTTTATTCGTTCGCTCTTGGCTGCACTTGACCTGCGAACCACGACGGTAATTCTAACCAGCGATCACGGCAACATCGAGGATCTGTCAGTGCGCAACCACACTCTCAATCCCGTGCCGACGATCGTCTGGGGCGAACATCGCGCGGAAATCGCCGCGCGCATTCACAGTCTGGCGGATATTACGCCCGGAATTGTAGACGTGTTAACGAGAGGAACTCGCGACGATGCACGGTGAGCCGAATCCCAATTCGCCGGAACATCCTCCTGAGACGAGCCAGGTCTCGGACACGGTTTCGCGATACTCCTACTACGCGCTATCGGTTCTCACTTTGATGAACTTCCTCAACTACATCGATCGTCAGGCATTGCCTGCGGTCGCTCCGGCCATGCAGCG
>DATNNY010000066.1:0-7599 GCA_035601635.1 Pyrinomonadaceae bacterium
CTCGCATATCTTCCTCGCGCTCGGGATGTTGCAGGAAGTTGTTCAGGCCAACATCGCCGCGATGGCAGACGTGGATCAGGTTCGCAAGGCTGCGGGGAAAAGCCCCGCGGGCTGCGGACACTACGCGAGCTGGCTCGGATATGCAAATCTGCAACTCGAACAGAAGGACAAAGCCAGGAGTGCGGTCGCTCGCTGCCACGCCGCGCTCGCAGCCAACGCCGCAATGGATCATCCCGGAATGTCGATGGATCCCGATACGAGCCTGATGGGTGGCTTTGCCAATATGCGACTTCGCTATCTGCTCGACACCGGTGACTGGACGGGTGAGATCGCGAGCTGGAGCCTGCCAAGCACCGCCGGCGCCGGCGCCGGCGCGCGGCTCGACTTCGCGTTCGCGCGCGCGGTTGGTGAAGTCATGCAGGGACATCGCGACCCGGCGCGCCAGGCCTTAGCTGAGCTTGAGTCCGTCGGCCGCGAAGTCGCCGAGATCAAGACAAAGAGCGGCGACCCCGATCCAAGTTACCGAGTCCGGCCAGAGATATTCCTGCTGGAGGTGCGCGCCCTGCTGGCTGAGCAAGAAGGAGACATTGCCGGCGCCGAACGCTTGATACTCCAGGCCGTCGGCCTCGAAGACAAGCTTCCGATCGCCTTCGGCCCGCCGACAATCGACAAGCCGAGCCACGAACTGTTGGGAGAATTTCTCTTGCGACGCGGCCGCAAAGATGAGGCACACTCTCAATTCGAGAAAGCCGTGGCCCGCACACCAGGCCGCCGTCTCACCCAGCAGGGATTCGAGGCGACTTCCGCAGTCAAGGTTTCTTTAACATCGCACTGAACGGCCCGAGGAGAGATCAATGAGCGCTAATGGTCGCGCTGCGACAATTGCTACAACCAGCCGGGCGACCACTGAGCGCGGCATTCGTATCCTGCATAGACTGGCTCTGATCGCCCTGGTCGCTGGGGCCTTTGGCTCAGTCGGTTTTATGTTCTGGATAGGACATGGTAACCCTTCACGTATCCTGCTGACTCTTTTCTTAATCTGGGATCTCTCTCCGTTCGTAGGGCTTGTCATTGTTGACCTGATTTCGAAGCGCTGGCCGGCTATCATCCGAGCAACGCTTTATGGCGTGATGGTGATTCTCAGCCTGGGCTCTTTGGCTCTGTACGGAGATGTTGTCTTTAGGCCCAGGCCCCAGCCCGCTTTCATGTTCCTGGTCGTCCCCGCGGCGTCATGGCTGCTGATGATAGTCGCGGTCCCGATAGCCGCTTTGGTTTCAAGCAGGTTGTCGCGTCGGGGCGATGATGCCTAAGACATGGGCACCCTGAATTCAAGAACCCGCTGCCCGCCACGAATCCATTTGTTCGGTCTAAGCACAGATAGCAATCGCATCCGGGAGAGTGAAGCGTCCCTCATAAAGGGCCTTTCCGATAATCACGCTGTCAATACCGCAATGGCTCAGAGTCCCGAGCCGTTCCAGATCTTCGAGAGATGCGACCCCGCCAGAGGCCGTGATCTTCAGACCGGACGCTTCCGCGATCAAGCAGGTCTGATCGGTGTTTACGCCGGTGAGCATACCGTCGCGAGAGACGTCTGTGTAAATGATTCGCTCGACTCCGGCGGCGGCCACTTGGCGAGCAAATGTCAGCGCGCTCAATTGCTCTTCGGTCTCCCAGCCGCGAGTCACCACCTGTCCATTTCGCGCATCAATCCCGATCGCCACGGGCTCGGGGCCAAATTCACGGATGATCTTTGTCAGCAGATCCGGTGATTCCACGGCGAGCGTGCCAATCACTACTCTGGCGACGCCCAAACTGATTACTTGTTCAATGTCTTTGGTGGTGCGCAGGCCGCCCCCAAATTGCACCGGAATTCTTACAGCGCGGACAAGCTCACGAAGCACGTGGCGATTGCGTTCGTTAGATTCCGCAAAAGCACCATCGAGATCAACTACATGAAGCATTCGCGCGCCGTCGTTTTCAAAAGCTTCCGCGATCCTAACTGGATCGCCATCATAGACCGTCGCGGAATCCTTACGCCCCTGTATGAGACGAACACACTTACCTTGCCGCAGGTCAATCGCGGGAATGACTATCATCGATCCCAATTACCCTTCCTGGTAGTGCCGATTTCCTCTCTACATTAATTCTGCGTTCTCGTGTAGCAAAGGTCTAAGTTTTTGCATGTCTTCCGTAGCCAAGTCCCGTAGGGACGAAATGTTTATAGTTCCTCGCGACAAACTATTTTCTAAGCTCCGTAGGAGCGGAATGTATCTCGGGCAGCGACCAGTCCATGTTTGAAACATGTCGCTCCTACGGAGCTGGCCGTTGCATTGAGTCTGCGCCTATAAACATCGCACTCCTACGGAGCTGAAGAACGAACCTAACCGGCATAACTCAACTGTTATCAGCTTTGGTTGCGGCTCTGTAGCGCTGTGTCTCTGCGGTGATACCTGGAAACGAAGGTTGCGCAGAGAATTGCTGAAATCAAGACCCTACGTTTCCTCTGATCGTTTTCATCACGTCGTCGAACAACAATCCATTCGTTGAGATGGCGTTGCCGCCGTGGATCGTTCTCTTTCCATGCCAGTCGGTGAAAGTGCCTCCAGCCTCTTCAACGACGGGAAGGAGCGCGGCACAGTCCCAAACATTCATCACTGGGTCGAGCATGACGTCGGCCCGCCCCGTCGCTACCAACACGTGACCGTAAGCATCACCCCACGTGCGACGCGCGCTTACTTGCCGCTGCAACGCTTCCGCAGCCGGCCCGAATCCATGCTGCTCGGCCGTTCCAAAATCCGTCGCCAGGAGCAGGGCTTCGCTCAGAGATTTAGTCGCAGAGACACGCGCAGGCTCGCCGTTCCAGAAACAACCGAGCCCGCGCGCAGCGTAGACCAGCTCATTCAAGGCCGGAAGATTAACCGCTCCCAGGACTGATTCGCCATCAATCTCCAGGCCAATCAGGACCGCATAGAGCGGCACGCCATGCACAAACGAATAGGTCCCATCCACCGGATCGATGATCCAACGCCGCGGCGATGTTCCGACCCTCTCGTCTTCTTCTTCTCCCAGAATGCCGTCGTCGGGAAAAGACTGCTCGATACTGGCGCGCAGAAACCTTTCGGCTTCGCGGTCGGCAATCGTGACAAAAGAATTGTCAGCCTTTCGTTCAGCGGCAAACGATCCTTTAAAGTGCCTTTGAGTGATATCTCCGGCTTCGCGCGCCAGTCGCGCGGCGAAATCCAGAAGAGCTCTTAGTTCGTTGTTTTCCGGGATCATTTACTTCCCTTCCCGCGGCTTTTCACAAAAAGTAACTTTCCCTTTGTCCGCGCTAGCGGACGATTGAAAATAGCCCAGCGATTTATCGCTGGGAGCTGGCCGGAGTCCAAAACGAAGTCCGCGAAGCGGACGGCTGAAAAATAAGAGAATTGTGGTCGTTATCATTCAGCCGTCCGCTTTCACGGACTACACATCGTTGGCTCTCTATCCCAGCAGTGAACCGCTGGGGTACTTTTATTCGTCCGCTTTGCGGACTAATCAATCTACTTTCTGTGCAAAGCCCTTCCCGCGGCGACTCAGAAGTTCGTGCCGGAGTTCGTCGAGCGTCAGACCACGCTGAACGAAAAGCACCAGGAGGTGATAGAGAAGGTCAGCGGACTCGTTAACCAAAGCACGGCGGTCGTCGTTCTTGGCCGCGATAATCGTCTCGGCGGATTCCTCTCCCACCTTTTTGAGAATCTTGTCCAGGCCCTGCTCGAATAGATATGTCGTGTACGACCCTTCGGGTCTTTCCCGTTTTCGCGATTCGATGAGGGAATGCAGGCTGGTAAGAACCTCGCCCAAATCAGCTTTACTGCTGTCGGTTCCGACCTCTGCCCGCGCTTCTTTTGACGCTTCCTTTAATTCGTTGTGAAAGCACGTCTGAGCGCCGGTGTGACACGCTGGGCCTGCGGGAACAACCAGCACTCTCAGCGCGTCTTGGTCGCAATCCAAACTCACCGCTACGACGCGCTGCTTATTACCGGAGGTCTCGCCCTTGTGCCACAAACTTTTGCGAGAACGGGACCAGAACCAGGTTTCGTTCTCTGCCAGAGTTCGTTCGAGACTTTCCTGATTCATATAGGCGAGCGTCAACACTTCGAGCGTGTTCGCGTCCTGGACGATCGCCGGAACCAGGCCGCGCTCGTCAAACTTTATGTCTGCGATTGCAATCTTCATCTCACCAACACTCC
Organism: Pyrinomonadaceae bacterium; assembly: GCA_035601635.1. GTDB lineage: Bacteria > Acidobacteriota > Blastocatellia > Pyrinomonadales > Pyrinomonadaceae > UBA11740. The sequence goes on from DATNNY010000066.1 coordinate 4,230, forward strand.
TCGCTCGCGCAGATAATTCTTTACATCCGCGATTGTGTACTCGCCAAAGTGAAACAGCGATGCCGCCAGAACCGCGCTGGCGCCTCCCGCGGTCAATGCCTCATAAAAGTGTTCGGGCCTGCCCGCGCCCCCCGAGGCGATTACAGGAATGCGAACGCTATCGGAGACCGTGCGCGTCAGTTCGATGTCGTAACCATCCTTCGTCCCGTCACAGTCCATACTGGTCAAAAGAATTTCTCCTGCGCCGAGTCTCTCGGCCCGCGTTATCCACTCGATCGCGTCGAGTCCGACCGGACGCCGTCCGCCGTGTGTATAGACCTCCCAACCTTTGCTCGGGTCGCCGGCATCGCGCCGACGCGCATCAACTGCGACGATCATGCACTGCGATCCGAAAGTCTCTGCTCCCTCGCTGATCAACTCCGGCTGCTCGATCGCCGCGGTATTGAGCGAAACCTTATCGGCGCCCGAGCGCAGAACCGCCCGAATATCTTCCAATGACCGCAAACCGCCGCCCACTGTCAAAGGAATGAAAACTTCGTCAGCCACCCGCCTGACCAGAGCGGCGACGATGTCGCGCTTGTCTGACGACGCGGTGATGTCCAGGAATGTCAGTTCGTCCGCGCCCTCGGCATCGTATCGCTTCCCCTGCTCAACCGGGTCGCCGGCATCGACCAGCGAGACGAAACGAATCCCCTTCACCACGCGGCCCTGGTCTACGTCCAAGCACGGTATGATTCGTTTAGCCAGCATATTTGTTCGACAAACTTTAGTTTGTCGGTCCGCCCAAAAACGACGTGCGGCGCGGCGATGAGGTCGGTACCACCCGCGTGAGCGGGTGGGTCAAACACGCGACTTGACCACTTCGGTCCACCTGCTCACGCAGGCGGTACTGACCTCATTGCAAAGTTTGATAATAATCTCAAGCCGACTGCCTGGCTTTTTTCCGGATGAAACTGCACCCCACAGATATTCCCCTGCGCGACCAGGGAGGGATAAGCGACGCCGTAGTCAGTCTCGCCCAAAGTCACATCACCGTCCGCCGGCTCGCAAAAGTACGAATGCACGAAATAGAAAAATGCTCCGTCGATTATCCCTTCAAATAAAGGATGAGTGACTCGCTGCCGGACCTGATTCCAGCCGACCTGCGGCACAACCAGGTCGCCCGCAAAACGCCGCACACGCCCTGGCAAAAGCCCCAAACCAGGTTTCCGGCCAAACTCCTCTGATTCCTCAAAGAGCATTTGCATGCCCACACAAACACCGAGTAATGGCGTTCCTTCGGCCACGCGCTCGCGCACGAGTTTATCGAATCCGCGTTCAGTGAGCGCCTGCATGCAGGCGCCAAATGCGCCGACTCCGGGTAGCACCAGACGTTCCGCCTGACGCAGGATTTGCTCATCCGAACTTACTAACGCGGCGCATCCGGTCGCGGCAAATGCCTTTTCGACCGAACGCAGGTTGCCCACTCCATAATCAATGATGCCAACTTGAGTCATGGCTAATAGCCGAGTGCCTTGCGGTTCTGCCGCCCGAGTGCGAGTCAATGCGGCTCTGCCGCATGAAAGCACAGAGATCGTCAAAGGATTCCTTTCGTGCTCAATACTCCAACGATCCGCGCGTCGCGTTCGACGGCCTGCCTCAGGGCCCGCGCCGTCGCTTTAAAGGTGCCTTCCAGAATGTGGTGCGTGTTACGGCCGCGCAAACAGTCGATATGCAGATTGAACTTCGCTGTCTCAGCAAACGATCGCCAAAAGTGCTCGGCCAGCTCCACCGAAAAATTGCCGATCTTCTGGCGGCGCGTCTGCACTTCATAAACCAGATAGAATCGCCCGGACAGATCGATCACGGCGCGACATAAGGCCTCATCCATCGGAACGACGGCTTCGCCGTACCGCTTGATGCCCGCTTTATCACCCAGCGCCTGCGTCAAGCTTTGACCGAGGGTGAGCGCAATATCTTCGACCGAATGATGGTCATCAATCTCCAGATCGCCTTTGCAAACAACGCTGAGATCGAAGAGTCCATGCCTGGCAAACAGATCGAGCATGTGATCAAGAAACGGCAGCCCAGTACTGATGCGGGATTGGCCGCGACCATCGAGGTCGAGCTGCACACGCACATCGGTCTCTTTGGTCTTACGCTGGACTTGCGCGACCCGCGTGGTGGTCTGCGCCAGATTGTCTTTGGATTTTTTCATAAGTCTTTACCTCATTGGAACGGAGTCAGTACCGGGAGCGGTAGCGACCGGGTACAGGCCCGATCCGTGGATCCCGAGATTAACCCGGTCGCTACCGCTCCCGGTACTGACCTCGTCCAAAGCGGTGCGCTACGCTTGCCCCCACGCTCCAAATATTTCCCTCAATGACTCGAGCAACAGATCGTTCTCCTCGGGCGTACCCACGCTCAAACGAAAGTATTCACTCAACATCGGATAGGCGCTAACGTCGCGAATCAAAATATTCCGATTAAGTAGTTCCGCAAAGACCTGCTTTGGATCGATTGCCGATCGCACCAGGATAAAGTTTGCGCGAGAGCGGACTGGTGTCAGCCCTTCGATGTGACTCAAAGCTTCGTACAATCGCTCGCGCTCGGCGATAATTTCGCGCACCAGCGGGCGCAACTCACCTTCGTACATCTCGACGGCCACTTCGGCGGCCGTCTGCGAAATAACGTTCAGGTTGTAAGGCAGCACGGCCTTTCCGATCTCAGTCGTCAACTCTGGCGCCGCGAGTAGATAACCTGCGCGCAGTCCCGCCATGGCCAACGCCTTGGAGAAAGTGCGCAAGACCACAAGGTTGTCGTGTTCGCGCAGCAGCGGAACAACTGAATGCTCCGCAAATTCGTGGTAGGCCTCGTCGACAACGACCAGACCATTGGCGCTTTTCAGTAACAGACGCAAGTCATCATCGCTCAGCACGCAGCCGGTAGGATTATTCGGAGAGCAGACGATCGTCACTTCCGGCTGCAAATCACGGACTGCATCTATCAGAGCCGGGACGTCATAACTCAGATCCGCACTGAGCGGAAGACTGATGACCTCGCCTCCCAGCACTGTAGTAATCTGGCGGTACAGAGCGAACGTCGGCTCGTTGATGAGCACGCGTTTTCCTTCTCCGACCGTGACCATCAAAAGCGCCTGGATCAATTCATTGGATCCATTACCGGCAACGATCCCGTTAGCTATCCAGCCGCTGAACTCAGCCAGACGTTCATGCAATCTTCGCGGCGTGAAGTTTGGGTAACGCGACCACGCGCAATCGCTGACGCGCCTTAGCGTATCCTGCTTGATCCTGGCGGGCGTGTCCCAGGGGTTCTCGTTCTGATTTAACTTTACTCGCGCCCGATCCGGCCGAAGTGAATAAGGTCGTAA
>DATNNY010000067.1:0-2969 GCA_035601635.1 Pyrinomonadaceae bacterium
GATAGTCTTCAAAGTCAATCTGGTTGGGAATCACGCCGATTGGTGTTTCGATATAAGAGATGCGGCGCCGCAGCAGACCGGTTTCAGCGTCAAAGAATAGCTGCTCGCGCCGGTTGTCGGCGTTCGTGCCATTCACGACGATAACGTCACGGTCGCCAATCTTGTCCTTCCTGCCTCCACGCAAACGGGTGAACTGTTCCTTGAGTTTGATGTTGTGAAAGAACAGGAACGTCGACTTCAAATCGTCGAGCACGGGGTTCATGAGTTCATTCACGCCACGCGGACCTTTTTCCCAACCGGCCTTGCCGTCGAAACCTCGCTCGACAGTTCCTTGTTGTGCATTGACGTTGATGTAGAACTTGTCAGGCGCGGCCAAGTCCACTTCGTAAGGCAACGACGCACCGTTGAAGCCGACGTAAGTGCCTTTCATCACGAGTGTCTTCATCTTGTCGATGGCTGCTTGTCCGCCCAGGGCTTCGACATACTTCGCCAGGATTTGATCGGCTGTTGGAGGTGCCGGAGTTGGCGTCGGCGTGGCCCCCGGTTGACCCGAAGCCGCGGTCTGCGGTTGCGGACGCGGCGCAGGCGTTGGGAGCGGGAACGACGGAATACCCTGTGGCGTACTGCGGCCGCGATGACAGGTGTAGCAACCCATCGTGGGGCTCCCACCGAAGTTGTCTTTGTTAAGAGCCAGGACCATCGTCATCATTTTGCGGGCCGTCAGCTTCTCTTCCTTGTCGTCGGATTCCCAAACCCAGTTGTTGCCACCCTTGTTCACGTGACAAAAATCGCATCGCCGGCCCATAGAAACCGCGATGTATTGCATCACGGTGCCCAACTGAGAATCAGGCAGTCCCTTGAGCACCTGGATATTCTTGTGTGTCTGCTCAACCGTCTTCTCCCGCGGCGTTGCGGGCGCGGCCGGTGTCTGCGCCGGCATAGCTATGCCCAGGCTCAATAGCGAAACCGCGAACTCCTGGTTGACCGGCGACTTTTGCGCGCGGGCTCTGGTGATAAGCATCACGGCGCTGGCGCAGGCCAACGCAAGAATGAGAAGTCTAAGAATGCTGCGTTTCATTGTTTGCTCCGATGAAATGTTCTGAAAGCGACCGCAAGTCTCGAAACCGAAAAGACTTCGGCCACAAAAACTTCAAAAACCGCGTGTCTGTTTCTGGGAAGACCAACTTGACGGCACGCTGTTATAGAACGGAATGTTCGGTCGATGCAACAGCGCGGAGCAGTTGAGTGGCACAGACGTCAGTCTGTGATCCTGTACCCGGAATTCAATCACAGACTGAAGTCTGTGCCACCAAAGCAAAACACCCGGCATCAGGGCCGGGTGCTTCAGAACTCAGCAACTCGCTGCTTACTACCTGCTATTTCCTGCGCGCGTGATTGTCCTTCGCTTTCATTAAGGTATCCAGCGATTGATAGATTTGTAAGTACATTTGTGTTTCGCGCGGAATCAGTGTGCGCCAACCCGCACCGGCGCGGCGGATGTAACCCGGCAACTTCGCCGCGTTTGAATTGTAGCCGGCGGCCAATAGTTCCGTGGGCGTTGCTTGTCTGGCGCTGAGAGCCGCTTGAATGTCTTCGTTCGCGGAGAGATCGTTCCAAGTGTCCTGCATGTAGAGCAGCATGGCTTCGAGCGCATTGCCGTGATTGCGCATGCCGGCGACGAAATCGGGGTTCAATCCCACGCCGGGATGGCGCTGGCGCATAAGCGCATACGTCCAGGGAATCATCTGTACCATGCCGCCCGCGCCGGCTGAGCTGACCGAATAACGATAAGTATCGAGTTCGTTCAGTGAGTACAGCGTGTAAATTTCTTCGAACAGCGCGATGCGATTTTCGTTTCGAAAACGCTCGTGGTCCGTGTGCTCGACGATGCAAAGGTGTTTGGCGACGTCAACGATGTTCGGAGCGATGTTCGCGCCACGCTCGCGCAATCGTTTCGCTGCCAGATCAACCATCGAATTAACATAGGTCTGGCCGGACTTCATCAGCTCAGGTGACAAAAGCGCCGGATGAGCGGACGTGTAATAAGCCATTTCGCGAAACACGCCCTTGCGTTCGATGGGGAACTCGACGGCCAACGGCAACAGCGATCGGTTTTTTTCATCGAAGATCGTCACGGCTGTGTTGACGCCATTCGCGCGCACGATCCGGACACTGACGGGTAACAAAAGCGAAGTAGTCGCCGGGACCTCAGTTCCCTTGGTCAGAAAAGTTTGCTTGGAGATGCGAATCAAATGAATCTGCGAAGTCTCCGGCAACAATGCGGAGATGGTCACATAATCAAGTGAAGGTGACATCAAGGCAGTCTGTACCGGCCGGATTTTCATTAAGCGTTCTGCTTCGTTAATGCGAGACCGAATCCGGTGTGGTGACAGACGAACTGAGCTTGAGTCTTCGCGCGCCGGCGGTCTCGGTTGCTCGGGTTGCTGTCTGTTGGGCGCGGCGGCCTTCTCCGCGGGACGGGTACCTGTTTCCACCGGACGTGAGGGCGTTTGCTGTTGAGCAGATTGGTTCTGGAACTTCGACCTGGCAGCGCCGCTCGTTCTTGAGCTGCCCACCAAACGGGGACGGCTTATCGGATCGGTTGATCTCAGCGATTGCGCTTGAGCGCCGCCGACTGAGAACACGAGAACAATGAGAATAGAGACTGAGGCTTTTTTCATGGATAGCAGCTTTCTGGGGGAGACTTCGCGGGTTGCGAAGCTGATCCCAGATTCGCGTAAACGTCCATCGGTTGTCAACCACTTTTTTCCCCTGGCGTCTTTACACTAACCCCTCGGTATAACAAAAGGGTCGTAGAGGCGAGTGATCCTGGTCTATTCCTCGCTTGTGCTCAATTGCGCTTCCAGGATCTTCACTCGCTCAGTCAGGTCTTTCAATTCCTGGCGCACGTGCGGCAAGCGCCTGATGTGGGCGTTAAGACGCTTATATTCCTCCAAAGGCTGAATCGG
>DATNNY010000068.1:0-8585 GCA_035601635.1 Pyrinomonadaceae bacterium
CCATCAAGGAAAACGCGCTCGATACCGCGACAGAGCGAATGCGGATTCTCGACTTTGATCCGATAGGTCGTTGCGCCACGGCGATAGTTGATTTCAAACTCGCGCCAGCCACGCGGAATGCACGGGTCGATGCGTAAACGATCGCCTTCCAGCTTGAATCCGAGGATGTATTCAACCGCTGCGCGGTACATCCAACCCGCTGAGCCCGTGTACCACGTCCAACCACCGCGACCCGTGTGCGGCGGCACTGCATAGACGTCGCCCATGGCCACATAAGGCTCGACTTTGAACTTGTGCAGGCCGGCGCGCGTCGACGAGTGATTGATCGGATTCAGCAGGCTGAATAACTCGCCGGCGAGATCGCCGTCGCCGAGCATCGCAAATGCAATCACCGTCCACAAAGCCGCGTGCGTGTACTGGCCCCCGTTTTCGCGAACGCCGGGCACATAACCTTTGACGTAACCCGGATCCAGTTTGCTCTTGTCGAAGGGCGGAGTGAACAAAATAATCAATCCATCGCCGCGACGGATTAGATATTCGTTGACGGCGGACATGGCGCGCGACGTTCGATAGGATTCCGCCACCCGCGAGATCACCGCCCACGTTTGCGCTATCGAATCGATGCGGCACTCATCGTTCTGGGCTGAACCCAGCGGCGAGCCGTCGTCGAAATAGGCGCGACGATACCAATCGCCGTCCCAGGCCTGCTCGAGTCCCTTCCGCAGTTTCTCCAGATGTTGGCCATAGCGATTGCTCCGCGTTTGCATTTCATATTTCTCACACAGCGGCGCAAACCCTCTCAGGACAGTGCAAAGAAACCAGCCCAGCCAAACGCTTTCGCCTTTGCCCCCGACGCCAATTCGGTTCATGCCGTCATTCCAATCACCCGAACCTATTAAAGGCAATCCGTGCTGGCCCAAGCTGAGACTGCGATCGATCGCCCGCGCGCAATGCTCGAGCACCGTCGCACTCTCAGTCGAGACGTCGGGCAGCATATAGTTTTCCATCTGATCGGGCTCGAGCAGCGGACCCTCGATAAATGGCACCACTTCGTCCAGCACCGAATGGTCCCCGGTTACACTCACATAAAATGAAGCCACGTAAGGCAGCCACAGCAAGTCATCCGAAAAGCGCGTGCGGACGCCGCGGCCGGTTGGTTCATGCCACCAGTGCAGCACGTCCCCTTCCTTAAACTGGCGCGCGGAGGCGCGGAGAATCTGTTGCCGAGCGACGTCCGGACTCGAATAGACCAGCGCCATGACGTCCTGCAATTGGTCGCGAAAACCAAACGCGCCGCTCGATTGATAGAAGGCCGAACGTCCGTGCACCCGGCAGGCGAGCGTCTGACACAAAAGCCAGCGATTCACCAGCGTATCCATCGAAGCATCAGGTGTCCGGATCTCGAGAGTGCCCAGCATCTGGTCCCAGAACCCGAGCACTTTTTCGAAAGCTTCATTGACGGTGTTGAGACTGCGAAAGCGCGCATTTACCGCCCGGGCTTCCTCCATCGATTCAGCCTGCCCCAATAGGAAAATAACCTGGCGTGCTTCGCCGGGCTCCAATTCAATTGAAGTCTGGATCGCCGCACAGGGATCGAGACCGGCGCCATCGCGACCGCCGAGCCCGACGCGACGCAAGGCGGCCGGCCGCGCCAGCGTGCCATTGCGGCCGAGAAATTCGTCCCGATCACAAGTCATCGTGAAGCGGCTCTCGCTGGTGCCGACAAAAGCTACGCGATTTGAAAATTCGTTGTTATAAGAGTTGCGCGCAAAGATCGCTCCTTCGCTTTCTTCCAGATCCGTGACGATATGATTGGCCGATGTTTCCCGGTTGACCCCCAGGACTAACTCCTGATAACTGGTGACCGACAGCCGCCGCCGCCGGTCAGCGCGATTACGCAGCCGCAGAAGTGAAATTCTCACTGGGGCGTCGAGCGGAGAGAACAAGAGCAGCTCCTGCGAAATGCCGTTGCTGACATGCTCAAACACGCTATACCCCTGTCCGTGGCGAATCAGATATCCCGGCGCTTCGCGAATCGGTAAAGGCGTCGGCGTCCAGACGGCGCCGGAATCTTCGTCGCGAATGTAAATGACTTCGGCCGGCGGATCGCTGACCGCGTCGTTGGACCAGGGAGTGAGCCGGTTCTCGTGACTGTTGAGCGACCAGGTGAAACCCGCGCCGGTTTCGGTGATTATGAATCCAAAGTCCGGGTTGTTCGCAATCACGTTGGACCAGGGCGCGGGAGTCCATTGGCCTTCGCCCAACATCACGACGTACTCGCGTCCGCCATGCGCAAAGCCACCAAGTCCGTTAAAGAAGGAGAGCTTGGGCGGTTCTGGAGACGCTTCGGGATAAACCTGGGACGGCGATCGCGGTTGAAAAGGCGCGGGTAGTGTTTCTTCGACCGGACGCCTTACGAGCTGATCTTCCAGGGAACCTCTTTCGCTGACGATTACGACCCGCGCCACTGAATGCAGCAGAATCCGCTCATGCTCGGGCATGATGTCAGAGCGTCGCACGAAGACGCCGCCAGGCTTGTCAATCAAGCCCTGCGCGCCGGAGATTCGGACGGCCAATTGCAGGTCGTCGTGCAGTGATTGGGCATAGCCCGTCGGGTGATCATTCAGAATCACCAGATCAAACTGGAGGCCTTTTGATCGCAGGTATTGATGACCTCGGAGCAGCTGCCGCGCCATCAGAATGTCCTCTTCGCGATCGAGACGCAGGATTACTATGGGAAAGTCGCCACTAATGCCCTGCGTCCACAGACCCGACTGCGTCAGCTTGTTCAGCGCCAAGACATGTGGCCGTGGCCGCAGCGATGGATCCGTGAACAGGATGCGGCCACCCAGCCGCTGAAACAGATGCGCCTCGTTAGGATCGATGTGCAGATGAGTCATCTCTACCTGCGCGCGTGTCCAGGCCATCCGCGATTCACGTTCAAAGATATTCGCGTCGCGATATTTTTCAGCCAGCGCGATCGCATGGTCGCGCGACTGGGCTACCCCGGTCGTGAAAACGACTTGCGCGGTTTCATTGGGGAGCAGGCGCACCCGGCATCTCAAGCTGAAAATCGGATCGAGCACAGCGCCCACGGTGTTTGAAAGTGGGCGATCTTCCATCACTGCGACCGGCTCTGCCGGCGTGTGTCCCCGGCCAAGAAAGCGCACCCGATCGGTTTCAAATTGAATGCCGGCGATCGTTTCGGCCGAGGTCGACAACACATGCACGCCCCACCTGGCCTCGTCTTGCGCCGAGCGGGGCCGGCGGCGCGCCAGGAGCGCACTGTGCTGTGCGTAGTATTCAGTTTCAATAAACAAATTGCTGAACGCTGGATGCGCCAGATCGTCGGCCCGGGGAGCCAGGACAACTTCCGCATAGCTGGTCAATTCGATCTCACGCGGACGCGCAGAGTAATTCGCTATTGAAACTCGCCGCATCTCAGCGTTGTCCTCGGCCGAGACGATTACTTCGAGGTGGGTGACGATGCCGAAGTCCCGGCGCCAGAAATCGGCCTTGTCTTCGGAAAACGCGACTTCGTATTTTTGCGGTTTGCTGCCGACGGGCTGGTGTCCCGCTGACCACACGGCGCTACTGCGCACGTCGCGGATGTAAACGAAGCTGCCCCAGTGGTCGCGGGTCGAGTCTTCGCGCCAGCGGTTCACGGCCAGCGGTCCGCACATCGAATAACCCGCACCCGCGGTCGTGACCATCACGCTGTAAGTTCCGTTCGATAACAACTGAGTGCGCGGCGTCGGCAAATCGGCGGTGTCGTAAGCGCGACTGACCAGACCGGTGAGGGTGCGCACGACGCGGCCAGTCAGAACTTCTTCGGCGCGCGGATGGGCCGCCGGCACGCCGCGCGGAATGCGTTCCTGCAACAGCAACTCGGTCGCCTGGACGGCTGGGTCGCTGTGAAAACGATTCTGCATGACATTCCGGTTAATCAGATTGTCGAGCGCGATCAAACTCATGCCCTGATGATGCGCCATGTACGCCCGCACCAGGGTGCATTGCTCACCCTTCTTGACTCGCTCAGGCGTGTAATCCAGCGCTTCGTAAAACCCATATCGCGAAAGTGCGCCGGCGCGCTCCAGCACCCGCAGGTTCTCCATCGCCGGGCCCGGCATAACATTCGCGGCCAGGATGGTTGAGTAAGGCGAGACCACCAGGTCTTCGATCAAGCCACGCTTCAGGCCCAATCCGGGAACGCCGAATGGCCCATACTGATAATTGAGTTGCAGATCGCGCGCCGCATATGCTGACTCTGAAATGCCCCACGGCACTCCCCGTTCATAGCCATATTCGATTTGCCGGGCGACGACGGCGGCGTAGGTCTCACCCAGCAAAGTCTCGCGATAGCTGCGCATGACGAGCAGCGGCATCAAATACTCGAACATCGTGCCGGTCCACGAAATCAAAGCGCGGCCGCCATCCACAGCCGTCAGCTGGCGACCCATGCGAAACCAGTGCGCCTGCGACACATCGCTCTTCGAGATAGCGACAAAACTCGCGAGCCGAGCTTCTGAAGCCAGCAGATCGTAGAACGAATTGTCGTGACGTCCTTCAGTGACGTTATAGCCGATCGTAAAAACTTTGCGCTCCGGGTCGAGCAAAAACTTAAAGTCCGTCTCGTCGACTATTCGCTGACAAGTCTGAGCAATCTTAGCCAGCCGCGCAGAAATGGTTCCGGCAGCTTCGGCGGCCTGCTCGATAGACCCGGTGAGCGCGCTCAACTCCCCCAGAGCCGCATCGCGACTGGATTGCGATTCCGGCGCAGTCGTTTCAATTTCCGCGCGCAGGGCCGCCAGTTGCACGAGGGCGCTATCACAACTCTCGGCAATATGAGCCAGCCCAGGAACCGGTCGCAAGGCGGTTTTGATCAATTCCCAATGACCGGCCGCGGCCTCTGAGCGCGCCGCTATCGTGTCGAGCGAAGCAGTCCCGACGAGGCCCCACGGCGCCAGCAGATTCAGATCGCGGCGATAGTTATGTAGTTCATGAAGGAGCGAGCTGGTCCACCAACGCAGCTCGGTGAATTCATCCCCTCGATGCTCGAGCGTAAGCGCAGCCACGATGTCATCTATGATGGTTGCGTGCTCATTTACCGTTCCAAATAGAGTCACCCATCCGGCCAGGGCCACGGGGGTGCCGCCCGAGAGTACACGTGTGCAGGATTGAATCTCGCCGCGCAGTTGATTAATGGTGATGGCGTCGGTGCGCTGGCGGGCCACCGCGAGTTGCGAGGTCTCCTGAGTTATCGCCGCAACCGTGTCCCTTAATCCGTCCAGAATTCTGGTGTCAAAGAGTTTGTCGTCAGGAAGATCGAGCGCGGCCTGCTTCAGCGTGAGCAAATGCCCGGCGAGATTGCCGCTGTCAACTACCGAAACGTACTGCGGCCACATGGGCAGCAGAGTGTGAGTGTCATGCCAGTTGAAAAAATGGCCGCGAAACTTCTGTAGTTTTTCCAGGCTCGCGAAAGTGAATTCAACCCGCTCAAGCAACTCAACCAGGCCCAGGTAACCAAAGTCGTAAGCCGAGAGAGTTGAGAGCTGCAAAAGGCCGATGTTCGTTGGCGAAGTGCGGTGCGCGATGACCGGCGGATCCTCCTGTAAGTTGTCGGGCGGCAACCAGTGGTCCTCGTCGCCCACCAGAGTTTCAAAGAAGCGCCAGGTGCGGCGTGCGACTATTCGCGCGGTGCGGATGTCTTTGGCGGCGAACTCTCGCTCATCTTCCACGCGCCGGCGACTGATATAGAAAGCAATTAGCGGCGACAACGCCCAGCTCAGCAAAAACGGAATCGCGAGCACCAACGCACGGGGCCTGGTGAAGATAATCAGCAGCGCCGTGACCAACGTAATTACCTCCGCCAGCCACATGAATTGGAAGAAAGCGCGCTTGTCGTGCGTGCTCGATTTTTCCGCGTGCGCCGCTGTCTGCCATTCCAACAAGTGTCGGCCCGAAATCAGCTTGCGATAGACGGTGCGTCCAATTGCATCAATCATCAACCACGCCTGATGCGCCAGGAATACAACTTCCAGCGCCAGTTGCGCGGTGTTGGTTCGCATGTCGCCCCAGACGCTCCAGAAGTGGCTGGTCCAAGGCACGCCGCGAGGATGAATCAGCAAACCAGTGGTCACGTGAGCATAAACGGGAAAGGCGAGAGTGATCAGGGCGAATAGTGTCCACCAGAGCGATCCTCCGGGAAGAATCGTCCAGCCCGCAACCAGTAACAGGACAATCGCCGGAGCCAACAGGCTGCGGCGCAGATTATCCAGAATTTTCCAGCGCGAGATAGCAGAGATGTGATTGGCCTGTTTGTTCCCGCCGGCGTCGCGCACCGAGCGCCCCAACCAGCCGGCGATCTGCCAATCGCCACGCGTCCAACGATGCTGGCGCATCGCGTAAGTATCGTAGTGGGCCGGATAGTCATCGAGAAATTCGATGTCACTGACTAAGGCTGCGCGCACAAATATTGATTCAAAAAGATCGTGGCTCAGCAAAGTGTCGTCTGGGACGCGACCCTTGAGCGCGTTCTCAAACGCGTCAACATCGTAGAGACCTTTACCCGTGTAACTGCCTTCGCCGAAGAGATCCTGGTAAACGTCCGAGGCTGCCGTCGTATAAGGATCGATTCCGGTGTTGCCTGAGAAGACCCGAGCAAACAACGAACGAGACGCACTCTCCAGCGAGATGCTCACCCGCGGCTGGAGGATTCCGTAACCATTGACGACTCGCGCGGTCTGCGGATCGAACCGCGGGTGGTTGAGCGGATGGACCGCGGTGCCAATCAGACGGCACGCGGCGTCGCGCGGTAACTGCGTATCGGCGTCCAGCGTAATGACGTAACGAACCTGCGAAAGCAAATCCGGAGTGCCGGTGGCCACGGTAAAGCAGTCGGCGCACTTTCCGCGCAGCAGCTGATTGAATTCGCGGAGCTTGCCGCGCTTGCGCTCCCAACCGATCCACTTCCTCTCCGTCTCGCACCACCGGCGCGGCCGGTGAAAGAGATGAAATCGAATCGTCTCGCCCGGGGTATAGCGCTGGTTTAGTGTCTCGATCCCGGCTCTGGCAGCCGCGAGAATTTCCTGATCGCCGGGCAGCTCCCGGGTAGACGCGTCCACGAAGTCCGACAGCAAAGCAAAGTAAAGATTTTCGTCCTGGTTCGCCAGATAAGAGATTTCGAGTTTATCAATCAGAGCTGAAACTGTTTGCTCGTCATTGAAGATTACGGGCACCACCACCATCGTGCGGGCGTCGGCCGGAATTCCTTTTGACAGATCGATGTTGGGCAGCAGTCGCGGCTCAAAAAAGTGTGTGACATCCCAGTTGAGCACGCTCACTGCCAGATCACTCGCTGGAATCAACGACACCAGCGTGGCGATCACAAACATCACGAGACTTGGCTGAGTCCGCAATCCGTAGAGAACCGTGACGCTCAGAATCAGGGCTGTCAGTACGGTCAGAGTCCCGAGATAACAGACGCCCGCATGTCGCTTAATCGCCCGTCGGACCCGTTCGCCGAAACGTGGGCGATATGCAGCCTCGGCTTCCAGACGCGCCAAGCCTTCCGCGATGAGAAAATAACCAACGTGGGTGTGCGCCGCGTCCTCGCCGGCGCTCCGCGCTTCTTCAGCCATCCGCAAAGCGACGCGGGCAATTTCGGGTTCGCTCTTTTTCGCACCTTTGCTAATACGTTCGACGACGTGCCGGTAACGATCGCGGGTGGCAAAGTCCATCCGCGAATAGACACCCGCCGGATCCTGGGCCAGCTCCGGATCGATCAAGCTCACCGTCTCAAAAAAATCTTTCCAATCCAGGGTCGAGAGCAGCCGCATGCTCGTGATGATGTTGCCGACGGTGACCTGTGCGGCGGCCTGGCGTTGGTACTCTTCCTGCACGATCTTTTCGACCGAGAGACCTTTTTTGGCGAGTTGCTTTTCCAGCCATTCCATGACCGGCATCACTGCCGGGTCCTGTTCGCGCAAGCGCTGGGTGAGTTGAACGACAAACGAACGGCCGAGTGCCTTGCGTCTGGCCATGCGCGAAGTAAGCAGCGTCAACAGTTCATTGGGTTGACGCTGCGCCTGGGCCAGCAGCCTGTCGGCCAGCCGGTCTGCTTCGTCACGCTCAGTGCGCGATAAAACAATGCGGGTGGCGAGGCGGCGCAGGTTTTCCACCAGCGCCAGTCGCAGACTAATGGGCACTGCCCACAATTCGCCGATCGAAAGCGGCGAGACTTTCTGATAGGCATTGATAAAGCGGCGTAAGGTCTCAGTGTCGAGGTGACTGTCGGTGTGGGCGATCAGCGCCACCGAAAGAGCGTAGATGCGCGGATAGTTTTTGAAATCGCCGGTGGCGAGCTTGGGCAGCTCGTGGTAATAACCCTTGGGCAGATCTTCGCGAATTTCACGTACCTGCTCTTCAACGATATGAAAGTTGTCGACCAGCCATTCAGCGGCGGGAGAGATGACATGCTCTGCGCGAATCGATTCGGCGAGCGCCTGGTAAGCGGCGACGAGCTTACGGCCGTTCTCTTCCAGCCGCGGCAACAACAAACTAACGCGCTGGGGCTTTTCGGCGAT
>DATNNY010000069.1:0-6652 GCA_035601635.1 Pyrinomonadaceae bacterium
GTCTCTACCTTTCAGCTTGATCAGGATGGGGACTTCGCCGCCGAAGGAAAAATGCGAGAACTCGATCACCGAGGCCGCCAGGATGGTCGCAACTCCGGCATCAACGGCATTGCCGCCGTGCTGAAGGGTGCGCATGCCGGCTTCGACTGAGAGCGGCTGCCCTCCGGCCACGACTCCCCGGCGTCCGCGGACGACCGGACGAAATGTATCGGCGCGAGAAATATTCAAAGTCGGTCCGAACACCGCGAGTGTAGTTGCGATCGAGAGATAGCAAAGCCAAGAACGCTGGGTCATCATCGTCGATAGGCCTCCGAGCTAAGCAGATTTGAAAGAGTTTTATGCTTCTTCAGTCTCTGAGTCAACGAGGAACTCAGCAGCGCCGCTTGCGGTCTGCGGCAAACCGGAAGCTCGCAGTCCAGAAAGAGCTTCACAATTTGATCGCAATGTTTTCGCAACCCTTCGCGCTGAGAACGAGTTTAGTATGCGTTCATTCATTGATTCTCCTTGTGAGAACTGAGACTGAAGGGTAGGGCGTCGACTTTGGGGGAGGTCGGCGCCTTTGCTTTTGTGTGGCACAGACTTGAGTCTGTGATTCCGAGTAGCACATCACTCAATCACAGACTTAAGTCTGTGCCACTTGCACTTTCACGCATTCTGTCGATAATCACGTTTCCGACTTTCCTATTATTCAAGGCGAAGATCGTTCAATGACCCAGGTCCAGGCTGCTCCTTACGGTTCGTGGAAATCACCAATCACTTCTGATCTGATCGTCAAAGAGTCCATCGGCCTCGGCCAGGTCAAGATGGATGGCGACCACATTTATTGGGTCGAGATGCGTCCGTCGGAAGGCGGCCGCCAGGTAATCGTTCGACAGGCGCCCGATGGCAGCACCGTGGATGTGATTCCTCCGGGATTCAACGCCCGCACGCGGGTGCACGAATATGGTGGGGGCGACTACATCGCCAATGATTCGATCGTTTATTTTTCAAACTTTGGCGACCAACAACTGTACCGTAAAGCCCCGGACTCAGAGCCGCAATTGGTTAGCGAAGCTAGTCCTGATGCTCAACTTCGTTATGCGGACTTCGTGGTTGATAAGAGCCGCGGTCGTCTGATTAGCATCCGCGAAGATCACCGGGAGAATGATCGCGAGGCTGTCAATAGCATTGTCGCAATCCCGCTCGCCGGAGGCGCAGCGCAGGTGCTTATCTCCGGCAATGACTTCTATTCCTCGCCGCAGATCAGCCCGAATGGTTCCCGTCTGTCGTGGCTGACCTGGAATCATCCCAATATGCCGTGGGATGGTTGCGAGCTCTGGACCGGCGACATCAACGCGGATGGAGCCATTACCAATCACCCGCTAATCGCGGGAGGACTGCGCGAATCGATTTTCCAACCGCAGTGGTCGCCGGACGGAATTCTCTATTTCGTTTCTGATCGTTCGGGTTGGTGGAACTTGTATCGAGAGACGGCGGCGGACGCGATCGAATGTGTTTGCGAAATGCAAGCAGAGTTTGGTGCGCCGCAATGGATATTCGGCCTGTCGACTTATGCGTTTGAATCTGCCGCTCGAATCGTCTGCGGTTTTGCTGAGCAGGGTCTCTGGCGACTTGGCACTATCGACACGCACTCCAAAACGTTGCAACGAATCCAAGCACCGTACACCGACGTTTCGTATGTATGCGCCGCTCCAGGTCGCGCCGTGTTTCGGGCGGGGTCGCCAAAAGCGCCGTTCTCGATCATAGAAATGGATCTCGCGGCCCGTTCGACAAAAGCTTTACAACGGGCAAATAAAATCGATATCGACTCCGGTTTTATTTCAGAGCCGCAACCAATTGAGTTTGCTACAGAAGCCAATTTGACCGCGCACGGTTTCTACTATCCACCAAAAAACCGCGACTTCGCCGCACCTAATCTCGAACGACCATTGTTGTTGGTCAAGAGTCACGGCGGACCGACAGCTGCGACGGCCCCCGTCTTAATGCTGGGAATTCAATATTGGACCAGCCGCGGCATAGCCGTGCTCGATGTTAACTATGGTGGCAGCGCCGGCTATGGCCGCGCCTATCGTGAAAGATTGAACGGCGCCTGGGGCATTGTCGACGTTGACGATTGTGTAAACGGGGCGAGATTTTTGACCACTCGTGGCGACGCCGACGGCAACCGGCTTATGATCGACGGTGCCAGTGCGGGTGGTTACACCACCCTGTGCGCGCTGACTTTTCGGGATCAGTTCAAGGCCGGAGCCAGCCACTTTGGTGTCAGCGATGCTGAAGCCCTGGCGAAAGAAACCCACAAGTTTGAGTCCCGCTATCTTGACAATCTGATCGGTCCGTATCCTGAGCGTCGCGATCTCTACATTGAGCGTTCGCCGATTCACTTCGCGGACAAACTGTCCTGTCCAGTCATTTTTTTTCAGGGTCTGGAAGACAAAGTCGTGCCGCCGAATCAGGCCGAGACCATGGTGGAAGCGCTGCGCCAGAAAGGCGTGCCCGTCGCTTATGTAGCATTCGAGGGCGAACAGCATGGCTTCCGCCGAGCCGAAAACATCAAACGCGCCCTCGATGGTGAACTTTACTTTTATTCACGAGTTTTCAAATTTGATCTGGCCGAACCGGTCCAGCCGGTGACGATCGACAATCTTTAGGACCTGTCAGAAGCCCGACCGTGAGGTAGGGCTTGATGCGGCAGCTGACCCTCCCTGACGGTCGGGCTTCTGATACAAAGAACAATGATTCCACGCTATCGCAGACCATCCACTTGAATGGCCAAAATCGACCGCCTGGGTTGGGCGGACGGACTGTCTTTCAACGCTTACGGCGTGCGCGTGGGCGTGCGGGTAAACGATTCTGCGATCCTGACCGACCTGATTGCGCGACTGCCACCGGGCTCGAGACCGGCATCATTCGCGGTGGTCGATCATCTCTATTCAATCATTGGCAGCCGCGCTAAGTCAGGGTCAAAGGTGCGTCGTCTTAGCCTGGGTTATTGGAATTTGCTTCGGTTTGCTCGGGCTCGAGAATTTGATGGCATGCTCGACGCGTTTGAATCTCACGTTCAGTTGACGGTCGCGGAATACGCGCCGCGCCGCGTCTTTGTTCATGCCGGGGTTGTTGGCTGGAAGGATCGCGCCATACTTATTCCAGGTCTGAGTTACAGCGGCAAGACGACGCTGGTGGACCAACTCATCCGCGCCGGGGCGACCTATTATTCGGACGAGTATGCGGTGCTGGACGAGCGCGGGCGCGTGCATCCCTACCCGCGAGCCCTCGGAATCCGTTTACCCAACTCAGACGAATCGAAGAAAGTGCGGGCCGAAGAAATTGGCGGGAGAATTGGGTCAAAGCCGCTGCGAGTTGGCCTGGTTCTCTCGACCAATTATAAGAACGGAGCGCGTTGGCGGCCCAGGCAAGTTACGCGCGGCAGGGGCGTACTCGAGTTGATGTCGAACACCGTGTCGGCGCGTTCTCAACCAGAGTTGGCGTTAACTGTTTTGCCCCTGGCTTTGGAATCGGCGCGAATTTTGAAAGGCGTGCGCGGTGAAGCGGCTGAGATAGTGAAGTCGATCCTGGAGAGAGTTGAGTAATGAGGTCAGAACCGGGAGCGGTAGCGACCGGGTGTCGAGATGGCTATCAAGCGTTAAGACCCGGTCGCTACCGCTCCCGGTTCTGACCTCAGATCACTGCACCGGCTTGTCGGCAACCGTCGCGGGCGCTCCGCCATGATCGTCACCACGAACCACTCCGCTTTTGTCCACAAAGAATGATCGCTTGCCGGTCTTGCCATATTCTCGCGGCGTTGCCACCACCTCGAATTGGTCGCCTGACGCCGTGACCTCAAAGTTGTATCCGTACTTTTCGAAGAAGCTCATCGTCACGAGCTTTTGCTCGGCCAACTGGTCGAGCGTGCCGTACTTGCCTTTCCCCGCTGTTGACTGATAAGTGGTCTCGGCACTGGAAATCATTTGCAAAGCGCTAATTGCAATTCCTTCGTTCATTTCCGGTGGCGGATTTTTCGTGGCGGACGAGATTCCCGCAACCATGGCGATGATCAAGTTCTTGGGTAAGTGCATTTCATGTTGCGTCCCCAGACCGTCGCTTGACAGCGCATAGGTGATGGCGCCGGCGGTCGGATCCAAACCCAAAAGAAAATCGCGCATCGTCGCGTCCAGCGTCGCCGCCTGTTTGCGAACCTCATCCTGATAGCCTTCCATCATTGCGGGTGAGACATAAATCTGCCCCAGGGTCCGGCTCGGTTCCCATCGCCGCGAATTCCGGAACGCGCTGTTCGAAGAGAGCGTTTGGTGATTAACGTTAGCGTCAATGACTCGCCGCACCGTGGCGGCTTCAGAAATCACCACAAAATTGCCCACAAAAGCATAAGCAAATACGCCGGCGTAGTTCACCAACTCGGTGTCCTCGCGCTTTTCCACCTGGGCAATCAGATTCGCTTCGCCGATCCCAAGTCCATCGAGTATCCTCGGAATCACGCGACGAGCCGCCTCGCGATCGCGGACCGCGATCAGCAGCATCGGAAACACGTCGCTTCCCTTCTTCTCCTTGTCTGCTTTGGCGTCGCCTGCTTCGGGTGAAGGCTTCGCGGAAGGCGCTGCCCCGACGTTGAAACCTCCGATACCCTGCAGAGACTTGAGCGAGCCGGCAATTGCTATTTCGTTCCCGAACACTGGCAACAAATCGTCCTTGATCCTGATGCCGGCCTTCTTCTCGAATTCGGCGTAGGCATCCAGCGGCAGCTCTTTCCCTCCGGCCGGGACCTGTTTCACGTCAGCCCTCGCTTTGATCTCGGTCGCCTTGCGCATGCCTTCATAAGTTTGCCAGAGATCAATCGAAGCAGTGACAAACACTTCGGTGTCCTCGGGAAGCACCGAGGGCGCATCAGGCGCGTATGACGGGCCGGAAATTAGTTGCGGCACGAACGGCAAGGGCAAATGCTTCGCGTCCGGAGCATCGATCAACAGCGCCTTGATCACGAAATCACTGTTATCGAGCGCCAGCGCCAGGCCAACGGCTTCCGGCCATTGAGGCTCTCCAAATCCTAGCGCGTCGAGCAGGTTTCCAACCTGGTTCGAAGCGGTCGCTTGCGCCTGCTGTTCTTTGGTCGGGGTTGGTGTTGGCAACGGCTGAGGGCCAGGTCCCAGCACCGCAGTGCCTTGTCCATTCGCATTTCCCACAACCAAAGGCTCTGTCGTGGGCGGCACGGTAGGCGACGTTGCCGCTTCCTCCGGAGCATCGGCGGTGTCAGCTTCCGCCCGTTTCATCGGCTCATTTTCCGCCACGGTTGTCGTCTGCTTTTCGTTTGCCGGTTTGCTTCTCTCTTCCAGGGCAACATTGAAGAAGACAAAGACTGATTCAGATGAGAATCGATCGTGGGCGATGCGAAAGTTTTGATCTTCGAAAAGCGACTTGCTCCCCACCGGGCGGAGCTTTTCAAACTTAAAAGGCTTGTCGCTAATGAGCACGAGGTTGCCGGTATGACTGAGCACAAACGCCGGACGCTCTTTCTTAACATCGGCAACGATCGTGACTTCACCAACGACTCGCGGCTGAGCTGTCTCACCAGGCTTGGTTTTCGCCGCGCCGGAAGACCTTGGAGTGGGTAGCGGAGTTGGATCTGTTACCGGCGGCAGGACTGTAGGCAAAAAAGTTTCCAGCTTGGGCGCGAACTTTGCCGCCTCGTCGTTCGTGGCGAATTCGATTGCCACGAAAGCGTCGGGAACGTCGTTGCGCGCGGGCCAGGCGGCAAACAATAAACGCGCCGTCGCCAGGGCTTCTGAATTGGTTTTCAAAAACTTGATTATCGACTTGAACTCCTGAGGCGGATCGGCCAGTTTGACAATTGGATCGACGATCTCGCCCACGCCTCCAGTGCTCATCAATTGGCCGATGTTCCGCACCTCGCCGTACATCTTATAGCTATCGGCCGCGAGCAAATTATCGAAAGCTGGTTCGGGCGCTCGGGGCGCGGCCTCGCGCGGCACGGGCGGCCTCACCGTTGATGATGGTCGCTGTGCACAAATAGGCGTCGCCAGCAAAGCCATCGCGAGCCCGAGTGAGATTAATTGGATCGTGAGTGAGCGAACTGAAGTGCCGGGGGATTGGGATTTCATGGCAAACACCTCAAACCAAAAAGTTGGTGGCGGGTCCGAGCATAACAGATAGCATTGTCAGCGGGAATACTACTCAAGCTCATTCGACGCGTAGCGTCGGTATGAGTTTAGCCCGGCGTTTTAACGCCGGGATCAAGTGATTAGAGTTTTCTTGTCGCGTAGCGACGATTGAACGTGCCTCGTTTTTCAGTCGTCGCTACGGGACGCGAATCCTTGGCTCACCTTTCCCGGCCTTTCAAAGGCCGGGTTAAATTCACCGTGACGCTACGCGTCAAAGGAGCTTGACCAGAGTAACCGAAAGGTTGAACTCTGAACGGATGCCATCAATCGCTGCCGTATCTGATTTCCATTCGGCGGATGCGCCTGCCGGCAACGAACAAAACCAGCAGGGTTACGATCAGCAAACCCGGAACCGAGATCCACGCCGGCGTCGGCTCGGCCACCACGGCAAGCGGCCCTTCCGATAAAGGCACCGGCACCAGGGAATTCAAATAATGAATCACGCTGATCTTTTTCAGCACCGG
>DATNNY010000070.1:0-2781 GCA_035601635.1 Pyrinomonadaceae bacterium
GTTTTTTGATTTGGGTAATCCGTCTGCGTATCATTCCATTCAACCAGCAATTGACGGCGCTCGACGTCAGTTAAGAGCGGCAGTGAAGAAATCTTTTGCTCAGGATTTGCGATGATGCTTTCGAGTAAAGTTTGGAAGTGGCCCATCAGCCGCGCGACGGTATCTGATTCGAAGAGATCGGCGTTCGATTCGAACAGACAAACCAGTTGTCCATCTCGCTCCACAACGTCCAGGGTAAGATCGAAATTCGCCATCGTATTGCCAAGCCGGAAATGTTCGATGATGAGACCAGGAAGCTGCAGAGGGCTGATCTCTTCGCTCTGCAGTACGAACATCACCTGGAAAAGCGGGTTATGAGCCAACGTCCGTTCTGGCTGAAGCTCCTTCACCAAACGCTCAAACGGCAAATCCTGATTTGCGTAGGCGCCCAGTGCGGCTTCTTTCACCCGGCCTAAGACCTCGCGAAACGAAGGGTCCCCGCTGAGGCTGGTCCGCAGCGGCAGTGTATTGATGAACAATCCGATCAGGCCTTCCGTCTCAGGCATCTGGCGTCCGGCGATCGGTGTTCCGACCACAATGTCGTCCTCGCCTGAGTAGCGCTGTAAGAGAATTTCGTAGGCGGCCAAAAGCGTCATGAACAGGGTCGCGCCTTGCCGCTGAGACAATAGCTTCAAATCAGTCGTTAGCTGTTTTGACAAACAAATTGTTTGATGGACTCCGCGAAAAGCTCGATGTGCTTGTGCGTTCGGCCGCGGATGATCGGTCGGCAACTCGAGCACCGGCGGTAGCGGCGCAAAAATCTTCTTCCAATAGGCGAGTTGAGATTCATAGAGCTCGCCCGCGAACCAACGACGCTGCCACGCCGCGTAATCCAGATACTGAATCGGTAATTCAGGCAGCGTCGCTTCGTCTCCCGTCGCAAAACCCTTGTACAGCTCAGACAGCTCCCGCTGAAAAATTCCTACGGACCAACCGTCAGTGACGATGTGGTGCATAGTCACCAGGAGGATGTGCTCCTGCTCACTGAGCCGCACCAGGATGGATCTGACGAGAGGGCCCAGCGAGAGTTCGAAGGGCCGTCGAGCTTCGTGTTGAAGAAGTCGTTGCGCAGCGGGTTCACGCTCTGTGTCCAGTTCGCTGCTCAGGTCGATCAGCGGCAACTCAAGCAACGCCTCGGACGCTATTACCTGTGAAGGAGTTCCTTCTAAAGTCGTAAAGGTGGTCCGCAGAGCGTCATGACGCGCGACGATCGAATTCAGCGCTCGCTCCAATGCGGTCACGTTGAGAACTCCCGTCAAGCGCACCGCCATCGGAGTGTGATAAAGCGAAGTGCCCGGCATTAACTGATTCAGGACCCAAAGACCTTGCTGGTTGTATGAAAGGGGCGCCACTTCGCGGTTTGCGCGGCGGGGGATCACGCGCTTCGCAGTGCCAGCCGCTTGCTTCTTCATTAATCGCAGTTCGAGCAGGGCCCGCTTCGCCGGTGAAAGCCCGGCTAGTTGCTGCGCGATTTTCTCGCTGTATGACGTCGTCGTTTCCATCCTGAGATTTGCTCTCTTAACCCCGGGCTACGGAGGCTTCGCTGATGCGCATTTCATGATCGAAGCGCAGTTGCGCCTCTTCATCTGTCAGGCTCGCCAATTCTCCCAGCAAAGCAGCCAGTTCGCCCTCGGGTTCATGCTGCGCACCGCGAGGAAACAGCAGGGCAGCCAGCCCGGCGATCGTCGGCGCTTGAAACAGATCGACCATGCCGAACTCGACTTCCAAGCTGGTGCGCACTCTCGACACTACCTTTGCTGCCAGTAATGAATGTCCGCCTAATTCGAAGAAGTTGTCGTGAATGCCGATCCGCTCGAGCTTCAAAACGTCGCACCACTCAACAGCCAGCAGCCGCTCGATGGGGGTCCGCGGCGCAACAAAATTCTCCTCCGCTTCTGAGCGCGTGAAGCGCGGAATGGGCAACGCTCGCCGGTTGATCTTACCGCTCGGCAACAGCGGCAGCGCATCGATTAGTTCGAACGATGCCGGCACCATGTACGAAGGCAGTTTGGTTCTCAGATAGTTGCGCACCTCGCTTATCTTCAGCTCTGATCCCGGCTCGCCAACTACATAAGCGCACAGACGCTTGTCACCGTCACTGTCTTCGTGCAAGACCACAACGCAGTCCAGTACTCCGTTGTAACTTCGCAGCGCTTGCTCAATCTCTTCAAGCTCGACGCGGAATCCTCGGATCTTGATTTGGTTATCGATGCGGCCGAGGAATTCGATATTTCCATCCGAACGGTACCGACCGAGGTCTCCCGTCTTATAAAGTCGCGCGCCGCGATTACTGCTGAATATATCGGGAATAAATTTTTCCGCGGCCAGGTCGGGGCGGTTGACATAGCCGCGCGCCACGCCCGGCCCACCGATGTGCAATTCACCCGGCGCTCCAATCGGAACAGGCCTGAGCGATTCATCCAGCAGGTAAGCGGTCGCATTCGCAAGCGGCCGGCCGATCGGCACGATCTTTAGCCTGGTGCTTTCATCTTGCGGCCGCAGGTCGCACATCGTGACGGCGACAGTCGTCTCGGTTGGACCATAGGTGTTCACCAACCGCACCCTCTCTCCCACCCGCTCGTGCCACGCAGCCACCCGATCAAACGCCGCCTTTTCTCCGCCGATAATCACCAGCCGCACCGCTCTCGGCATCTCCAGATCTACTTGATTCAAAGCGTCCGTCAGTTCATGCCAGTAAGCCGTGGGCAGATCCAGGACCGTTATGCGCCAAATCTCGCAGTA
>DATNNY010000071.1:0-5377 GCA_035601635.1 Pyrinomonadaceae bacterium
GCGCGGCAGGCGAGCTTCAAGCCCACTCGGTTGAGTGGCGAGCCGGTAAAAGTTTCCGGCGTACTGGTCTATAACTTCGTGACGCAGTAGCGCGGGCCAGTCGCCCGACCGTGAGGGCTCAGTATGACTTGAAGGCGGCCATGATCGGCCCGCCTTCGCTTTCTGCGAAACCCGCACACCGCCTATTTGGCGCACTCTCTCTTGCACACAAACATTGCCAGCGTACAGTGCTCTCCACTAAATCGTCCGCTAAGTCCGTTTTCTTGCGCGGGCCTTACAGGGTGCTGAAGAACTCTTATTCGATGTCCCGAACTACCATTTTGGAGTGCGCCGACAACGGCGGCGCTTAGGATTTCTTAGCATTCTCGTGATCAGCGAATCCAAAGCGGCGTCGCGCTACGCTTGCCGCCGCACTCCACATTAGTTTTTCAGCACCCTGCTAACACCCTGTTTATGGAGGTCGATGACGGGCGACGCCAAACATCCGAGAGGAACTCAATCATGAATGCGACATCGTTTCTTTCTTCAAGTCTAGCTGAAAGCAGTGCTCGTCACCGTCAAACGGTGGCATCAGGAGGCTGGACTGATGACGTTCCTGCAAACTCTATAAGCTCGAGAATCGGAGGCATCAATTTACCGAATGCGCGATCTGACTTGACTGTAATACGAAACGTTTGAGTCGCCGAAATTTTTCTTGCCTTTTTCTGCGGAGAGCGTATAGTGCGCGCGCGTCTCGGTTCTCCAGTGGCCCGCATTATCGGATTTTGTCAAAGCCAAACCGAAGCCAACCAGCGAAGAATCCCTTCGAACAACTCAGTCTTTTCCTGTGACCTTCGTGCCCAAGGAGGTTTGTCGTGAAGCACAAACGAATAATCATTTGCCTGAGCGTCGTTGTGGCGATCGCCGCCGGTGTTACTTTCAAATATCAGAAATCACAAAGTCGCGCGAAAGAAACTCCGCAGCAACAGCAAGCGATTCCTGAATTCGAAGTTTATCGCATGTTGTTTCACCATCACGTGTCGATGAAGAAAAAGGCTGACGAGCTTGAGAAGCAAGGCAAGGATGCGAAGTTTCTGCGCGAGTTTTATGAACGAGAAGCGAAGCTCACAGACGATCAGGCCAGAGCGTTCGATGAGATTGCGACCAAGTGCGAAGAGGAAGTAGCTAAGCAGGACGCGAAGGCGAAAGCCATTGTTGATAAGGCGCTGGCCAAAAACGGAAACGGAAGGTTGACAAAACGCGGGCAGCCGCCGGACGCACCATCGCCGGAGCTTCGTTCGCTTTGGGATGAACGAAACGCGATCATTATGAAGCACTGGTACGGTTTGGAAGCGGCGTTTGGCGGGAGTGAATTCAAGCGCTTCGCGGATTATGTCAACCAGGATGTCGTGCCTCATTTCTCTACGCCACCGCCGAATGGTCAGCCTCGACCTTTTATGGGACCTCGACACGGCCCAAAAATCTCAAAGTACCCAACAACTTCACCCGAAGAGAAATGAGGAGGCGCTCATGAAGAAATCACTCATTTGTGCGGCGCTTCTGATTTTCATCAGTTGTTTGGCTGCGGCCCGTTCCAATGCGCAACAGATCTATTTGTTCTCGCAGTCGTCGTGCGAACAAGACGGCGTCGACTGCGCATCGTCGATAGGCCTATACGGCGGTACGATCTATGGATATTCAGCTACCGAAGTCGACTACTGGACCAGCGATGACTACAGCGCCTACGTCGACGGTCAGCTTTATGATCAGAATGGCATACTTTTAGACAATGAATGGGATGAAGAGGACTTTATCGCGGAGGTGAATACGTTGACCTCCGCCAATCCCGGTACCATCTACACTGAGCGGGGCTATCATGACGTGATTGCCCGGTATTACTACGAGGACATAGGAAGGGGTCCAGAGGGTTGCAGTCCGTGTGACGGGTGTAACACGGACTGCTATTATTTCTACGACAATTGGTACTGGTCCGATCCATTTGGCTTTAGCTTTATGAATGGGGGTTATTTCGGTTCCTGGGAGAATGTCTATGGATTTGGCCCGCCCGCCGAGATTGAGAATGATGAAACCATCTCCCTGGGTCAAACGTCCCAGTCCGTTTTCGTCGGGTGGCGAATTACGAGCATTTCGCCTAGCCGCGGGCCCGTTGGCACAACTGTGCCCGTTATTATATTTGGCTCAGGATTTAGCCAATTCGGCTCGAATACGGTCTCAGCATCCGGATACGGCGTGACTGCAACTGAAGTTAACTTCATCTCGAGCGGCGTGCTCTCGGCCAATTTTCAGATTACTAGTGACGCTTCTGCCGGAAACCATTCCGTTAGAGTGACGATTAACGGCTTTCCAAGTAACAGCTTGAATTTCTTCGTGCAGGTTCCGACTGGCCTGTCAGTTGTTGGCATCACGGTAATTTCCTCAAGCCCCGTTCACAGTTGTTGGGTCTGTCTCCCAGGCAACGACACGGGCATTCAAATAGCCACGCAATATCAAGTAATGGATCAGCATGGGGATCCCATCCTGAGTTCGGCTATGGCGCCTGAGGAAACGCTTAAGAATCTGGTTATTGGAGGCGTTGCCCGTCCAGATCCAGCTCCAGGTTTCACAAATTTAGGTGGTTCATGTTATCCAACTGATACAACTACTGACGCCAACGGTCGGTTCCTCGACGCACCGTTTGGGTGGTGTGCCCCTTATAGTACCTCTAGCCTCTCCGTCGATCAGGCCATACGAATGTCAGTTGGAAGCAGTCATTATACGGTTCGGATGCAGAGTTTTACTGGCACCTCGTCGGGGCCGGGACATGGTACAATATCCAACGGCAGCGACGTCTCGGCAAGCCGGTGATCAAAAAACAAATGAATAAACTCCTTTTCGTAAAATTCTCACTGTTAGCGGCGATGATGCTCTTGACGGGGTTGAGCGCCAGGCTGTCTGCGCAAACTCCTGAAGATTTTAAGCAGAGATATGGTAATCCTCAATCTGGGGTCTATAGGGTCCGCGAGGCTATTACCGCAAAGGTAAAGTTTGATCACAACAATCAAGCGCAAGAGATTGTTGTCGTTCCGCTCCCAGCGGGCGATTCCCCCTCTGCTATGTCGACGGCTACGGCAACCGAGGTTCTCAATGAAGTTATGCCAGTTTCGCGACGCGGCAAACTTCTGAAGACAGGAGCGTTCGCAGCTTCATGCGTTAGTGTTCAGGCTGAAGAGTACGAGAAGGTCACTATCGACCGAACGATAAGATGCAACTCGCAGGGCGGGGGCGTATACCGACTGAACATCCGACATAAGTAATGCTTACGCGCGATGATTCTTACGTTCTGAATAAAGCCATCATTTCCGCATCGTGTTTGTAACGCTGGACACGACTGCCATCCGAGAATCATCCGCCTTTGCCTTTGCTGGTTGCGCTATTCCGGCCAAGAGGTACGAACGCACGATTTCAGCAACAGATTTACCCGATCCTGCGGCCGAGCCCAGTACACGCGAGCACTCCAGAGGAACCAACAAAGAATCGACGAGTAATTCTTCGTGCCTAACGCTCGGCGATTTCTTGCCCAGGAGTATTCTAGGGTACGTACCGTAGCTGGATCACTCGACTTCTAGGCTACGATGTCGTTGTTGTTTAGACCAACGACTGGAACAAATCCGATCTGGGGTTCCACTGCGTCAGGTATCTTGGGTCTGGACAGCAAATGCGAGATACGACGGAGCGACCTGGACAATAAACTCTCATAGTGATCCGACAAATTTATCGGACTCCAACTCGACATCTCATCCTCAGTGGACGACGAACGCGCATTGATGGAGGTTGTCTCACATGCACTGTGATAAACGAATGTCTCTTGCGAAAAGAATTACGAGTTTCTCGACGCTCGCGATGATCCTTCCGCTCGCGTCGATATCCTTCGGAGGCTCTCCTGTCTGCCCGTTCCTGAGTTCAACACAGTGGGACACGAAATCCACCGTAAGATCCAGGAACCTAAAAATAATCGCGGCCATTCAGAAAGGCGAAACAAAGGGGTCTGTCGTTGTCGAGATTTCGCTGAAAAATATCTCCCAGAAGGAGATCAGTTTTCGTGACACCTATGTTCTGAACGATTATTCGTTCGTGGTCAAAAGTCGAGACGGCAATGTGGTGCCACCTTCCGAAGGGGGGCGAAGAAAGATTTTTGAATCGAGAGCGGTGTCACACAGGTATTTTGTGGTTCTTCGCCCTGGGGAACAAGTAATGAGACAGCTCGTAATTACCGAAATCTACGATTTTAGGCCGCGTGAGGTTTATACGATCATCGTCAATCGTAGGATCAGTCTTGATAAAGGCAAGACTCTAGAGGAAGCCCGGTCCAATATTATCAGGGCGAAGGTCGGCGGATAATCGGCAAGTGCCAGCGCAATTTGAGCAGATACCCGTAAGCATCGGAAGGACACGATGAAGTGATGGCATTGGCGATTTGTCTTGCGGTTGCAATCTTCAGTGCGATCCGAGTCGTTGGTGATTCCAATATCTGCCAATCGTGGGAAGCTACGCAACGCAGATCCAATACACAAATCGCGAAGTCGAAGCGACTAGCGATCAGGGCAGTCGTGGATCAAGATCCAGACAATGCGACATTAACTCTAAAGTGGTCATTAAAGAACGTCTCCAAAGAGGACATCCGGCTTATCGAGTCGAATGTCTTGCGAGATTACCGAATACTGATCGTAGACCGATACGGCAAACCTGTGCCACTGACTCAGGAGGGCGAGCGAGCATTTCAAGTCTCTTTCTTTTCGTCTCGCAGACTGATCGTGCTTCGTCCCGGAGAGGAACTAAAGAGAGAAATTAATCTTGCCAGCCTCTACCACCTTAAACCCAGCAATGTGTACATCATCAACCTTGATCGGCAGATTGCAACTCAAGATGCGAGTGAACAAGTCCGTGCTGGTCCGATAAGGGTGACGCTACGATAAAACATGGCTTTCCGAGGAGGAGGCACGAACTTATCGTGATTCAGTTTCCAGCTAGGAATTGCCTCATGAAAAGTCTCAGAGAATTTATGGTTCTGTTAGTTTTGCTGGTTCTTATTGGAAGCCAGGCGAGTACGCAATGGGCATCATCTCAGTCCGTTGGTAGGTCCTTTATTCTGTCGAAGAATCTACGGATAACCGCAGTAATAAAAAAGGGCGAAACAAAGGGCTCGCTAATTCTCGAATGGTCGTTTAGGAACATTTCGCGCAAAGACATTCATTTTCGTGACACTTATGTCTTGCGCGACTATAAGTTCGTGATTACGGAACCAGACGGCCACATCGTATCACCCACAGCCGAAGGGCAGCAGAAGATTTTCGCGTCGTTGTTTGTCTCACATAGAGACTCAGTGACTCTTCACCCCGGC
>DATNNY010000072.1:0-5646 GCA_035601635.1 Pyrinomonadaceae bacterium
CCGGTCAAACGCTTTACCAGAGCTTTGACGGCGGGCATGCGGGTCGCGCCCCCGACGAGGATCACTTCGTCCAGATCCTTCTCGCTGACTTTGGCGTCAGCGATGGCCTGCTTAACAGGATTCATGCAGCGTTCGACCAGGTCGTGCGCCATTTGCTCAAACTTTGCCCGAGTAAGTTTCATCAGGAGGTGCTTGGGTCCTGAGGCATCGGCAGTAATAAACGGCAGATTGATCTCGGTCTCGATCGCCGAAGAGAGTTCGATCTTCGCTTTCTCGGCAGCTTCAGTGAGACGTTGTAAAGCCTGCCGGTCCTGGCTCAGATCGATTCCCTGATCCTTCTTGAACTCTTCAACCAGCCAGTCGACGATGCGTTTGTCGAAGTCATCGCCGCCCAGGTGCGTATCGCCGGCCGTGCTTTTAACTTCAAAAACTCCGTCGCCCACTTCCAGAATCGAAACGTCAAAAGTTCCGCCCCCGAGATCGAATACCAGAATCGTCTCGTGCTTTTTCTTGTCCAATCCGTAAGCCAGCGAGGCCGCGGTTGGTTCGTTAATAATGCGTAGCACGTTGAGCCCGGCGATCTGGCCGGCGTCTTTGGTCGCTTGCCGTTGCGCATCATTGAAGTAGGCGGGCACTGTAATGACCGCGTCCTTGACCTTCTCGCCGAGAAAGTGTCCGGCGTCGTCGGCGAGCTTGCGCAGGATGAAAGACGAGATCTCTTCCGGCGAATAAAGCTTGCCGCCGATGTCGACGCGCACCGCGTCGTTTGGACCAGGCACAACTTTGTATGGCACCTGTTTGATTTCCTGCGCTACCTCGGAAAACTTGCGGCCCATGAAACGTTTAATTGAAAAGACTGTGTGCTCCGGATTCAGCGCGGCTTGCCGCTTAGCGACCTGACCGATCAGTCTTTCGCCCGTCTTGGTAAAGGCCACGACCGATGGTGTGATGCGTCCACCTTCGCTGTTAACGATTACGGTCGGGCTATCGCCTTCCATGGTTGCGACGGCTGAATTAGTTGTTCCCAGATCGATGCCTATAGCTTTCGCCATGACTCTTACTCCTTATTTTCCACCAGCCCTCGACGCGGGCGTCAGCAAATCTGTTCTCTGAACCCAATGTGTTTCGCTCTGCTGTCGCGCGTTTCACCGGCTCAATGAATCTCAAACTCCGACTTGTCCAGGGGCTTACACCCCAGGCTTTATGCTTCCACCTGCTGCACAGGTTCGCGAACCTTACTGCGCGCCTTCGCTTGAGACGACCAGGTCACTCTTCACATCGAACAGACCAGGCACGCTGCGCGCGCGCATATAAGCCAACTGCGCGTCGGCCTTCGAGTCGACAATGCCTTTCAACGTCGCCCGTCCGTGGTCCACGATGATGTGAATCGGCGGTATGGACTGCGTCGCATAACGGAATAACGGCGAATCCCAGCTGTAGAGCGTCCGGTAAAGAGCGAGGCGCAGCCGATCGTCTTGTGGCGAAACGGGCAACACCTGGATTTCATTAATCACTCCCCGCACGCCGTCAATGTCCTTCACCCGAGCCTCAGCGTCTGACTTCGTCGTCGGTCGCACGACCTCTCCGCGCAATACGACTGTGTTGTTGGCCCGTACTTCGAACTGGAGCCAATCAAAGACTCCGTAGTAAGGCAGTGTGGCCAGCTCGTGACGAATCCGTTTAACCAGACGAGCATCAACCTGCGCAACGCTCGTTGCCGACCCTTCTCGCAGGAACGCCGGTGTAAACAACGAAACCGCCATTAGCATGATGACGACCATTCGTGAATTTCTCTTTCTCACGTCTCTTGCTCCTTCGATGAACAACAAATTGTTTTCTGAGCGAGACGCCTCGCCGCATAAGAAACCTCGCTACATCTCCAGCGCGACGCGCGTCTGCAGCAGACGAAGGACACCGCCGCGTGTAATGAAGCCCTCGATCCGGCCATTGCGGGCCACCGGCAATTCGTTCGCATTCTCCCGGCCCATAATCTCCATCGCTTCGGTAATGGGCGTGTCGGGATCAACTGCCGGCAGTTGATCCAAGGGCCGCATTGCCTCATCAATCGTCGTGTAGGGCCAGCGGGACCGATCAGTTGCCGCCACTTCGTAGGGTGTGATGATCCCTTCGATACCGTGGCCATCGCGGACCAGGAAACATTGATTGCCAGTCCGCAGCAGGTGTTCGTCCACGAAGGTCTGAAGGTTGTCATGCGCGCTGACCACTTCGCACTCACGCTCGATCAAATCGCCCGCGCGCACGCCGCGCAGACGGCTGCTCACCTCGATTTGTCGCCGGCTGGCGCCGGCAGCGTCCAACAGGAACCAGCCAACAAAAGAAATCCACAGACCGGCGAATCCGGCTCCCATAAAGAAGCGAACAATTCCCGTCATGATGAATGCGAAGGCAACGACCTGGCCGATCCGCGCCGCGATCCTCGTCGCGCGCACACCGTCACCGGTCACAGCCCAGATGATCCCGCGCAGGACACGTCCGCCATCGAGCGGAAATCCCGGAATCAGATTGAAGACTGCTAATGAAAGATTGATGTAACCAAGCCACATCAACATTGCCGAGATCGGAGTTTGCGGAATCTCAAGCGGCGTCCAACCCAGCGCCCACGCCAGAGCCAAACAAAGGATTCCGATTAGAGCGCTCATAATCGGGCCGGCGAGTCCCATGAAAAATTCTGTGCTTGCTTCGCCCGCTTCCTTTTCGATCTGCGCCACACCGCCGAGTGCAAACAAAGTGATCGAGCGCACCGGCAGGTCCCGGGCCTTCGCGACCATCGCGTGCGAAAGTTCATGGGCAATGATCGCGGCGAAAAATAGGAGACTGGTTCCAATGGCCGTCGACCAAATCGCGCCTTCTCCCCAATTTGAGTTGAACGCATGAAACTGATCGGCTAATGACAAAGTGATCAGCAGCGCAATGATGAACCAGCTTAGGTGCAGCCCAATCTCAATGCCGAACAATCGTCCTAGTTTGATGTGTGATTTCATTGCGTCCAATCAACTGGCGCTGGCTCCAAAACGTCGTGGAGGCGTTTTATTCACGACTTATTGAACTTTGTAGGAAATCTCGAGCATAGACTGTGCATGCGCCATGCCATTGCCGGAATCACTCCTTTCCTGCGTCGCTCAAAGGTGACTTGAAGCAACAAAAAACTGATGCGCGTATTGTGGTGCTGACGCACCGACCGCTGTTCGATCTGTATCCCGACTGGGACTGGTCAACGAAGGATGGCGCTGCGGTAATCGAGGCGCTGATGCCGCACAAAAATGTGACCGTCTTCTACGGGCACATTCATCAGGAGAACCACCACATGACCGGACACATAGCGCATCACTCGGCAAAGTCTTTGATGTTTCCGCTGCCGGCGCCCGGTTCGGTGCCAAAGAAGGCGCCCACACCCTGGGATGCGAGCGCGCCCTACAGAGGTCTGGGCTTCAGAAGTATCGATGCCGAACCAAAACAAGCGAAGTATGAAATCAAAGAACTCAGCGTTAGTGGAGGATGAACCGATGAATCTTAGGAAGAGAGTTCTAATAACAGTTGCTTTGTTGGCGAGTGCGCTCTTGTCGGGCTTGGTTGTCTATACCAGAGCGAACGCGGCGCCAGTAGAGAGAGTAATCCACATCACGGCAAATAAGTTCCGATTCAGCCCTGACTCGATCACCTTGAAAAAAGGTGAGCCCGTGGTCTTCGAGATATCTTCCGGAGATCGTAAACACGGTTTCAGCCTGCGGGCCTTTGGTGTTCGCAGTGACGTGTTGCCGGGTAAGGTGAGCCGGATTCGATTCACGCGGGACAAGACAGGTAAGTTCGCCTTTTCATGCGACGTGTTCTGCGGCGATGGCCATGAGGAAATGACGGGAACGGTGATCGTCACTGAGTGAGTTACTCAGTCAGCGGCGGCTTGAAAGGGCCGGGCCAAATTCAGCCGTCGCTCTCTGCGACGAAGACGAACCTGTTATCAGGGCTGATCCACTTTTGAGC
The DNA here is from genome assembly GCA_035601635.1 of Pyrinomonadaceae bacterium. Classification (GTDB taxonomy): domain Bacteria; phylum Acidobacteriota; class Blastocatellia; order Pyrinomonadales; family Pyrinomonadaceae; genus UBA11740. Next base: position 4,000 of record DATNNY010000072.1, read on the forward strand.
AAGTTCGTCAGGACCGTAAACCCGTTCGCTACCGCTCCGGGTACTGACCTCATCGGCTAAAGGTAACATGAGAAAAATCCTCTTAGGCGCGGTTCTGATCTTAGCGGTTCTGTCGTTATCAGCTATCGCCGGAACATGGCTCGGCCTGATGCCAGTAAGCGCTGATGGAGCGCATTCACGCCTGGAAGCTCGGATCATCGCGGTGCTTCATGCTTCTATCGTTCGTCACGCATCCGCAGAAACGAATCCAATCTCTCTCAACGAAGATAATCTGAAAGCAGGAGTAGATACTTACAAAGCGATGTGCGCGAGGTGTCACAGCACCCCTGGCAGCACGTCGAGCATTTACGGACAGTCGTTTTATCCCCCGGCGCCACAACTCCCGAAAGGGATGGCCCGGTACACGGATTCGCAGCTCTTCTGGCTGATAAAGCATGGCATCAGGAACACCGGAATGCCAGCCTGGGGAAGCATGCTTTCGGACGAAGAGATTTGGCAGATAGTAATTCTGCTTAAGAATTCACCGGATCTCCAGCCATCGGCCGAAGCCCAGTGAACTCGGACTTGGATAGAGTCTGCTAACAATAACTCTCAGTCAGTTTTCGAAAGTGATAGCCGAGGGCCGCCAGCATCAAACCATCTTCAATCTTGTCACGGTGCTCAGAGACAACCCGACCCATGAAGCGCCAGAATTCTCCTCGAGCTTTGTCTCGCACACCCAGTGCAAAGACTATGCGCGCAAACGCGGTGATGTCTTCACGCTTCAGGCCGCCTGCGCCGATCTGTGGGGAACCAGCACGCATGACGCGGCCAAGACTGTCAAACGAGCGCGCATAATACTCGCGCGGGCTGTAGATATTTCGGATGATGGATTTGTAACCTTCAACCAGGCGGGTGGCGTCCATCTTCGGAATAAAGTTGAGCACGCAATCCGTATTGCTTCCAGTGTGGTCCTCTACTCCCGTGAGCCGGCCTTCGCGCTCCAGCCGCCGCCAAAGTTGCGTGTCGGGGATGGCCGCCAGCAACCCGACCATAGCGACCGGGATTGCGCTTTCGCGAATAAAGTCCTTCTGCCGCTCAAATATGTCATCCGGGTCGTTATCAAAACCGACGATGAAGCCTCCCAGCACTTCCATCCCGTAGCTTTGCACATGCCGGACAGAATCAATCAGATCGCGGCGTGTGTTCTGGCCTTTCTGCGCCTCTTTCAAGCTTTCCGTGACTGGCGTCTCGATGCCGATAAAGACTTGCCTGAATCCGGCGGTTCGCATCTGCTCCAGCAACTCATCGTCGTCAGCGAGATTTACGCTGGCTTCCGTGGTAAACGAGAATGGATACTTGTTGCGGGCCGACCATTCGGCCAGCACCGGCATCAACAGCCGAACGTTTTTCTTGTTGCCGATAAAATTGTCATCGACAATGAAGACCTCACCGCGCCAGCCAATACGCAGCAGTTCGTCCAATTCGGCGACAATCTGCTGATTGCTCTTGGTGCGAGGCACGCGACCGTAAATCTCTATGATGTCGCAGAACTCACAATTGAAGGGACAGCCGCGCGAGTACTGCACCGACATGTCGCTGTACTGGTTGAGTTCGGCCAGTGCGAAATCCGGAATCGGTGTCAAAGCAAGTGCCGGCCGCTCCGGA
>DATNNY010000073.1:0-14993 GCA_035601635.1 Pyrinomonadaceae bacterium
GCGGAGATTGAAAAGTGAGAGGCTGCGCCTCCCAGCATGCGTTCGCGCTTGCCGAACGGCGTTTCGACGTTATCAAACGCCACCGAACCTACGACGAGTAATGACATATTCGCTATTTGGAATTTGAGATTTCAGATTTGAGAACTTCAGTCCGCAATCGAATTAACTTAAACCAGCAATCGAGCCCTGGCATCAGGCGATAGACTGCCCACCGCTTACTGCTCGCTGCCTACTGTTTACTATCCTTCGGCTTCGGGCCCCCCAGAGCCTTCAGATCTTCGAGAGCACCACCCTTAAATTTGCTGTCGGGATAATTGTTGACCAGCATTGAAAGATAGTCACGCGCATCTCCTCTCAACTTGTCGGTAGCGGTCTTCACCGATTGCTTACCTTTGTTCGCTGACAGCCGCAGGCTGCTTTCGCCGGCGATCCACAGGACTTCGTCGATTTTCGAAAACGTCGGATTACCGGCAATAATCTCTTCACAGCGTGCCAGCGATGCCTTGTAGGCTTTTCGGAGTGTGAAGTATTGCCGCGCTACCTCCAGGTTGTGCAGGGAGTCTTTCTCCATATCCGCATCGCGCACGACATCCGGGCCACGCTTCGCCGCCGGTTGCGCCCATGCAGCCGCCGGTGCCATGACGAAAAGCGCCAAAGCGATCACCGTAGTTACGAGAAACTTTTTCATAGAGATACTCCATTACCCTTCAACTGCGAAACTCGAAAAATCACTTCCGGTACTTCTCAAGGATGGCGGCGAGCTTACGCGCGGTTGCTTGCGGCCACAAATCAGGTGCGGTAAAAATCGCATTCTGCAAAGCTGTTCCACACTTGCAATCGCGTTGACCGCTCGCCAGACTCTTGACCGCTTCCCGCATGATCACTTGCGCGTTCCTGACATTCTTGTTCAAATACTCAATCACTGCGTCTGCGGTAACCGCGTCATGACCGGAATGCCAGCAATCATAATCAGTGACCAACGCCAACGTCGCATAACAGATCTCGGCTTCGCGCGCCAGCTTCGCCTCCTGCAGGTTGGTCATGCCGATTACGTCCATGCCCCATGAACGATACACGTTTGATTCGGCAAAGGTCGAGAAGGCCGGGCCTTCAATGCAAAGATAGGTTCCACCGCGATGCACCTTCACATCGACGGCCTGGCAAGCTCGCTCCAGAGTGTCTCCCAGCTCTTTGCACAAGGGATGCGCAAAGGCCACATGAGCGACGATGCCCTCGCCAAAAAAGGTTGATTCACGCGCGCGCGCCCGCGTCCGATCAAAAAACTGATCCGGTATTACCATGTCCAGTGGCGCATACTCTTCCTGCAACGAGCCGACGGCAGACGCTGACAGAATCCGCTCGACGCCGAGCAATTTCATTCCGTAGATGTTGGCGCGGAAAGGAACTTCCGTGGGGGTAAAGCGATGACGGCGTCCGTGACGCGGGAGGAAAGCCACGCGTTCGCCTTCGAGCGTGCCGAGGATAAACTTGTCCGACGGTTTGCCGAAGGGCGTCTCTACTTCGATCTCGTCGATGTCTGTGAGTTCCGGCATCTGATAGAGGCCGCTGCCGCCGATGATGCCGATCTTTGCTGCTGTCATCTGGTTAGGTATCGAGTGGTTAAGTCAGGCGATAGATGTACGAATCTTCAATTAGTGTCCCATTAATCATGTTTCTCGAAAATCTCATTCGTGAAATTCCGTTATCCGTCTTGATTGCGACCTTCAACAACGAAATCAATGGGTCGTCGGAATCGACTACACTTATGTCTTTGAGTGAAATAGTCGACTGATCGTCTGGAGTAGCCCTTACTACCGATTGAACCTCTTCATATACTGTCTTAACACCTTTAGCACGGACGTCAGGACTGACAATGATGAGCCGCCAATCATTCGAATCCGTTTCGTAAAACCAAAGAGCGCCAGAGACTTTCAATCCAGTTTCATCAAGGCGGCGGATTAAGTCGGATCCGGCGGAAATCATTTGCTCCGATAAGGATTCTTTTACCAAGATCTCTGTAACCATGGCATAATTCCATCCTTTCCGTCAGTTATGGCTAAGTAGAATGCCTCCGCTTTGTCCTTCGTAATCTAAAGCAAATATCGCGTGTCTTCTTTCCAGTCCTTTACGGTGGCCCAGTTTACGTCGAAGGCTCTATTCACCTTAGTTTCATCTCGATGCTCTTTCTCCAAGCCAGAATACTTGAGAAGATTGTTCAAGTCATGGATGTAAAAGTCCCGTGAATCCCTGTTAGGGAAATCGTATTGCTTAGTCTGTTTGGCAATGCACGACTTCAGTGCGCACTCAACAGCATAACCCATCAAATAATAAGCGCCCTGATAGCACTTGGCATCCAGCAACACCTTGGCCTCATTAAGCCTTATATCAGTAAGCTTCTGAAAGTCAGTTCGATTCATATGCTGACCGCAACTAGCCTACGATCTCTTTCAGCAATTTGGGCCATAGGCTCATCGGGATCGTGATAAAACAAACACGTCCAATTCTCTCGCGCCGCCTGGGGCAGCAACTTTTTCTTCGCCTCGAGCGTTTCCACCGGATATAAATCGAAGCCCATGATCCAGGCGAACGGCACGTGCGCCCTCATCGGCACCAAGTCAGCAAATCCAAAAAGCGTATGGCCGCCTTGCTCCAGCCGCACACATTGCATCGAACGATTGTGCCCTGCATGTGTTTCCATGCGCAGCCCTGGCGCCACTTCGTACTCGGGCTCTTGCAGGCCAAGTTGTCCCGAGGCTGTCAAAGGACGCCAGTTGTCGGGCAAGTAACTGGCGCGATCGCGTTCCGAAGGAGATTCTGCATGCTCGTATTCGGCGCCTGAAACGAAATAGCGGGCATTCGGAAACGCCGGGCAGGCCTTTCCCGACGGGTCAACATTTGTATTTCCACCTGCATGATCGAAATGGAGATGAGTGTTGACGACTATCGTAATGTCTTCCGAACCAACGCCCGTGATTGCGCGCAAGGATTCATCGAAAGATCGTTTCCGGTCGATACCGTACATCGTACGATGCTTGTCCGACCATTTGTCGCCGATGCCGGTATCGATCAGAATGCGCTCGCCCTTGCCCTCGATGAACAGGCAATTCATATTCATTCGAATGCGGTTCTGTTCATCCGGTGGACAGGTTTTTGACCAAAGGTTGCGCGGCACCACTCCGAACATCGCGCCGCCATCGAGCCAAAACTCACAGTCAGGAATGACTTCGACGCGATAGTCACCAAACTTCATCGCGTTGACCTACTTCGTTCCGGCTTTGGCGGGGGCCTTTCCCTTCTGTGCCGGCGCCTTTGTATCCGGCGGTGCATCGGGTGGCATCATGCCCGGCGGCAGACCTTGTTGCATCTGCTGCGGCGGCGGAGCCTGAACACTGAAATTATCGGCGATGGTTATGTGCGAACCCTGACGCTTCACGATCTCATCGATCATGGTCTTTTCTTTTTCTTGTTCGACCGCCTCGCGGGCCTGGTCCTTCGGAGACTTCGGCGCTCCAAATGGATTGGGTGCGCCGGCGGCAATCAGGATGTGCCGCGCATGCACCTGCTCTTCAGGCTTGCCGTCTTTCGTCTCAGTTTTCTTCTCATCGAGCTTGATGATGTGATAGCCGAACTGGGTCTCGATGACTTCACTGATCTGGCCGGGTTGCAAGGCGAACGCGGCCTTTTCAAACGCTGGATCCATTTGCCCGCGTCCAAACCAGCCCAGATCTCCGCCCTTATCTTTGCTGCCAGGATCGCCCGAGAACTCCTTGGCCAGCTTGGAAAAATCCTCGCCGGCGCGAGCGCGCTTGAGTATATCTTCGGCCTTTGATCGTGACTGCTTAGTGTCGAGTTCAGGATGCTTGGCAATGTAAGCGTTAATCTCCGCATCGGTCGCCTTAGTGCCGGGAATCAGCGTTTCCTTGGCATAAGTCGAAGCCAGCAAACGGGCTTGCTCCAGCATGATTTGCAGTTCGACGCTGCGTTTCTTGTCGACGCCGGCCGCCGTCCCGTGCCGTTCGCCGAGCAACACCTGCGCTAACTGCTTCCTGATCTCTTTCAGCTGTTCGGGTGGGATTTGCTGCCCGGCCATTGTCGGGTTGCTGGCCTGCGCATCCTTCAGGAACTGATTGAACCGTTCTTCCTGACCCGGCTCCTTATAAAAAGCATCGACATCTGCATCCGTGACCGCCGCCGCCGCGCCCGGAGTGCCCGCCTGAGATTCAGCATAGCTTTGCGAGATCACAATCGCGCGAATCAATTCGAGTTGCCGCCTGATCTCCGGACGATAGGCAATGCCTTTCGATTTCGCTTCTTCGGCAACCGCGAGCAACTCGCGGACGTTTTTGGCAAAGTCTTTGCGGGCTGCATCATCCGAAGCCAGACGCTGGCGCGCCTGGGGCGCCTGATCAGAAGCGATCTGAGTCATATCGTCGGCACTCAAATTAACTGGCGCGGCGTGGCTGGCCCTTACCTGCCAAACAATAAGGCCAATCGAAAACAGGATGCCGACCCCAGCGGCAATCCAAGCTTTAGTTACTGAATTCAAAATAAAACTCTCCCTTTCAATATTTCTTGTGGTACCAACCGAAGTTGGCCTTCCTGAATAAATAATCGACTAAAGTCGGTATCCCAAACGCGATCTATCAAACTAAGAAACCGTTTGGTCTTCAACCAATTCTAACAGCACTCCACCGGTCGATGATGGATGAACAAAGGCCACAAGGCAACCGCCCGCACCGTTTCTTGGCTCCTCGTCGATTAGACGCGCGCCTTTCTGCTTGAGGTTAGCCAGCGCAATGCGAATATTATCAACTCGTACGGCAATATGGTGAATTCCCGGCCCGCGCTTTTCAAGGAACCGCGATATCGGCGAGTCTTCTGACGTGGCTTCCAACAATTCGATGCGCGATTCGCCAATGGGCAGCATGGCAACGCGCACCTTTTGTTCAGGCACCTCCTCCGCCTCTATCACCTCGAGCCCCAGTACTTCACGATAAAATGAGAGGGCATCCTTAATCCCTCGCGTAGCGATTCCGATGTGATCGATCTTCATATTGTAGGGGCAGGGCTTGTCCCTGCCCATTCTGCCGAACCCGGGCAGCGCTTGTCCCTGCCCATTCTGCCGAACCCGGGCAGCGCTTGTCCCTGCCCATTCTGCCGAACCCGGGCAGGGACAAGCCCTGCCCTACCTCAATTCTTTAAGAGTTCCTCAACTGCTGAATACGGATCGCGTTTCTTGGTCGCTACTTCTGCAGCTAAACGATCAAGCTTCCCAGATGCTGAATCTCCCGACAGAGTTTCTGCCACCAGCCGCTCGCGCAATAGATCAAGAATCCGCCAACGCGCGATGGCCTGACACCGTTCGCCGGCAGCCGGCGCCGTTCGCTGAAATTCCCGGCTTCCTTCGATGGCCGACGCTAGTTCCTTGATGCCCCTGTTCTCAATCGCCACAGTCTTGACGATTGGCGGCTGCCATTCATCGGCCCGCGTGGCCAGTGACAACAATGCCTCCAGTTCTTTTTCAGTGCGCAGGACCCCATCGCGATCTGCCTTATTAATAACCAGCACGTCGCCAATTTCCATGATGCCGGCCTTCATCGCCTGGATGTCGTCGCCCATACCCGGCACCAGCACGACCACGCAGACATCCGCAGTCTTGGCAATCTCGATTTCATCCTGCCCAACGCCGACTGTTTCTATGATGATCTTTTCATAGCCGGCCGCATCCAGGATCGCCGCCGCTTCGATAGTTGCGCGCGCCAGGCCGCCGAGGTTCCCGCGCGTCGCCATCGAACGAATGAAGACACCCTTATCGAGCGCCAGGCTTTGCATCCGGATTCGATCGCCGAGGATTGCCCCACCGGAAAAAGGGCTTGAAGGATCCACTGCGATAATGCCGACCCGATCGCCACGCTTCCGGTAAAATCCTGCCAGCTTATCAACCAGCGAAGACTTACCGGCTCCAGGCGATCCAGTGATCCCAATGATCAGCGCCCGGCCGGTCCGGGGAAAGAGTTGTTTCATCAATTCGGCGTTATCGGCCGAGCCGTCTTCGACTTTTGAGATCGCGCGCGCGACAGCGTTCGGCTCTCCAGCGGCAACTCGATCTATCAACGACTGAGTACTCATCAAGAATCTTCACGCACTGTTTAGAGCTGGGACTTATCCCAACGATTTCCCGGCCCAGGCGCCGGCGCTAAACAGTCGGATAACGACCATCTAAACGGTTATGCCTGCTTTAGAATTTCCCTGGCGATGATGATGCGTTGAATCTCTGAGGTGCCTTCGCCAATTGTGCACAGCTTGGAATCGCGCCAGTACTTTTCAGCGGGGTAATCTTTGGTATAACCGTAACCTCCGTGAATCTGAATCGCCTCATCACAAACGCGCACGCTCATTTCTGACGCAAACAGTTTGGCCATCGAAGACTCTCTGGTCGTCTTCTTGCCGTTATCTTTCATCGCCGAGGCGCGATACATCAAGAGCCGCGCGGCTTCAATCTGCGTGGCCATATCAGCAAGTTTGAATTGAATCGCCTGAAACTCCCGAATTGGTTTGCCAAACTGTTGCCGCTCACCCGAGTAACGGACGGCCGATTCGAAGGCGCCCTGCGCAATACCTACCGCCAGCGCGGCAATCGAGATGCGTCCTCCATCCAGAATCTCCATGGCGTTAACAAAGCCTTTGCCTTCTTCGCCCAGACGATTTTCATCGGAAACGAAGCAATCTTCGAAGACCACGCTCGCCGTTTCCGATGCGCGCAGCCCCAGCTTGTTTTCCTTCTTTGAGGGCGCAAAACCTTTCATGCCCTTCTCAAAGATGAAGGCGCTGATTCCTTTGCTTTTCTGCGCGCGATCAGTCGAAGCAAAGGCCACGCAAGTGTCGGCATGAATCGCATGAGTGATGAAATTCTTGGAACCATTGACTACCCAACCACCGTCTTTTTTCACTGCCGTCGTACGCGTTCCGGAAGCATCTGAGCCGGCTCCCGGTTCAGTCAATCCCCAGGCGCCAAGGTGCTCGCCGCGCGCCAGAGGCGCGAGATATTTTTGCTTTTGCGCTTCGTTTCCGTATTGATAGATGTGGTTCGAGCACAGCGAATTATGGGCGGCGACAGAGATCCCGACCGATCCATCTACCCGCGATAACTCTTCAATCGCGGTAGCATATTCGACGTAACCCAGGCCGGCGCCTCCGTATTCCTCGGGAAACAGCATGCCCAACAAACCAAGTTCCGCGAGTTTCGGTTGCAGCTCAGTAGGAAAATGCTGAGCCTCGTCCCATTCCATTACATGTGGCGCGATCTCTCCTTCGGCGAACTCGCGCACGCTCATCTTCATCTGCAATTGTTCTTCAGTCAGTTCAAATTCCATTTTGCCGATTTACGGGACCGCGCGTGTGTCAAATCCTGCGAACACTCAAACGACAGGCAATAAAGCCTGTCGTCAAGATTATGGAGTCATAACATTGTAACTCAATGAGATTGGAAACCGTGACCGCAGCCCGGGTATGGAAGCCGTCTCTGCTTTGGTGCATTTTTCCACTTGGAGAAGAGCGATCCACGAAGTCATACAAAATCGCCCGAACAATTGCCAACTGCGTTTCGTGTATTTTCGTGGATCGTTTACCTGATCCAGAAATGCCCCAAGAGATCGGGTCTAAGCACGCCCGGGACGGACCGGCGGCCGTGCTTTCTTCGCCCGCACCTTCTTCGCCTGCGGCGCAATTTTCCTGGCCCGCGTATTTTTCAATCGTTTGACTTCAATGTCGGTCAGGGTACGCCACTGGCCCGTCGCCAGGAATTTATCATCCAGAAGTCCGATGCGGATTCGCTTCAACTTGGTAACCGAATGCCCAATCGCGTCAAACATGCGGCGGATCTGCTGATTGCGGCCTTGATGCAGAGTAACTTCAAACCAGCCGTTGGCTTCGGTCGATCGTAGTTGGCGAACTTCCGCCGGGGCAGTGCGCTCCCCTTCGGCGATCGCAATACCGCGTCGTAATCGCTCTACGGCGTTGTCAGTCGGCATCCCTTTGACTTTCACTTTGTAGACCTTCGGGATTTGATTCCGGGCGGCGGTTACGACGTTGGTGAAGTCGCCGTCGTTGGTGAGCAACAACAAACCCTCGGTATTGAAATCAAGCCGCCCCACCGGATGCAGCCGGCCCAGCGAAGATGGAACCAGCTCAGTTACCAAAGGCCGGCCCTCAGGATCAGCCATGCTGGTCAAATAGCCTCTGGGCTTATTCAACAAGACGTAAATATTTTCGTGCTGCTGAAGCAGCGCATTGATTAGACGTCCCTTGACCTTGATTTTATCGATGGTGGGATCGGCCTTGGCGCCCAGTTCCGAGACGACCTTCCCATTGACGTTTACCTGGCCCGCGGTTATCAGTTCTTCTGCATGACGCCGCGAAGCGATGCCGGCCGCGGAAATTAGTTTTTGAAGACGCTCTGCCATCAATGAGAGGTAGAGGGGTGTTCGACTGCTTTTAGCATGTCGCGCAACGCATCTCGATTGTCCTTGCTCAATTCGAACACAACCTCACCGACGTGAATCTTAAGGGCCTGGCCATTTACGACCTGCTCAAATGCGGCGAAAGGTATCGTTCCCTTCAAGTCTTTGTAAGAGCTCTTGGCGTTATAATCAAAGCCAACGCCGCTGCTCGTCAGGTCGTAAAGTTGAACTGATTTCCCATCTACTTCGAAAGCAAAGTCTGTAATGCCCTCGACTGTTACCTTATCGCCAAAGAACGCAATGCCGATGGAAACTATTTTTGGTTGAACCACCCGCTTACCCTTAACGGTAAAAACAAACCACAGATTTGCAGACTGTCCCGGGCCGCGGTAGCCCGACAATTCTGACCTCACTTCCGTGGTATCCGACTGTGAGAAGTAGCTGATCTCGGCTTGTCCGACTTTTCGAAATGAAGTCGGTGGTAACTCAACTGTGACCACCTTCTTGCTTCCCGGTTTCGCTGAGGAGTTGGCGCCTTTCTCTTTGTTGTCCTGCCCGACACCCGTCGAACCAGCCAGCAGAAGAGCCAGTACGAGATAAGAGATACTACGCATTAGCGTGTCTTTCTGAGGTTTCCTAACTCTCTCCACCTCCGGCGAGATCCTGGAAGTCTTCGATGCTGGGTAACTCGGAGAGGTCCTTAAGGCCAAACTGGATTAGAAACTCTTTCGAAGTTCCATACATCATTGGACGGCCGACGGTCTCCTTCCGCCCCTTGGCTACAATCAGCCGTTTGTCGAGCAGCGTCTTGATCGCCGAAGGCGATTGCACTCCGCGAATCTCTAGAATCTCCGGTACGGTCACCGGTTGTTTGTAGGCAATCACGGCTAGTGTTTCAAGCGAGGCCAGCGACAGCTTTGCGCTCGGTCTTGACTTCAGGTAGGCACGAATCTGTTCGTGATGCTCGGGCCGCGTGGCAATCTGCCAACCGGCGGCGATTTCCCGCAACTGCAAGCCGCTATTTCGCCCATCGTACTCGGCAACCAGGTCAACTAATACTTTATCGATAGTCTCTCGCGCGACCTTGACCACGTCCGCGATTGTCTTGGCGCTGACCGGTTCATCGGCGACGAAGATCATCGCTTCGGCGATCGCTTTAAGTTCAGCGTCTCCAATTTCGCGCTGGCCTTCGATTTCGTCCTGGGACGCTGACGACAACTCAACTTCGGTGTCTGCCTCAACGTTTGTTGCTTTCGCTGCTTTGCTCATGAATTACTCTGCCCTATTCTATTGTGCGCTTTCAGCATCTGCCGGTTTGCTGAAAAGTGAATGACGATCCACGAAACTACACCAACCAACATTCAGAAGATCCTTCTCCGAGTCATTTCGTGTGATTTCGTGGATCGCTCTTGCGCTCTTAACCAGGTCCATGGCGGCGCAGTTCTAGATCTCTGACGCTTCAACCGGACTTACCGTCCGCGCCATGATGGCGCCGAAGGTCACGCTTTGGACCAGGGAGATCTCACTCATTCGCACTAACTCGAGCACCGAAAGAAACGCCACCACTAATTCGCGCCGGGATTTTGTACGTTCAAAAAATGTCATCAAGTTCACCTCGCCTGCCGACCGCACCATGTTGCGCAGCCGATCGATCATATCGGCCATGCTTACCTCTTCGCGTTCGATCTCCAGAAGGATTTCTTCCTTATGGCGCGCGAGGATCTCCTGAAATACCCGCAGCAGGTCGAACAGACCGACGACAACTTCGGGATTGTTCTTATCGGTTTCAATTTCGGCGCGAGTAAAGACCGCTCGCTCAACCGTGGCCCGTGACCATAGCATTTCCGCCGCAGCCTTGAATTTCTCGTGCTCGAGCAACCGGTCGACCAACTCAGCCCGCGGATCCAGGATCTCCTCGTCTTCAGCCAGCGGGTCGCGGGGCAGCAGCATTCGGGACTTTACCTCGATTAACTGCGCCGCCATCACCAGGAAATCACCGGCGACCGTCAGATCGAGTTCCTGCATGAGATTCAAATAGCGGAGGTACTCATCGGTGATACGCGCGATCGGAATGTCATAGATATTCACCTGCTCCTGCCGGATCAGATAAAGCAGGAGATCGAGCGGGCCTTCAAAATCTCCCAAAGTAATTTTTAACTGATCAGTATCACCGTCGGGAGTGATCTCAGGCTTCGAATTTGCGACACTAATCGTTTGAGTCGCCTCAGTCGGGACTTCCTCAGCCGCGTTCGTCCTTATCTCAGTTGGTGAAGTGTCTTCCATCACTGCGTAACCGGTTCAGAGTTCAAGGTCTTTTCTCACTCTCCCTTTGGGAGAGCGCAAGGGAGAGGGTCTACCTGCACATGCTTCGCACCCTCCCCTAACCCATCCCAAAGGGAGGGGAAAACCCGTCGTTTTCAATTAACTTGATCAGACATTCCCACAGATTGAACTCTAAATCTTTGCTCCGATCAAACCCATGTTCGCTTTTGCCTGAGCCAGGGTCGGGCCGGCAATTGACCCAGCGCGGGCTGCTCCCCGCTGCAAAATTTCATTCAGTTTATCATCATCGATGGCTTGTACGCGCTCCTGAAATGGCTTTAGGAATTCGATCGTCACGTCCGCCAAATCCTGCTTTAGCTTCGCATAGCCCTTACCGTCAAAATGCTCTTCGATCTCCGCCGGCGTTTTGTCAGTCAGCAGATGATAGATCGTCAGCAGGTTATTGATCGCCGGACGAGTCGCATCGAACCTAATTTCGGTGCCTGAATCAGTGACGGCGCGTTTGAATTTGCGGCGCACAGCGTCATCGTCATCCAGGAGCATGATACAGCCGGCTTCGCTCTCCGCGTCGGACTTGGACATTTTCTTCGCCGGATCGGCGAGAGACATGATGCGCGCGCCAACTTTTGGAATAAAAGGATCGGGAACGCGAAAGGTCTCGCCATAATCACGATTGAAGCGAATTGCGATATCGCGGGTCAATTCCAGGTGCTGCTTTTGATCTTCGCCTACGGGCACCAGGTCCGTCTGATAGAGCAAAATATCCGCCGCCATCAACACGGGATAATCGAAAAGCGCTACTGCGACATTCTCTTCCTGCTTGCGCGCCTTATCTTTGAACTGCGTCATCCTCTCGAGTTCAGACATACGCGTAACACAGTTGAGCAGCCAGGTCAGCTCAGCGTGCGCCGGGACGTCTGATTGTATGAAGACTGTCGAGACCTCCGGATCGATGCCGACCGCGAGATAGATGCGCGCCAGTTCCCGAGTCTTAGCCGCAAGCACTTTCGGATTTTGAGGCAGAGTGAGCGCGTGAAGATTGACGATGCAAAAAAAACTCTCGTACTCGCGTTGCAGCGCGACCCAGTTACGCAACGCGCCGAGATAATTTCCCAGGTGCACGTTGCCGGTTGGTTGGGCTCCGCTAAAAATTCGTTTCATTTCAGGCACCAATCAACAAGAGTTTGATGGCAATCGGCATGACGACGCTAAAGATTACTCCGAACACACCAGTGAACATTGCCAGAATTAGCAAGATGAAGCCGAACCGTTCCAGCGCTTCGAAACCGGATTCAAAACTGGGTGGGAGAATGCTCTGTAAGACTTTGCTGCCATCGAGCGGCGGAATTGGAATGAGATTAAAGACCCCCAAAGCTACATTCAACGTAAAGAAAGTGGTTAGCAAATGCGCTCCGCCTTCCGCGATCAGCGAGTCGTTGTGCATGATCGGGACTAGCCGATAGCCCTCCATACCTAAGTCAATGAGATTCGTCGAAAAAAGGATGCGAATAATGATGCCCGCCACAATCGCGATAATGAAGTTGCAGATCACGCCCGCTATCGACACCCAGAAGTTGGCTTTGCGTTTTTCCCTCCAACGCAACGGATTAACAGGTGTCGGCTTTGCCCAGCCAATTAGCGGTGCGCCAGTAAAAAAAGATATCGCCGGAAATAATAACGTGCCGATGGGATCCACGTGCACCATTGGATTCAAGCTGATGCGGCCCTGCAGCCTTGCCAGATCGTCGCCAAAGTAGTTTGACGTCCAGGCGTGCGCGGACTCGTGAACCGACAAAGAGAAAATCAGCGCCACCATGTACAGAATGAACTGCCCGATTGCGCCGCTGTCCAGATTACCCAAAGTTGTGTAGTGAATCCTTTCGAGCCAGTCTCTTGATTCGTTTGCGATTGCGAAAGTAGCATCGCGGTCTTAAGCGAGTCAAAGCAATCTTCTCTTTGGTGGAGAATCGCGACTCAATCCAGCAGGGTGCCAAAAATCCCCAGGGGCAGGCTGTAAACCGATTCGTTCGTGGCAACGACCATTTCGCCTTTCGCACTGAAAGCGAGGCCCACCAGATTCATTCCGGCGACCACGATTTCGGCTCGAGCAGCGTCGGGTGAAATGCGCACGATGCCGCGACGCCCGCGCACCGAAGCGGCCACGTAGAGATTGCCTTCGACATCGAAAGCCAGCCCTTGCGGACGCCCAAGCCCGCGAAAGAACACACTTGACTTTCCGTCTTCGTCAAAGCGGGTAATTGAGTCGAAGCTGGACACAGTCGGACCGGTTACATAAAGAGCGTCGTCAGGTCCGAAAGCCAAATGATACGCCGACACCGATGGCTCCATTTGGGCCCAGGGCTTTGCTTCGCCGATTTCATTCAGCCGATAAATTGCTCCGCTCCGATCTCCAACGAACATCTCCCCCTCGCGGCTAAATGCCAGACCTGTTGCGATGCCCAGGTCGTTGGCAAACGCGATGACCTCCTTGAGCGGAGTCACCCGAAAAACAGTGCCGTCAAAACGGCTGGTAACAAACATTCGGCCACTGCGATCAAAAGCGACGCAAGTCGGGTTGGTTATGTCACTCGAGAATTCTTTCAGCTCTCCGTCAGATCCGATGCGAAGCAGCGATACAGGTACGTCTTCCCCGCGTGTTCCCGATCGGGTAACAAAGAGCGAGCCATCCGAGGGATCGAACGCTGGGCTGGCCACCTGATGAATGCCGTCGGCCACCTTGCCGGCGACAACAAAGTGGGCGGGTTTGCCTGGCGGGCGGCCGACCGGATCGACTGAGACTTCGATCTCTGCTCCCAAAGAGAGGTCCGGAACCAGAACTAAAGCGCGGTTAGGCGTCGCTGCCACCACGTGCGCCGCCTGATCCTGAAACCATACCGTCAAAGTTTGCTCAGCGCCCGGAAAAGGGTTACCACATTCAATGGTCACCTCCCCGCCGGGAATTCCGGCGCCAGGATCGATCCGCTCAATTTGCTTCGCCTCGTGCATCGCTTTTGAGAAAATGAAAGTTTACATGGTAACGAGCAGATGCGCGATGTCGGAACCTCAGTTGAGAGTTTAAGCTTTAGCTTGCGTGTCATAGAGACAGCAACCTGAAGCTTGAAGCTCTAAACTCATCGAGCATGTTATAATTCTGCCAGTCCACTGAATGAAAAGTCTTCACGGCAACACACAGGGTCTTAAGCCAAATCAATTGCGGCGGATCGAAAAACTCTACCAGCGCAGGATTCCACCACATCAAATCGTGACCCCCGAATTTGCTCGCCAGTTAAGCGAGCTTTCCCATGAGACCCGCCGGCAGATTGGCGTACTAATCGATCGTAAGGGTTATGTTGAGTTCGTCATTGTGGGCGATGCCCGCCAGATCGAGCTACCGGACTTCAAGCGCGTGCGGGTTGCGGGAGATCGGTTTCGCGGCTTGCGATGTGTCCACACACACCTGCGCGGCGAAGAGCTGACTCGCGACGATCTGACTGACCTGGCTCTGTTACGGCTCGACCTGATGGCTGCCATCGATGTTGACGAGCAGACGGGTTTGCCAGGCGTCGTCCGGTCCGCCCACCTACTGCCATCGAACGCGCCGGAAGCAGCGAATGGCAACTCGAAGCACTTTGCTTTTCTCGATCCGGCCGTAGCGTCACAGCTCGATATCGATTTTCTTGGTTTGATCGAGGCCCTGGAAAGCGAAATGGCTCGCAACCGGCGCACGTCGCACAAGGCATCTGAAGCTGATAGCGCAATCCTGGTTAACGTCTCGACCAGCGCGCGGGACGACGCCGAAGATTCCATGGCCGAACTGCGCGAGTTGGCGCAGTCCGCGGGAGTTGTCGTGTTGGACGAGATGATGCAGCGGCGATCTACGATCGATCCGCGCACGGTGTTGGGCAAGGGCAAGCTCGTAGAGCTGTTGATAGGCGCCATGCAGTTGGGCGCTGACGCAATCATCTTCGATCGCGAGTTGCAACCGGCCCAGGTCAGATCAATTTCCGAAGCAACTGATCTGAAAGTCATTGATCGCTCTCAGTTGATTCTGGACATCTTTGCGCAGCGGGCCCAGTCACACGAGGGCAAGATTCAGGTCGAGCTCGCACAATTGAAATACATTCTGCCGCGCCTGGTTCTCGGTCAGAACTCTGCCTTTTCACGTCTGGCAGGCGGTATCGGCGGCCGCGGCCCGGGAGAAACGAAACTCGAAACCGATCGCCGACGCGTGCGCGACCGCATTCACCGGTT
>DATNNY010000074.1:0-9538 GCA_035601635.1 Pyrinomonadaceae bacterium
GAACGGCGGCGGCATTGATGTCTTTGTGGCAAAGCTAAATCCTGCGGGAAGCGCATTTCTCTATTCTACCTACCTGGGTGGCAGCGCCAACGAGAGCAATACGACTACCGGCACTGCCACAAATCCGATCGCGCTCGACTCAACGAGCAATGCCTACATCACCGGCTTTACTGCGTCTACTAATTTCCCGACCACAACACCATTGCAAGCTGCTAACGCAGGGGGCCAGGATGCGTTCGTGGTCAAGATTGCCGACGCCACGCCCGCGGCGGATTACTCGATCGCAGTAGTGCCGAACTCGCGCACTGTGGTGCCAGGCGCCAGTACTACTTATACAGTTACAGTTACTCCAGTTGGTGGTTTCACCGGTACGATTTCATTGAGCGCCTCCGGTTTCTCGAGTGATTCGACCGCGAGTTTTAGTCCAACGACGATCGTGATTACTGACGCAACTGCGAAGTCGTCGACACTGACACTGACCACCACGGCGGCGGCGGCGCCGGGAACCTACTCGCTGACCATCAATACGACCAGCGGGAACCTGCAGCATATCGGATCAACTCAACTCCTCGTTTCGGGAACGACCAGCGCAAATCTGTCGATCACGAAGACGGCATCGCCAAATCCAGCAACCTCTCTCGCCAGTCTCACCTATCGCATCACCGTGACGAACAACGGTCCGTCGCCTGCGACTAATGTGATCGTCACGGATACTCTTCCGGCGGGTCCGGCTTTTAGTTCAGCCACGCCATCTCAGGGTACATGCGCCGGCACGACGACGGTCACGTGCAGTCTGGGCTCAATCTCGAATGGTGGGGTTGCGGTCGTGAATATCACAATAGTGCCGCAGACATCGGGCCAGCTGTCCAACACCGCTAGCGTGGCAGCCACCGAAGCAGATCCGGACACGAGCGATAACTCGACCACGATTCAAACAAATGTAAATGCGCCGGCTAACGGTCCGTCGATGCTGGACCCCAATCTCTCGGTGAAAACAGTTGTCAGCGGCTTGTCACAGCCGACCAGCATCGCTTTCATCGGCAACAATGATTTCTTTGTGCTGGAAAAAAACACGGGCAAAGTTCAGCGAGTCATCAATGGTGTCGTGCAGAGTCCCGCTCCTTTGGATTTGGCCGTCAATAGCGCCTCAGAACGCGGCTTGTTGGGACTTGCTCTGCATCCCAACTTCCTGGCCAACGGCTTTGTCTATCTTTACTGGACAGAGAGCAGCACCGGTGTCGATTCCACGAACCTCGCAGATGTCGCATTGTTGGGAAATCGCGTCGATCGTTACATCTGGAACGGCGTCAACTTAGCTTTCGATCGCAATCTCATCAAATTGCACGCTTACCAGGCTGACGCGAACCAACCGTTGCGTGGAAATCATAATGGCGGCGTGCTGCGTTTTGGTCCGGACGGAAAGCTCTACATTCTGATGGGAGACAACGGGCGGAGAGGATTGCTCCAGAATAATCAGCTTGGCCCGGTGCCCGACGATCAGTTTGGTGGTCCCGAACCGGACGACGCGCATTTGACCGGCTTCATTCTGCGTTTGAATGATGATGGCTCGACGCCGCCGGACAATCCATTCTTCAATGCGTCCACGACGCTTACGGGCCAAGCTGGGGCGAACATCAAAAAGCTCTTTGCTTATGGCGTGCGCAATGGGTTCGGTTTGGCTTTCGATCCGCTGTCAGGGAATCTTTGGGATCAGGAGAACGGCGACGACGCCTTTGACGAAATGAATCGAGTCACGGCCGGATCGAATAACGGCTGGGTCGAGATGATGGGCCCCAACAGTCGCGTTGCTCAGTTCAAGCAGATCGAAACGACGTACGGCACCGGCGACTTGCAACAGTTGCGTTGGCCACCGTCCCAGATTGCCGATACTCCCGCGGCAGCGCTCGCGCGTTTGTACATGCTGCCTGGTGCTCACTACAACGATCCGGAATTCAGTTGGAAGTATGCTATCCCGGCGGCGCCTCTGGGTTTTGTTGCTGGCCGGGGACTCGGTCCGCAATTTGAAGGTGACATGTTCGTGGGTGCGGCCCGCACATTCCTCGCTGGCGGCTTTCTTTTTCGTTTCAAGCTGACGCCGGATCGTTTGCACTTTAGGTTCAGTGACCCAAGGTTGAACGATCTGGTTGCCGACAATCTGGACAAGTTTGATATCACCGAAAGCGAGAGCCTGCTGATTGGCCGAGACTTTGGCATTACTACGGATATCGAGACCGGACCGAACGGAGATCTCTTCGTCGTGTCTAACACCAACAGCGCGGTTTACGAAATCTCAGGAAAGCAGCCACTCGTCTTCACTGCCAACTTGAATGGCGCGCAAGAAACGCCACCAAACAATTCAACTGCCACTGGCACGGCAACTTTGCTGTTGAGTCCGGACGAACAGACGGCACTCGTCTCGCTAAACTTCAGCGGGCTTTCGAGTGCCGAGACCGCGGCGCACATCCACGGTCCCGCGGCACCGGGAACAGCAGGCGGCGTCCTGTTCCCACTGCCCAATAGCAGTTTCACCGATTTCCTGATTTCGCCTTCGGCCACCGATGTGCAAAACCTGAAGAACGGCCAGTTATATATCAATGTTCATAGCAGCAATTTCCTGAATGGCGAGATTCGCGGACAGTTTCAAACGGGAGCGAGCGCGAGCAGTTGCCAATTCAACTCGGCGACTTCTTATGTGTCAGAGGGCGGAGGAAACGCAGTCATAACTGTCATGCGTATGGGCAACACATCAGCGGCTGCCACCGTCGACTATGCGACGAGTGATGGGACAGCCAACAGCCCCGCCGATTACCTTGCGACATCGAGCACTCTTCATTTCAACGCGGGAGAGACTTTTAAGACATTTTCGATTCCTCTGGTTGATGATCTTTATGTGGAAGGAAACGAAACGGTCAAGCTGAGTTTGAGCAATCCGAGTGGCGGCTCCTTTCTTGGTAGTCCAAATACTTCCACGCTCACTATTGTCGACAACGATACGATCACGTCTTCGCCACCCCAGTTGATACTGGACGAATCAGGCCCTGATGTTAATCAGCTGACAGCATTTGATTCGTTGCTGTTTGTCCGAGATCCGTTTCATGTTCAGAGTATTGCGAGTTGGCTTGATCTCGGGCCGGATCGAAATACGCGGGTTACTATTCTTGCAGGGAACCTGCAGCTAAATCAGGGAGAGACGGCGTCGGCGGTGGTGGTTCATCTAGTCGAGAACAGCAGCCAAAGCTTCGACGTAACCGCGGAGGACGTGCGCCTGGTTCCCAACTCTGATTTTGCCCAGATCACTTTTCGGCTGCCCGATAATCTCTCTGTCGGCGCGTGCATGATCACAGTGAAAGTGCACGGCCTGGTCAGCAATGGTGGAACCGTCAGAATAGTTAGTTAGAAGAACGTTCGTAGACTCGCTCGATCGCCGAGTTAGCCAACCCGCCAGCACCCAGACGCGTGCCAGTCAAGGCCCACGACAGGAGGGATTGGTAGTCTTGCTCAGGTGCCTAAGAGAATCCGCAGTTTCCGTTTGATTTCTTCAATTTCCCGCAAAAACCTCCAGACACAGTCGGAAGCATTGCCGGGTAATGCTTACTAATGACGGACTCGGTTGACTGCAATCTACAGCCCAGTCTTTTGAGCCGGGCGAATGCGCTTCACTTTCGATCAGTGAATCGATAGACTGGGTTCTCGCAATTCCCGGAAAACGCCGAAGAGACTTGATGTGCGTTGGGGCGCGTGATACCTTGTGGCAGTTTCCAGACTCCCCCGACGCTATTGGAAGAGAAACTTCCTTGGCGAGAGTCTTCTCTAAATATTTCCAGAATGGGCCCGGGCGAAGCTTGGTACTATTCCTTTTCCTAAGCACCCGTCCCTACTGAAACAGTTGTTTCCCTTAAAAACAGTGAAGGAACTTAATCCCCCGTTCTCACGCTCTCATCGGGCTCTCGTAGTTGCGCGAATTGTTTTTCTGACTGTACTTGTGGCTGGCATAATCTTTGTTGCCGCACACGGCAACTTTACTTCAAGAGCTTCCGGCAAAGCTGCCATGGCGACGACACCGGATAACGATAGGGTGAACACTGCGTCGTCTACGGCCAACCGCTATGAGCCCGGCGCCTCTACTCTGGCGCCTGTCTGCGCAACCGATCCTGTCGTAGTAAACAACGCTGATAGCGGCGCGGGTAGTCTGCGTCAGGCGGTTACTGACGCGTGCGACGCGTCGACCATCACCTTCAACATGGCGATGGTAATCAGCCCGATTAGCTTGACCACCGCTGAGTTGAGTATCAACAAGAACCTGACCATTGCTGGTCCGGGCGCTGGCTTGCTGACGATTGAGCGAAATGCCGCGCCCGCGACCCCACGGTTCCGCATATTCAATGTCGGCTCTGGCACCGTCAGCCTGTCGGGACTGACGGTAACGAATGGTAAGACCGCGGACGGGGTCGTGGGTACTTTTGGCACTCGTGGCGGTGACGGCGGCGGCATCATGAATTTTGGAACGTTGACCTTGACCGACGTCACGGTGACCGCGAACCGAACTGGAGATGGCGGCTTTGGCAATAGCTTCGGAGGCAACGGTGGTCTCGGTGGCGGCATTTACAACTCTGGCACCTTGACGATGACGAATTGTGCCGTCACCGGAAACATCGGAGGCAAGGGTGGCGACAGCGGCAATTCAGAAGCTGGCGCTGGAGGGTCGGGTGGTGGTGTCTACACGCAGGGCGCTCTGACGATGACTAACTGCGCGGTTAACGGGAACAACGCCGGGAAAGGTGGCGATGGGGGCAACATAGTTTCTATTAGCGGCAACGGGGGAGGAATCGACGGCATTTCTGGCACGATGAACTTAATCAGTATTACCGTCAGCAACAACAGCGCTGGTAACGGCGGAAGCAATGGTGCTGGTGGCCAGGGCGGCGGGATCTATTCAGAGACAAATTGCACGAGCACACTGACGAACAGCACGGTCAGCGGAAATAATTCCGGTACTGGAGCCATGGGCGCGGGATTTGGGGGTGGGATACAAAATGAGGGGTTTTTAGCCGTGACAAGCAGCACCATCAACGGCAACGCGTCCAGCTCTTACGGCGGCGGCATCATGAACAGAGCTGCAGGTACATTAAGGATGACCAACGCCACCATCAGCGGCAACGTTGGCCTGTCCGGCGGTGGCATCAGCGACGATGTCAGTACCGCTCTTTCCCTGACGAACTGCACGATCACCAATAACACGGGTGTTGGGGTATACACTTTTGGTAACCATGCAATCGTCACGAACAACATCATTGCCGGCAATGTTAGCGGGTTGGACGTAGGTGGCGGCTTTGTTTCGCAAGGCTACAATCTCATCGGAAACGCAGATGGCAGCTCTGGACTAGATGTCGTTGGCGACCAATTTGGCAACACCGCAAATCCGCTTAACCCGCACCTTGGCACGCTCGCTAACAACGGCGGCCCGACGCTCACACATGCCTTGCTCGCCGGCAGTCCGGCGCTCGATGGCGGCACGGATGTTCCCCTAACTACGCTTAATGGTGGAATCGACAACTCTACGACCACCGTCATCGTCACGAATGCGAGCACCATACCTGCGGGCGTGGGCTTTACGATCCTGGTCGACTCAGAGCAGATGGTCGTGACCGCTAAGGCGAGTAACACGCTGACTGTAACTCGGGGCGCTAACAGTACGACTGCGGCTCCGCACTCGAGCGGAGCGAACGTTCTGCCCGCCTTCGATCAGCGTGGTTTTCTGCGCCGGCGCGACGCGGCTGATGCCGATACAGTCGCGACGGCAGACATTGGAGCGTTCGAAGCCCAAGCCGCTGTTGAGGACATCACGGACAAATCCATAGCGGAAGACGGTTCGCTTTCCTTTGGCTTCAATGTAGGCGACGCCAATGCGATCACGAACGTCACGGCTTCGTCAGGCAACCCCACCCTGGTGCCGAATGCTCCGGCCAACATTAGCTTGACGGGAAGCGGCTCAACGCGAACGCTCAATATCACTCCGGCGGCGAACCAGTCCGGTGCCTCGACAATCACGGTGACGGTAACGAGCGGCTCAGAGTCTATGTCGGACACGTTCGTCCTCACGGTCACTCCCGTAGCCGACACGCCGTCAGTTACGAATGCGACGACAAACGAGGACACACAAACGACTTCGGGTCTGGTCATCAACCGCAACGCGGTCGACGGTGCGGAGGTCACGCATTTCAAGATCACCGGCATCACCAACGGCACGCTGTTCAAGAACAATGGCACCACGCAGATAAACAATGGCGACTTCATCACTTTTGCCGAAGGTAATGCCGGTTTGAAGTTCACTCCGGCGGCGAATCTGTTCAGTCCGACCACGACTCCATTCAGCTTTAACGTTCATGGCGCCACCGATGGAAGCGGCAGCGGTCTCAGTCCAGCGGCGACGGCCACGATTACCGTGAATCCGGTTGCGGATGTTCCATCGGTAACGCCGGCGACAACTATCGTCAACACACAGACCACCTCAGGTCTGGTGATTAGTCGCAGTGCGGTGGACGGCACTGAAGTAACTCACTTCAAGATCACGAACATTACGAACGGCACTCTATTCAAGAGCGACGGCACCACGCAGATTACCAACAATACGTTCATCACCGTCGCCGAAGGCAGTGCGGGACTTCGCTTCACGCCGAGACACAATCTGGCGAGTCCATCGAGCATCTTCAGCTTCCAGGTGCAGGGCGCTACCAGTTCGGGTGGCGCCGGTCTGGGTTCGGCGGCCACGGCGACGATTACCGTCAACTGTGGGCCGACGGTCGTCACTAACACTAACGACAGCGGCGCCGGCAGCTTGCGTGAGATAATCAGGACCGCCTGCTCAGGCGATACGATCACCTTTAGCATTCCGACCAGCGACCCTGGATTCAGCGGTGGAGTTTTCATGATCACGCTGACGTCAGCCGAACTTCTTATCGACAAGAACCTGAAGATCGCCGGACTGGGCGCGAACCTGTTGACGGTTAAGCGCAGCACCGCAGGTGGGACGCCGGACTTCCGGATTCTGAACATCTCCGCAGGGACCGTAACTCTTTCAGGGCTAATGCTGAGCAATGGGAAAGTCCCATTCGCCAGTTTCGGCGGCGGCATCCTTAACGGCGGCATATTGACAATTGATCACTGCACTATTGCTTATAATTCCGCGCAAGATGGCGGCGGAATTTTCAACGGCTCCGGGGGCGGTGGATCTCTTACAGTTATCAATAGCACTATCTCGGGCAATGCTAGCGTGGTTGGTGGCGGAGGAGGCATTGAGAGTAGTGGGAGTTTTGGGAGCACCTTCAACATTATTAATAGTGTGGTTTTGAATAATACTTGCGAGGGGAGCGGCGGCGGCATCGCAGTCGGCATACCAACCTTCCCACCTGGGACTCCGCCGGGGATGATCATCAATAGCACGATTTCCAATAATTCAGCGAAATGGAGCGGCGGCGGGATTGTCTCCAACGGTCCCTTGAACCTTATCAATGTCACGGTAACAGCGAACCGTGCGGATTCAACCGGAAGCAACAACGCCACAGGCGGCGGTATTTCCAGATTGTCCGGAAATATCAGTTTGCGGAATACAATTGTGGCTGCGAATTTCCGAGGCCCCGCAACAACTGCCGACGACATTTCGGACACAGTTGACGCTTCAAGCGCGTTCAACGTAATTGGGATAGGTGGTTCAGGCGGACTCATAAACGGAGTTAACAGTAACCAGGTTGGCTTGAGCAACCCCGGCCTTGGAGTGCTTGGCAATTACGGCGGGCCGACTCAAACGCATCTGCTACTGCCCAGCAGTCCGGCGATCAATGCCGGTAGCAATGCGCTTTTGCCAGCTGACACCTTCGATCTCGATGGTGACAGCAATACTGCTGAAGCTCTACCAGTGGATCAGCGCGGCGCAGGCTTCAATCGTGTCGTCAATGCTACGGTTGACATCGGCGCAGTTGAAGTCAATTACTCGATCAACGCGACGGCGGGAACGCCGCAGTCGACTACTATCGGGTCGACTTTCGCAACACAATTGCAAGTGACGATCAAAGAGTCCGGGGTCAACCAGAGCGGTATCACCGTGACGTTCACCGCACCGGCAAGCGGAGCCAGCGGTACTTTCCCCGGCAACGTTACCACAGCAAACGCCAGCACTGACGCGAGCGGTGTGGCGACTGCGCCGGCATTCACGGCGAATGGAACTGCCGGTGGCCCATACAATGTTGTCGCAAGCCTCGCGGGCGGCTCGCCTTTCGCAGACTTCTCGCTTACCAATGCAAAAGCGGCGACCGCAACCACAGTTCTATCGTCAGTCAATCCCTCTGACCTCGGTCAAAATGTGAGCTTTACTGCAACTGTGACAGGTGGTTTCGGCACGCCGACTGGAGTGATTCAGTTTACAGACGGCGCCGGCAATCTGGGAAGCCCAGTAACCTGTGTCGCTAGCGGAGCAAATACCTGCACGGCCCACGTCTCGACCGCAACCCTAACGAGCGGTACGCATTCGATCTCAGCAACCTATAGTGGAGATTCGACCTTCCTGGGAAGTTCGGTCACGCTTCCAGGTGGGCAGGTCGTTACCAGTCAGCCAGGGCTGTTGTTGATACTGGACGAATCAGGCCCTGATGTTAACCAGGCGACAGCATTTGATTCGTTGCTGTTTGTCCGGGATCCGTTTCATGTTCAGAGTATCGCGAGCTGGCTTGACCTCGGGCCGGATCGAAATACGAGGGTGATTATCTTTGCAGCGAATCTGCAGCTCAACCAGGGCGAAACAGCGTCCGCGATAGTGGTTAACCTGGTCGACGCTAACAACCAAAGCTTTGATGTTCCGGCCGAAGATGTGCGCCTCGTCCCCAACTTCAGTTTTGCGCAAGTTAGGTTCAGGTTGCCAAATACCATGGCGGCCGGAGTTTGCCTGGTGACGATCAAAGCGCACGGCCAGATCAGTAACACCGGAACCATCAGAATAGTGTTGCCTTGAACCGAATTTCCGGGCCAGGTTTGCCGAGCGCAAAAGCTGTTCCTTCCGCCAAACAACTCTTAGTCCGATGCCGTGGCAATCTCCGGCTCTCAAGGCAGCAGCCATGCTTGCGGGACTCTCGCTCTGCGCGCGTCATCCTCCAGTGCTCGCCAAAGAGCTTCCAGCTCGGCTCGCCTCATGAGCAGATTATCCATCCTGTCGTCCTGGTTGGATGAGTTTCCATAAACGGGTGGCTGATATGGAGTGGGGTAGGGTGAGATCAGTTGAGCGCCAACGCCCAGATGGCGTCGTCTTGGAATCTGCGGCCCCTGCGGTCCTGAACCCGTATTGATCACGCCTCGATTCGGCGCGCCCGCCCCTGGCGCACCCATCGTCCCCAGATTCCGCGAGCGGCGTCTCTCATAAGGCGATGGGTATTGGCCGCCATTCGGGTAGCCATAAACGTTCGGGTAGGAACCATTATTCGGGTACCCATAGACATTCGGATAGCCATAAACGTTCGGGTAGGAACCATTATTCGGGTAGCCATAAACACTC